>NZ_PVBL01000055.1:0-5222 GCF_002968555.1 Neorhizobium sp. T6_25
CCCAACCCCTTCCCCCAAGGGGGAGGGGTTCCTCGCACCCTCACACCCGCCGTCATCCGCCGCCCTCTCGCCGTCATCCTCGGGCTTGACCCGAGGATCCAGGCCTCCGAACTGTACCGGTCGGACCGGATCGACGCCTTCCGGCACAAAAAGTGGATACTCGGGTCAAGCCCGAGGATGACGGGAACTGAGTTGGGGGAGATGCCCGGCAGGGCAGAGGGGGGTAAGCCCCGAACGCAAGGCCTCACCTCATGACCGCCCTCCTCCTCCGCGACCTGAAACTTTCGGTCCGCGCCGGCGGCGGCGCTCTGATCGGGGTCCTCTTCTTCATGACCGTCGTCGCCGTCATCCCCTTCGGCGTCGGCCCGGATCTCAACCTTCTCTCCCGCATCGGCCCGGCGATCGTCTGGATCGGGGCGCTGCTGTCGGCCCTGCTCGGGCTTGACCGCCTGTTCCAGACCGAGCGCGAGGACGGCTCGCTCGACCTGCTGCTGATGCAGGAACACCCGCTGGTGCTGACCGTGCTGGTCAAGTGCCTCGCCCACTGGCTCGGCAACGGCCTGCCGCTGGTGATCGCATCGCCGCTGCTCGGCCTGTTCATGAACATGGACGAGGTGGCGATCGGCGCCACCATGCTGACGCTCTTGGTCGGCACGCCGGCGCTGACCTTCATCGGCGCGGTCGGCGCGGCGGTTGCTGTCGCTTTGCCGCGCGGCGGGCTGCTCGTCTCGATACTGGTCCTGCCGCTTGCGATCCCCGTGCTGATCTTCGGCGTCAGCGCTTCCTATGCGGCGGTCGAGGATCCTGCCCCGTTTATGCCGCCTTTCCTGATATTGGTGGCGATCACGATGTTTTTTGCCGTCCTCGGTCCCCTCGGCGCGGCACTGGCGTTGCGCAATGCCGGCGATTGACTAGAATCGGATTGAACGGGATCGGATCGACGACCGGCGAATTGACCAGGATCAAGCTGATTTTTCCGCGCGCATATTAGAAAGTGCCCATGACCGACAGCCTTGCCATCAGCAAATTCACCGAGCTGGCCAACCCGACGCGGTTTCTGGCGCTGGCGGCCCGCATCCTGCCGTGGATGGTGGCGGCCACCGTGATCTTCTTCGCCATCGGGCTCTATCTGAGCTTCACGACGGAAGGCGATTACCAGCAGGGCGCGACGGTGCGTATCATGTATGTGCATGTGCCGGCCGCCTGGCTGTCGATGATGTGCTACACGGTGATGGCCGTTTCGGCGATCGGCACGCTGGTCTGGCGCCACCCGCTCGCCGACGTCAGCCACAAGGCGGCAGCCCCGCTCGGCGCCGCCTTCACGCTGATCGCGCTCGCCACCGGCTCGCTCTGGGGCCGGCCGATGTGGGGCACTTGGTGGGTGTGGGATGCGCGGCTGACCTCGGTCTTCGTGCTGTTCCTCATGTATCTGGGCCTGATCGCACTCAACCGCGCCATGGACGATCCATCGCGCGCGGCCCGCGTCTCCGCCGTGCTGATCCTTGTCGGTTTCGTCAACATCCCGATCATCAAGTTCTCGGTCGACTGGTGGAACACGCTGCACCAGCCGGCGAGCGTCATCCGCATGGGCGGCCCGACCATCGACCAGGAATTCCTCTGGCCGCTGCTGATCATGGCGATCGCCTTCACCATGCTGTTCTTCACCCTGCACACGATGGCGATGCGAAACGAGATCTGGCGCCGCCGGGTGGCCGCCCAGCGGCGGATGGCAGCGCGGATGGCAGGACGGGAAGCGTGAGACCATGAGCCATACTTTCTATATCGCCATGTCCTATGCCGTCTCGGCTGCCGTCATCCTCTGTCTGATCGCCTGGACCTGGCTCGACGGCCGCGCCCGCAGGCAGGAACTGGCCGAGCTCGAAGCTTCCGGCATCCGTCGCCGCTCCGCCCAGGCAAAGGATGACCCGGCATGAGCATCGAGACCGAAAACCAGCCTGCGGCGAAGAAAAGCCTGGCGCGTTATGCGCTGCCGCTGATCCCGCTGGCGGTTTTTCTCGGCTTTGCAGCCGTCGCCGGCAAGATGCTCTACGACCAGGACGTCAACGGCCGCGACGTCTCGGCCATCCCCTCCGCCCTGATCGGCAAGAAGGCGCCTTCGCTGGCGCTGCCGCCGCTGGAAGGCTCGAACACCGCGGCGCTGACGACTGCGGCTATCGGCGGCAAGCTGACGCTGGTCAACGTCTTCGCCTCCTGGTGCGTGCCCTGCCGCCAGGAGCACCCGATCTTGAAGGAACTGGCGAACGACAGCCGGCTCACCATCGTCGGCATCAACTACAAGGACCGCAACGACAACGCGCTGCGCTTCCTCGGCGAACTCGGCAACCCCTACAAGGCGATCGGCGTCGATCCGAACGGCAAGGCGGCGATCGACTGGGGCGTCTACGGTATTCCGGAAAGTTATCTGGTCGCACCCGACGGCACGATCCTCTACAAGAAGGTCGGCCCCTTCGACGAGCGCAGCCTGACGCAGGATCTCATGCCTGCGATCGAAAGGGCCTCCGCGGGAAGTTAGCGCCCCCTGCCTTGTGGCCGATGGCGAATTTGGAAGAAGCACCTTTGGCCGCGCCAGACCTCTTGTCCGGCGCGGTTTTGGTTTGGGAATGGGGCAGGCGGTATCGGGTATGTGGGAGGTAGGGTGTTTGTGCCTGCCCCGACTGTTTCGGTGGTCTTTCCGAGGATTGCCAGGCCTCGCCAACTACCTTTGCAGCCATCACCGGAAACCGGGGTCCGAGAACCCTTGGACGAGGAGGCCGGTTCGCGAACCCGGTTTCCCATCCGATGACGGGGCGATTATCGAATGGGTGCGGGAGGCGGGGATGAAGGGGGAAGTGAATATGGCTAAAGCATTGATGCGGGTGGGCAGGTTTTTCTTGGGGTGAGGAAATCGTCCCCGGTCAAAACCCGTCCCGCGCTACAGCCCACCCTGCCACACCCGCACCGCATCGACCGGCCAGACGAGCATCAGCACGTTGAGCGTCAGGTTGTCGCGGATGATGTAGCTGGTCGCCAGCTCGAAGAAGATGGCGATGGCGACCGTCAGCCAGACCGGCAGGCGCCAAGCGGCGAAGAAGCCGAGCGCCATGAACACCGTGTCCATCGCCGAATTGAGGATGCTGTCGCCGGAATAACCGAGCGCCATGGTCGCCGTGCGGTAGCGGTCGATGATCAGCGGGGAATTTTCAGCGATCTCCCAGGCAGCCTCAATCAGGATCGCCAGCGAAAGCCGGGCGGAGAGCGGCGCGCGGCGCAGGATCAGCCAGCCGAGACCATAGAACAGGAAGCCATGGATGATATGCGACGGCGTGTACCAGTCGGAGAGGTGCTGAGAATTGCCGCTGGTATTCACCCCGCCTTCCCAAAATTTCACATAACCGCATTCGCAGATCGGGATGCGGCCGATCGCGTAGAGAATGGCGATCTGGAGCAGAAAGAGGATGAGCGCGGCGAGAAACCAGCGCTTGGAGGACGAACTCGATGGGGAGAATTCCGCCGCCGTCACTTTTCGGCCTCGGCGTTGCCCGCCGGCTCCTGGATCGTGTGGCGCATGATCAGCGGCATCTGCGTCATGGTGAAGATCAGCGTGATCGGCATCGTACCCCAGACCTTGAAGGCCACCCAGAAGTTATCCGCCGCCTTGGCGTCGGGCAGGTAATAGGCGTTCGCGCCGCGCCAGACGATTTCGTTGAGGACCGCGAGGAACAGGAAGAACACGCCCCAGCGGATGGTCAGCTTGCGCCAGCCGGCATCGTCGAGCTGGAAGGCCGCATTGAACACATAGCCGAGAAGCGATTTGCCGAACAGCAGGCCGCCGAGCAGCACGACGCCGAACAGCGTGTTGATGATGGTCGGCTTCATCTTGAAGAACAGCTCGTCCTGCAGCCAGATGCCGAGCCCGCCGAAAACGAGGACAACGATGCCGGAAATGAAGGGCATCATAGGCAGATGCCCGAGAACGACCTTCGAGACGACGAGCGAAACGACCGTCGCGACCATGAACAGGCCGCTGGCGATGAACAGCGGACCACCGAGCACCGAAAGCCACGGGAAGGTCGCGGCAAGCCATTCCCCGCGCAGATTGGCGAAGAAGAAGACGAGCAGCGGCCCCAGCTCGAGCGAGAGCTTCAGCATCGGATGGTGCCGGTCGGCGGCGGTGGGCGTCGTATCGCTTTCGAATTTCATATATTGGTCAAACCTGCTTCGTCCTGCCTTGGCCCTGCGCGAGTGCCAAGGCAGATTTGTGGCATCAATGGGCAATCCCGGCAATGGCGCGGGCAAAATCCTGCGCCTCGAAGGGTTCGAGATCGTCGACACCCTCGCCGACACCGATGAAATAGACCGGCAGCTTGTGCTTGGCGGCGATCGCCACCAGGATGCCGCCGCGCGCCGTACCGTCGAGCTTCGTCATGATAAGCCCGCTGACCCCCGCAACGTTCCGGAAAATCTCGACCTGGTTCATGGCGTTCTGGCCGGTCGTGGCATCGAGCGTCTGCAGCACGGTGTGCGGAGCATCGGGATCGAGCTTGCCGAGCACGCGGACGATCTTTTCGAGTTCGGCCATCAGCTCGGTGCGGTTCTGTAGCCGGCCGGCGGTATCGATGATCAGCACATCCGATTTGTTGGCGCGCGCCTGCTCGTAGGCGTCATAGGCAAGGCCGGCCGCATCGGCGCCGAGCTTGGTGCCGATAAAGCTCGAGCCGGTGCGGTCCGCCCAGATCTTCAGCTGCTCGATCGCGGCGGCGCGAAACGTGTCGCCGGCGGCGAGCATGACCTTGAGGCCGGAGCCGGAGAGTTTTGCGGCGAGCTTGCCGATCGTCGTGGTCTTGCCGGTGCCGTTGACACCGACGACGAGGATGACATGCGGCTTGTGATTGAGATCGAGCGCCAGCGGTTTGGCGACCGGGCCTAAAACCCTGGTGATCTCCTCGGCCATGATCCGCGACACGTCCTCGCCGGTCACGTCCTTGCCGTAGCGCTCGGAGGACAGCGCCCCGGTGACGCGCATGGCGGTCTCGACCCCTAGATCGGCCTGGATCAGCAGGTCTTCGAGCTGTTCCAGCGTTTCCTCGTCCAGCTTGCGCTTGGTAAAGAGCGCGCTGATCTGGCCGGTGAGCTGCGACGACGTGCGGGAAAGGCCGGCGCGCAGGCGCTGGAACCAGGTGAGTTTTGGAGCCGCTGCGACGGGTTCGGGCGCGGGTTCCGGG
>NZ_PVBL01000056.1:0-5140 GCF_002968555.1 Neorhizobium sp. T6_25
CGCCAGCCTCCTGCTCCTTCAGCACACCGATAATCTGCTCTTCCGTAAATCGCTGCTTCTTCATTCGTCCGTCCTTTAATGGGCCGGACTCTAATCCATTCTGGAGGAAATTCTCAGTGGCAGGTCAAAGGTGCAATCCTGGCCGTCATCGTAGTTTGGCTCTTCCTGCGCGACTGGCGGGCGACCCTGCTTTCGGCGGTGGCGCTGCCGCTCTCGGTCGTCCCGACTTTTCTCGTAATGTATCTGGCGGATTTCAGCCTCAATACGGTGACGCTGCTCGCCCTCTCGCTCGTGGTCGGCATCCTCATCGATGACGCGATCGTCGAGATCGAGAACATCGCGCGCCACCTGCAAATGGGAAAAACCCCGAAGGGGGCGGCGCTCGAGGCCGCCGATGAAATCGGCCTTGCCGTCGTCGCAACGACCTTGACGCTCGTCGCGGTCTTCCTGCCGACTGCTTTCATGAGCGGCATTCCCGGCCTGATCTTCCGCCAGTTCGGCATAACGGCGGCGGTGGCGGTTCTCGCCTCACTGGTCGTCGCACGCCTGCTGACGCCGATGATGGCCGCTTATCTGATGAAGGCGCGTCCCATCGAGCAGAGGGACGGCGCGATCATGCGCGCCTACATGGCCGTCGTCAAAACCTGCCTCTACCATCGCAAGCTGACGGTCCTCGGCGTCTGCATATTCCTCGGGCTCTCGCTCTCGACGATTACCATGCTCAGCGCCGGCTTCCTGCCCGCATCGGACGATTCGCAGACGAAGGTCACGCTGACGCTCCAACCCGGCAGCCCGATTGAACAAACGGACGCCATGACGCGGCGGGCGGCAGGTATCGTTTCCAGTCTGCCGGACGTCACGCGGGTGTTTACCGCCGTTGGAAGCGCCTCGTCGGATGACATGATCGATTCTTCGACGACCGCCGATACGGCAACCGCCTCGCTTGTCGCCGATTTGAAGAAGATCGGCGAACGCAGCCGCAAGCAGGCCGAGATCGAAAACGACATCCGGCAGGCGCTCGCGGTTCTCTCGGGCGTCAGGATCGAAGTGGGTACGGGCGGCAACGGTACGACGCTGGAAATAACGCTCGCCAGCGACGATTCCGGGGCGCTCGACCGGGCGGCGGGAGCACTCGAAGAACAGCTGCGAGGCCTTCAAGGCGTCGGCGCAGTGACCTCCAGCGCCTCCCTGCAGGCCCCGGAAGTCCAGATCGTCCCGGACCTCAATCGCGCCGCCGCCCTCGGCGTCACGGCAGAAGCGATTTCCGAAGCGGTTCGCGTCGCCACGAGCGGGGATTATTCCTCCTCGCTCGCCAAGCTCAACCTGCCCCAGCGCCAGCTTCCCATCCGCGTCCGGTTCGATCCCCGCAACCGAACGACGCTTGACGACATTGCAAATCTCCGCGTTGCCGGCGCCAGGGGCAGCGTCGATCTCGGTTCGGTCGCCGACATCCGCATCGGGGGCAGTCCGTCCGAGATCAGCCGCATCGACCGCTCGCGAAACGTTACGCTGTCGGTCGAACTCAACGGCCGTGTCCTCGGTGACGTCTATCGCGAAGCGCAGGCGTTGCCCGCCCTCCAAAACCTTCCGGACAACGTCAGGCTCGTCGAACAGGGCGAACTGGAGCGCAGCTCGGAACTCTTCGACAACTTCGCCATCGCCATGGGGATAGGCGTGTTCTGCATCTATGCGGTTCTGGTATTGCTCTTCCATGATTTCCTCCAGCCGCTGACGATCCTCATGGCGCTGCCGCTGTCGCTTGGCGGCGCGCTGCTGCCGCTGGTGCTGACCGGAACGAGCTTCTCCATGCCCGTGTTGATCGGCCTGCTCATGCTGATGGGCGTGGTCACGAAGAATTCGATCCTGCTGGTCGAATATGCGATCGTGTCGCGACGCGCAGGTCTTTCGCGCTTCGACGCCCTGGTCGATGCCTGCCACAAGCGCGCCCGCCCGATCGTCATGACGACGATCGCCATGGGCGGCGGCATGCTTCCCGTGGCCATGAGCCTCAGCGGCGGCGATGCAAGCTTCCGTCAACCGATGGCGATCGTCGTGATCGGCGGCCTGATGACTTCCACCGTCCTAAGCCTCGTCGTTATCCCCGTGATCTTCACCTTCGTCGACGATTTCCTGCTGCTTCTAAAGCCAAGCTTCGGGAAGGACGACAGCCGCGAGGCCATGCTCCATGAGCCGAAGATTGAGGCTGGCCGGCAGTGCTGACGAACCCATCGACTCAGGGTCCGTGGCGAAACCGCGAAACAAAATTAAACATAATTGTTGCTGACAACCATGCTGCGAAACGGGCTAACTGATGATCGGGATTCCGCCACGAATGGCCAAGCCTATGAATAACGTCGCGTCCAATGTTCTTGCACAAGCATCAGCCCGAATCCTGGTCGTCGAGGATGATCGGGATATCGCCAGCATGCTGATCGATCTGATCAAGGAGGCGGGTTATGCCGCAGAGGCGGTCGGATCTGCGGTTGAAATGGACAGTGTACTGAAGAAGAAGGAATTCGACCTTATAGTGCTGGATGGAATGCTGCCGGGTGAGGACGGTTTCAGCATATGCAGGAGAATCAGGTCGTCTGACACAATACCCATCCTCATGCTGACGGCGCGAACGAAAGAGATAGACAGGGTTGTCGGACTGGAACTGGGCGCCGATGACTACGTCACGAAACCGTTCAAATCCAGGGAACTTCTGGCGAGAATAAAGGCGCTTCTGCGGCGGTCGTCGTATTCAGCGCAGGTCAAGCCACAACAGGCACCCATGACGTTTGCGGGCTGGCGGATCGACCCGGTCACGCGAGAATTGACCGACCGCGACGGTTTCCATGTGTCGCTCACAACGGCGGAATTTGATGTGCTGCTGGTGTTTTGCCAGAACCCCCGACAGGTAATGAACCGCCATGAAATACTGGCCCGTACCCACGCAGGCTCTGCAGGACCTGTCGAACGCAGCATCGATGTACACGTCAGTCGTGTCCGGCAGAAAATCGAACCGAATTACAAGGAGCCGACATTCATCAAAACTGTGCGCCTTGGCGGATATGTTTTCACTCCGGAGGTTGCGATAGCACCATGATTGGCCGCTTGCGCAGGGCATCCATACGAACCCAATTCATGGTGTTCGCATCTATTGTTCCGCTGCTCGTTATTTGTCTTATCGCTGTCCTCCCTGAGCCATTCATTTTCCAGAATGAAAAAATGCTTATGGGCAAAGGCGCTCAAATCGAGTTGCTTGTGCATCAGGTCAGAGGCGCCAGAAATGACGTCGAAATCGAGCATCTGGTGAGGGCAAGCGCCTCCAGCAGTCTCGAATTGAAGGTTCTGCCATGGAGCGACGTCCGTAGCGAATTGGCGCGTCAAACGGATGATCCCTTGATCTCGGGCGCGCTTCAGGACGTATTGCCTGCCGATTTTGAGGTGGTGGTTCTTAAAGACAGTTCGGACGGCGGGGGACACAGTGCGGTTGCGGTGCGCCTTGACGCGCACCGTGCTCTCGTTATCGGGTTCACCGGTGCCGATGTTTTCCCCTCGTCTTTCAGCACAGTCGCCGAGTTCATCGCCAAAGCCGTCATCCTGATGCTGCCGATGCTCCTTCTGGTGCTCTATATAAGCCGCATGATCACGTCGCCTCTCGTCCGCTTTGCCGACGCGGCAAAGAGACTGCGCCTCGACGGTAACGAAGGAGAGCAATTCACCGCCGAAGGCGGCAGGGAACTTCGCACACTTGCAACGGCGCTCAACAACATGCGTCACCGCATCCGTAAAATGGTCGATGATCGCACACGGATGCTGACGGCTGTGAGCCACGATCTCAGGACGCCTCTGACACGACTGCGTATGCGCGTGGAGCGTTCGAAGGACCCCGCGTCCAGGGAAGCGATGCTGGCGGATATTGACAACCTTACCACCATGATTGAGGAAAGCCTTCAGTATTTAAGCAGCACCGCTACAGCCGAACCGCTTCGAAAGGTTGATATTTCCAGCCTTTTGCGGACTATCGCGTCGGAATTTTGTGACCTCGGGCATGACGTAATTTACTGCGGACCTGAGCGGTTTGGATACGTGTGTCAACAAAAGGCTCTCATACGCGCTATCACCAATATCGTGGAGAACGCGGTAAGGTTCGGCACGAAGGTAGCTGTCGAATTGCGCAATAGCCCGCAGGGTGGAGCGGTAATAATTGTGAGCGACAACGGGCCAGGCCTTGAAGAAGGGCTGGAGGACAAGGTCCTGGAGCCCTTCTTCAAGGTTGACGAGGCCCGGTCACTCAATTCCAGCAGCGGTTTTGGGCTGGGGCTTTCGATTGCGGATGAAATCGCAAAGGGCCACGGCGGCTCGCTGCTACTTGAAAACATATCGCCGCATGGTCTGCGGGTGACACTACAATTGCCGCCGGTGGAGACCGCACCGCATCGAAGCAACCAAGCTTCGTCTGCGAAAGAACAGGCCCCTCGGACTTGAGGTCTTGCCGTGGAGGCGGAGGCAACCACCAGGGACGGCAAGCAAGTCGGTGCGATGGTATAGGCAAAAGGAGCGAACTTGGTAACTACCAGTGCGCCCGTTTCGCAGATCGGGGACGCCTATTCGCTTGCGGCGAGCTTCGGCAGTGATTTTTCCCGGATGCTCGTCAGCGGCAAGACGCCCTTCAAGGGCCTCCCCAAAATCCCTTCGGGGCAGAGGATCAAGTCCGGACTTGGTGGAAAGCCGAAATTCGCTGCCTGCGAGCGATTCGGCCGGTCGCCCGGTCTGGTGGACTTTGCAGTCTCTCAGGTCGGGATGCCGCCCTCCTGGACCGACAAGCAGCCTCCGGCACAGAATCAATAGACCGGGGACAGGGAAGGAAAACGACGCGCGAGTGCGTCTTCTCGCCACGCCGACTATGGCCTGCTTCCAGGCCGTCCTTGTGGCGGACGAGGGTTTGGTTGGGAGCGGTGTGATCTCGGGACCGGGGCTTCAGCAACAAAAAACTCCCGGAGCGATTGCTTCGGGAGTTTAGGGATTTGGTTGCGGGGGCAGGATTTGAACCTGCGGCCTTCAGGTTATGAGCCTGACGAGCTACCGGGCTGCTCCACCCCGCGTTATAAGGTTTTTGCCTGGGGCAAAATACCGGTGCGCAAAACCGAAGGTT
>NZ_PVBL01000057.1:0-3651 GCF_002968555.1 Neorhizobium sp. T6_25
CATTGGCGAATATCGAGAACCTCACCTACACCGGCACCGGCAATTTCTCGGGCACCGGCAATGGTGCCGCCAACACGATCGCCGGTGGGGCGGGCAATGACACGCTGAACGGCGGAGCCGGCGCCGACACGCTGATCGGCGGCAGCGGCGACGACACCTACGTGGTCGACAACGCCGGCGATGTCGTCACCGAAAATGCCGGCCAAGGCAGCGACATGGTGCAGACGAACCTCGCAATCTACACGCTTGGCACCGATGTCGAGAACCTGACCTACACCGGCGTGGCGGCATTCACCGGGACCGGCAATGGCCTCGACAACACGATCCGGGGCGGCGCGGCCGCCGATATCCTCGACGGCGGCGCCGGCGCCGACACGTTGATTGGAGGCGTTGGCAACGACACCTACATCGTCGATGCCCAGGGCGATATCGTTTCCGAAGCCGCCAACGCCGGCACCGATCTGATCAAGACGGCGCTTTCCGCTTATGAATTGACCAGTATCGCCAATGTCGAGAAGTTGACCTTCATCGGCGCCGGCGATTTTGTCGGGACCGGCAATGCTTTGGCGAACGTCGTTTCCGGCGGTTCCGGCAACGACACGCTGGATGGCGGGACAGGCGCCGACACGCTGATCGGCGGCACCGGCGACGATACCTACATCGTCGACATCGCCACCGACGTGGTGACGGAACTGGCAAACGAGGGGAGCGATACGGTCCGGGCCGGACTTGCCGCGCTGACGCTTGCCGTCAATGTCGAGAACCTCGTCTATACCGGCAGCGGTAACTTCGCCGGCACCGGCAATGTGCTTGCCAACACGATCACCGGCGGGGCGGGCAATGACACGCTGAACGGCGGGGTCGGCGCCGATACGCTGATCGGCGGCAGCGGCAACGACATCTACGTGGTCGACAATGCCGGCGACGTGGTGACGGAGAATGCGGCGGAAGGCATTGATACGATGCAGACGGCACTGGCGAGCTACACGCTTGCCGACAATGTCGAGAACCTGACCTTCACCGGCGCGGTGGCCTTTGCCGGGACGGGCAATACCCTCGACAACACGATCACCGGCGGGGCTGCCGTGGACACGCTGTCGGGTGGCGGTGGCCACGACACGCTGGACGGCAAGGCCGGCGCCGATATCCTGACCGGCGGCACCGGCGACGATACCTATATCGTCGACAATGCCGCCGACGTCGTCACCGAAAACGCCGACGAGGGCACCGATACCGTCAGGACCGCACTGGCTGCCTACTCTCTTGCATCCAAGGCGAATATCGAAAACCTGACCTACACTGGAATTGCCGCATTTTCCGGCACGGGCAATGCATTGGATAACATCATCGCAGGCTCTCTCCTGGCTGCGAATACGCTTGATGGCGGTGCCGGGGCGGATACGCTGCAGGGTGGTCGCGCGAACGATACGTATACTGTCGACAATGCCGATGATCTGGTGATCGAAGATGTCGGAGGAGGCACCGACCTCATCAAGACGACGCTCACGAGCTACTCTCTCGTGCAATTCTCGAACGTCGAGAATCTGACCTTTGCCGGTGCTGGCAACTTCAGCGCCATCGGCAATTCGCAGAAGAATACCATCATTGCCGGCGCCGGCAACGATATCCTGGATGGTGGCGCGGGAGCCGATACTTTGGTCGGTGGCACCGGCAATGATATCTACATCGTCGACATGGCGACCGATGTGGTTACGGAGGCAGCCAGCGCCGGCACCGACGAGATACGGACCTCGCTCGCTACCTATTCGATCGCTGCATGGGCAAATATCGAGAACCTCACCTCCACGGGATCTGGAAACTTCACCGGCACCGGCAATGGGCTCGCCAACACGATCACCGGTGGGGCGGGCAATGACACGCTGAACGGCGGAGCCGGCGCCGATACGCTGATCGGCGCCAGTGGCGACGACACCTATGTGATCGACAACGCCGGCGATGTCGTCACCGAAAACGCCGGCCAAGGCAGCGACATGGTGCAGACCAACCTCGCATTCTACACGCTTGGCACCGATGTCGAGAACCTGACCTACACCGGCGTGGCGGCATTCACCGGGACCGGCAATGGCCTCGACAACACGATCCGGGGCGGCGCGGCCGCCGATATCCTTGACGGCGGCGCCGGCACCGACACGTTGATTGGAGGCGTTGGCAACGACAGGATGTCGGGCGGGGTGGGCGACGACACCTATGTGGTCGATGTTGCGACCGACATCATCGTCGAGAACCTGAACGAGGGCACGGACACGGTCCAGACGACGCTTGCGAGCTATGTCGTTGGAACGAATGTCGAGAACCTGACCTACACGGGTGCGGCGGCGTTTACCGGCAGCGGCAATGGCGCGGTGAACGTGATCACCGGCGGGGCGGGGGCCGATACGCTTGACGGCAAGGCAGGCGCCGATACGCTGATCGGCGGTGGCGGCAGTGACACCTATATCGTCGATACCCTGGGCGATGTGGTGGTCGAGGCATCCAGTGGCGGCACCGATGTCATCAAGACCGATCTTGCGAACTATTCGCTGGCGGCGATCGCCAATGTCGAGAACCTGACCTTCACCGGAAGCGGCGGCTTTACGGGCGCCGGCAACACTCTCGACAACCTCATCACCGGCGGAATTGGCGACGACACGCTCTCTGGCGATGCGGGCAATGATACGCTGAACGGCGGCGCCGGAGCGGATGCGCTTTCCGGCGGCACGGGCAACGATATCTACGTCGTCGACAATGCCGGCGACACCGTCACCGAAAACGCCGACGAGGGCACCGACACGGTGCAGACGAACCTCGCAAGCTACACGCTTGGCACAGATGTCGAGAACCTCACCAAGACCGGCACAGCGGCCTTTGCCGGCAATGGCAATACGTTGAACAACGTCATGACCGGCGGAACGGGTGTCGACACGCTGAAAGGCGGGGCGGGCGACGACACATATGTCATCAGCACCGGCGACATCGTCGTCGAGACTGCCGACGAGGGCATTGACACGGTGCAGACGAACCTGGCCTCCTACACGCTGGGGGTCAATGTCGAGAACCTGACCGCGACGGGCGCGGCAGCCTTTACCGGCACCGGCAATGCGCTTGGCAACATCATCAAGGGCGGAGCGGCAGCCGACAGGCTGACCGGGGCTGCGGGCAATGACACGCTGGATGGCGGGACAGGCGCCGACACGCTGATCGGCGGCACCGGCGACGATACCTACATCGTCGACATCGCCACCGACGTGGTGACGGAACTGGCAAACGAGGGGAGCGATACGGTCCGGGCCGGACTTGCCGCGCTGACGCTTGCCGTCAATGTCGAGAACCTCGTCTATACCGGCAGCGGTAACTTCGCCGGCACCGGCAATGTGCTTGCCAACACGATCACCGGCGGGGCGGGCAATGACACGCTGAACGGCGGGGTCGGCGCCGATACGCTGATCGGCGGCAGCGGCAACGACATCTACGTGGTCGACAATGCCGGCGACGTGGTGACGGAGAATGCGGCGGAAGGCATTGATACGATGCAGACGGCACTGGCGAGCTACACGCTTGCCGACAATGTCGAGAACCTGACCTACACCGGGGTGGTGGCCTTTGCCGGGACGGGCAATACCCTCGACAACACGATCACCGGCGGGGCTGCCG
>NZ_PVBL01000058.1:0-2760 GCF_002968555.1 Neorhizobium sp. T6_25
GTAAGCGCTGTCCTGACCCCACCTTCCGGATCATCACTTGATCATTGATGTTCAGCCTCGAAAGAGGGCTTGGACATATGTCGATTTCAGAGCTTACGCTTAACTCCAAGGATGAGCCGGTCCACCGGTTTGAGATATTCACCGGCAGTGGCCGTCGTCGCGAATGGAGCGACGATCAGAAGGCGCAGATCATTGCGGAGAGTTGCGAGCCTGGCGTGACGGTGTGCTCTGTGGCGCGGCGGCATGGGTTGACGCCACAGCAATTGTTCACATGGCGACGGCTCGCCCGAAAGCCGCTTGAGGCTCTTGCTGTGGCGGAGGAAGAACCGATGTTTGCGCCAGCGGTCGTCGTGTCGCCGGAGAAATCGGAGCCGAAGAAGGTGCGGCAGGCACGTTTGCCACGAAAAGCTTGTCCGGAGGCGGCTATCGAATTGCAAATTGATGGAGCCACGCTGCGCATCGCCTCTGGCACCGATGCCGCAACGATCGTCGCCGTTATCCAGGCGTTGAAGGCTCAATCGTGATTGGTCCGTCCGGTGCGGTAAAGGTGATGATCGCCACCAAGCCCGTCGACTTCCGCAAAGGCGCGGAAGGATTGGCAGCGCTGGTGAAGGCCCAGATGGGTGCCGACCCGTTCTCTGGCACGATCTACGTGTTCCGGGCCAAGCGAACGGACCGGATCAAGCTGATCTTCTGGGACGGTAGCGGCGTGTGCCTGGTCGCCAAGCGGCTTGAGGATGGCGAGTTCCATTGGCCTCGGATGCAAGATGGTGCGATGCATCTGACGGCCGCTCAGTTCTCGCTTTTGTTCGAGGGATTGGACTGGAAACGCGTTCATGCGCCGAGCGAAACGCGAGCGCCGATAAAGGCTGGATAGCGGCCGCGACCAATTGAATCAGCACTATCTAACCTCTCGTTCTGAGCGGCAAAATATGCTGTTCTCGATCCATGACGATGACGGCAGACGAGCTTCCCGATGACCTGAACGCACTGAAAGCCATGGTGCTTTCGCGCGAGGCGGAGAATGCCCGCCTGCGTCAGATCATCAAGGAATTGCAGCGCCATCGCTTCGGCCGCCGGGCCGAGACCCTTCCCGAAGACCAGCTTCTGTTGGGGCTTGAAGAGGCCGAACAGGTCGAGGCTGTGGGGCTGGAAGAGAAGGAGCAGACGTCGAATGCTCTTCGCCAGGCGCAGGTCGCCAAGCGGCGCACGAACCGGGGTTCGCTACCAGCACACCTGCCGCGCATCGAGATCACAGTCGATATCGATGACCATGCCTGTCCTTGCTGCCGCCATGATCTGCATCGGATCGGCGAGGATGTCAGCGAGAAGCTGGACATTGTGCCCGCCCAATTCCGCGTTCTGGTGGTGCGCCGCCCAAAGTATGCTTGCCGGGCTTGCGAAGAGGTCGTGGTCCAGGCCGCCGCTCCTGCTCGCCTGATCGAGGGCGGCATTCCGACCGAGGCAACCGTCGCCCAGGTTCTGGTCTCCAAATATGCCGATCACCTGCCGCTGTACCGCCAGGCGCAAATCTACAAGCGCCAGGGCATCGATCTCGATCGCTCGACGCTCGCCGACTGGGTCGGTCGTGCCGCCTGGCATCTGCGCCCGGTCCATCAGCGGCTGCTTGATCATTTGAAGTCGTCGTCCAAGCTCTTCGCCGACGAGACGACAGCCCCGGTGCTCGATCCGGGACGTGGCAAGACCAAGACGGGGCAGCTTTGGGCCTATGCGCGTGATGACAGGCCATGGCAGGGCGATGACCCGCCCGGCGTCGCCTATGTCTATGCGCCGGACCGCAAAGGTGAACGTCCGATGGTCCATCTCGAGAGCTTCGTCGGCATCCTGCAGGTCGACGGCTACAGTGGATATCGCCCGCTCGCGGCAAGGAACACCGTGTCGCTGGCATTCTGCTGGTCTCACGTTCGACGCCGCTTCTATGAACTGGCCGCCGCCGGTCCGGCACCCATCGCCAGCGAGGCGCTTCGACGCATCGCCGAACTTTACAGGATCGAAGACGAGATACGTGGCCGCACACACGAGGAGCGTAGCGCCACGCGCCAAGAGAAGAGCCGACCGATCACCGACAGCCTCGCTCCCTGGCTACGTGAACAGCTCGACTACATCAGCCAGAAGACGAAGCTTGCCGAAGCGATCCGCTATGCCCTGTCACGCTGGGATGGCTTAACCCGGTTCATCGACGATGGCCGGATCGAGATCGACTCCAACACCGTCGAACGTTCCATCAGGCCAATTGCTTTGAATCGGAAGAACGCACTCTTCGCGGGTTCTGATGCCGGTGCTGAACATTGGGCGACCATCGCATCGCTCATCGAGACCGCCAAGCTCAACCAAGTCGAGCCTCTGGCCTATCTCTCAGATATCCTCACCCGCATCGTCAACGGCCATCCGAACAGCCAGATCGACGAGTTGTTGCCGTGGTCATATCGCCCGGATAAAGTGGTTGGCTAGCTCCACCAACGGGTATGTCATGACTGAGAAAAGCATCAATTGGGAACAAGATGGAATTGATTCCGGCTGGTTCTTTGCCAAGAACGTCGGGTCGGTGCGAAGCAACGTCAGCTACCGCCCAGGCGGCTGGTGGTTCCTCGCGAAATGGCTGCCCGATACCGAGGAGCATGATATCGGGCCATTCAAAACCAAAGCTGCAGCGATGACTGAAGCAGAGCGCCTTGCTGCCCTGCAGTGACAATGAAACCAGTCAAGCCCTGAATACCCTGGTGTCAGAACAGCGCTTAC
>NZ_PVBL01000059.1:0-2713 GCF_002968555.1 Neorhizobium sp. T6_25
CGGGCAACAACGACGCAATCTGCGCCCACTGCACATCGCTCAATTCATACCGTCTGGCTGCCACCCGCAGACCTCCGCGTTGAACACGGGAGCCTATGAATCAGCCTTCAGGCGATTTGGGAATCCTGAATGTCGATCGGTCCTAGTCGACAAGGCACTTGCATTGCGATGAAACCTAAAGCGCCCCAGCGATGCGGACGCCGCGTCTACCAGCCGCAACGCGACTTGTGTAGTCGCAAGGTCACGAGCACCCGCGAAGGGATCAAGAGCCTTCACCACCCGATCCTTGGGTCTGGAATTCTCTACCTTCGCGGTCGAGGGCCGATCTCAACATGATGGTCTATAGTCCGCAAATTCCGAGGCGCTCATTGATCGCCAGCGCTTGTCGATCTTGGGCGGGATTGGCAGGCGACAGCGAGGCCAGTCTGTCGACCTTCTGCAGCGTTATGGCATGGATCGTCGGAAACCATCCGAAGTTGACAAGCGGAAGCGAAACGAATATTGGATACAATTATGGTTTCGGATACGCAGAAGACGCAGGCTGAATCGACCACGGTCAAAATCAGGACGTTGATCCTGAACGGCACGCTGCAGCCCGGGCAGCCGCTGCGTCAGGAAGCATTGTCCGAACAGCTGAGCGTCAGCCGCACGCCGCTGCGGCACGCTCTCCAATCGCTTGCCGAAGAGGGATTGGTCGAGACGACCGGCTACAAAGGGGCTAGAGTCGCTGAGCTCGACCGGGGGATGATCGATGATCTGTTCGAGATGCGGCTGCTTTTAGAACCGCTGGCACTCCGGTCCGCCTTTCCGCAAATCACGAAGCTCGATCTTGCCAGGGCCGAGATGGCACTCGATGCCGCAGAAGCAGAAGACGAGCCGTCAAGGCTCTCGGCTCTGAATTGGGATTTTCACCACGCGCTCTACCGTCCGTCGAACCGGCAGACGCTGTTGCGAACCATCGAACAATTGAACAAGTCATCCGCTCTTGCCGAGGTGATCGCAAGCTCCATAATCGCCCGGCCGGAAAAGTCAGCGGCCGAACACCGAAAATTGCTCCAGGCTTGTCGGGACGGCAACGAGGCCGGCGCGATTGCAACATTGGGCGAGCATTTGCGGCTCGCCCATCGCGACATAAAAACAGGGGAAGACTGAAGATGCCCATCAAGAACAGGATCGCCGAATTTCACGAGGAAATGATCCGGTGGCGGCACCATCTTCACGCCAATCCTGAGCTTTCCTACCAGGAACATAAGACCGCCAGCTTCGTCGCGGAAAAGCTTCACTCCTACGGCATCCAAGTAACCGAAGGCATGGGTGGGACAGGCGTTGTCGGCGTGCTTTACGGTAGCCGCGAAAGTGGACGCTCCATTGGGCTAAGGGCTGATATGGACGCGCTCGCGATTGAAGAGCGCAATGATTTCCCGCATCGTTCAACGAATAGCGGCGTAATGCACGCCTGCGGTCACGACGGGCACACGGCGATGCTCCTCGGCGCCGCCCGCTATCTTGCCGAGACCCGGGATTTCTCCGGCCGCGTCGTTTTCGTCTTTCAGCCTGCTGAGGAGATGGGAGGCAACGATGGCGGTGCCGCCCGCATGATCCGTGAAGGGTTGTTCGAGAGTTTCCGCTGCGACGAAATTTATGGGTTGCACAACTGGCCCGGAATGGAGGTCGGAACCTTCGCTGTTAAGGCGGGCCCGATGATGGCGTCCGGCGATGCCTTCGAGATCGAGGTGAGGTCCACCGGAATGCATGCGGCACAGCCGCATAAGGGAGCCGATGTCGTCCTGACCGCCGGCCATATCCTCGTTGCGCTCCAGCAGATTTCCGCGCGAAACGTCGATCCTCTGGATGCGATCGTCGTCAGCGCCACGCAAATTCACGGCGGCGATGCCTATAATGTCTTGCCGAACACGATCACTATCCGGGGCACCGTGAGGGCGTTTTCTCCCACGGCGCGCGACGCAGCGGAATCGGCTGTTCGGCGGGTCGTCGAAGGTATCTGCATGTCGACCGGCGCGCTATGCAAGGTGTCCTATGTCCAGCAATATCCGACGCTCATCAACTCGGAGGCTGCTGCCCGGTCTGCGGAGATCGCAGGATCGGCGGTGTTCAACAGGATCGAAACAAACCCGCCGCAGACGATGATTGTCGAGGACTTTGCCTTCATGCTCGCGGACCGGCACGGATGCTACGGCTGGATCGGCAACGGGCCGGATGATAACGGCTGCATCCTTCATAGCGCGTGGTTCGATTTCAATGATGAAGCGCTTCCGTTTGGGGCTTCTTATTTTGCCTCACTCGTTGAGGCGAGGACATAACCAGTTTTTAGCTTGCCGGTCCTGATGGAGCCGACCCGTCAGCCCGCAGGGAGGGTGCATACAGAAGCGTACACCACGTTTAACTCAATTTCGCCCCTGAGGCCTAAGTGCCATTATGTCCTTCTTAAATAGCGTCACCTGTTTAGGATACCTTCTCCATAATAACAGGTTACGCCGCAAATTGTCCTTTCAACGGTTTAAGCCATCATGTGGGGTGCCGGCGGTTCGGGTCCTTCGAGGCGTCTAACTTAGTTGCCGCCTTTGCGGTTTCGGCTGCCAGGATCAGTCGGTATTTCACTGATTTTTAATTAAAGCCCCCCTAAATTAAGGGGTCCGTATGAAGATGGACTCGCCTGTTCCCTGTTGCAATGAATCTGCATGAAGCGGGAGCC
>NZ_PVBL01000005.1:0-325800 GCF_002968555.1 Neorhizobium sp. T6_25
CAACAAACCCAACCCCGCCCGCTGGCTGGTGGTCGCGGTGCCCTATCTCTGGCTGCTGCTGTTCTTCGTCGCCCCTTTCCTGATCATCTTCAAGATTTCGCTCTCCGAGACGGCGATCGCCATGCCGCCCTATACGCCGCTGTTCGAAGGGTTCGGCGCATTCGGCGATTTCGTTTCCGAACTCGATCTCGACAACTATCTCTTCCTGACCGACGATCCGCTTTACATAGAGGCCTATCTCTCTTCGCTGCGCATCGCGGTGATCTCTACCTTCCTGCTGCTGCTGATCGGTTATCCCATGGCGCTCGCCATGGCCCGCGCCCCGACCACGCTGCGGCCGACGCTGGTCATGCTGGTCATCCTGCCGTTCTGGACGTCCTTCCTGATCCGCGTTTACGCCTGGATAGGCATCCTGAAGCCCGACGGACTGCTGACGCTGCTGTTTCAGTCGGTCGGCCTTCTCGGCGCGGATGAGCAGGTTCAGGTCTTCCGCACCGACTACGCGGTCTTTGTCGGCATCGTCTATTCCTATCTGCCATTCATGGTCCTGCCGCTCTATGCGGCTCTGGAAAAGATGGACAATACTCTGCTGGAGGCCGCGAGCGATCTCGGCTGCCCGCCCTGGAAGGCATTCTGGAAGATCACCTTCCCCTTGTCGCTGCCGGGCGTGATCGCCGGTTCGATGATCTGCTTCATCCCGATCACCGGCGAATTCGTCATCCCGGATCTCCTCGGCGGCGCCGACACGCTGATGATCGGCAAGACGCTGTGGACGGAATTTTTCGGCAACCGCGACTGGCCGCTGGCATCGGCCGTGGCGGTCATCCTGCTGGTCATGCTGGTCGTACCGATCATGATTTTCCAGAACCAGCAGAAGAAGGTGGCTTGAGATGAAATCATCCCGCTTCGACGCCACCGTCCTGACCCTCGGTTTCGCCTTCCTCTACATCCCGATCATCATCCTGGTGGTCTATTCGTTCAATGCCTCCAAGCTCGTCACGGTCTGGGGCGGCTTTTCGCTGCAATGGTATCGCACGATGTGGTCGAACCAGGGTCTCATGGACGCCGCGTGGGTAACGGCACGCGTCGGCATCATCAGCGCCACGATCGGTACGGTGCTCGGCACCTTCGCGGCCCTTTCCCTCGTGCGCTTCACGCGCTTTCCCGGCCGGATGCTGTTTTCCGGGATGATCTATGCGCCGCTCGTCATGCCGGAAGTGATCACCGGCCTGTCGATGCTGCTGTTGTTCGTCGCGGTCGGCATCGATCGCGGTTTCTGGACTGTCATCATTGCGCATACGACCTTCACGATGTGCTATGTGGCGATCGTCGTGCAGTCGCGGCTGCTGACCTTCGACCGGAGCCTGGAGGAGGCGGCCCTCGATCTCGGCTGCCCGCCGGTCAAGACCTTCTTCAAGATCACCCTGCCATTGATCTTTCCGGCGGTCATCGCCGGCTGGATGCTGGCCTTCACGCTGTCGCTGGACGACCTGGTGATTGCGAGCTTCACCACAGGTCCCGGCGCCACCACGTTGCCGATCAAGATCTACAGCCAGGTTCGCCTGGGCGTCACGCCGGAAATCAACGCGATCTGCACCATTCTGATCGGGCTTGTCACCATCGGCGTCATCATCACCTCGATCACCACCAAGCAGGCCGAGATGCGGCGTATCCGCGACGAGCACGTCGCAGCCCGTGGTACGACCTGAGGCTCACTCGCCTCCGCGCGGCGGCATGAAGATGTAGATGAGCAGCCAGGCCGGCAGCACGATGACGGCGCCGAGCACGACGCGCGGCACCGACCAGACATAGGCGTTCTCGAGCCCGATCCGGATATCGTCCGGCGTCAGGTGCAGGAGCGCCAGCAGCGACGGCATGGTGATGCCGAAAAAGCTCAAGACCGCGCCCATGATGAGACAGGCGAGCAGCGCCTTGCATAGATTGATCAGGAACCGCGCCACCAGATTACCCCCATCCGGTTGATTCGGTTCATTGTAGGGGTTTCGCCGGAGTTTGCGAAACAGGCCAGATGACTGGGTTTGGCCAGGACCCGCCGATGAAGACCCTCAGCGGCGCGGCATTGGCACCCTGCGGGATCGTTTCGACGATCGCCGAGAGCGCGAGGCTGTTGTTGATATAAGGAATGACGCCCGAAAGCGTCAGCGTTTCCGCGGCGCCGGTGATCTTCCCCTCGCGGATATCGGCCGAACCGTCCGCAAGATTGGCGGATATGTCGATATGGTCGAATTCCAGGTTGCCGGTGCCGGCATCGCTCAGGGGAAAATAGGGTTTTTGCGCCGCGAGCTGCCGGATGCCGGCAATATTGACGCCTGAAAACGAACCGCGGTCCGCGCGGAAGCGCAAGGTACCCTTGGCGTTGCGCCAGGCTTCCGGCTCCAGCGGCCGGTCGACGTCGAGCGCCAGGTCCAACGATCCGCGTGCCGCCGGAAGTGGCCCGGCGAGGCCGAGTTCCCTGACGATATTCCCGAAATCGGCGTCCTGGACAGCAAGGCGCAGGGCGACGGCCCCTGCCACGCCGCCTTTTACGGTGGCGACCCGGCCGGTCAGCCGGCCCGTCTCGAAATCGCTGTCGGCAATGTCGATACGGGATTGCTCGCCGGTGTTCATCACGCTCACGGCGGCCTCCGAAAGCTGGAAAGGTCCGAGTGTCGCCTGCTGGGCGGAAAGCCTCAGGTCGAGTTCCAGATCGGCGAGCTGGCCATCGCCCTGGCTGGCGTCTCCCATGGTGCGCGGCTTAATGGCGGCAAGTGCGGCGGAAAAATCCATCCGGTCGAAGGCGAGCGTGCCGGTCAGTCTCGGCGGTTTGTCCGCGGGCAGCAGCAGATCGAGTATGCCCGTCGCCTTGGCGTCGTTCAGGCTGAGGGAGAGGTTGTCGAAGCGAAGGACGTTGTCGTTGGTAACGAGGTGGGTCGTCAACGAGAAGCTTTTCAAGCGTTCCGTGCCGGAAAAGTTCAGGTCGGCCCAGCTCATCGCCGCCGCAAGGTCGGGGACCGTCAGTTCGGCATCGCCCGAAAGAAATGCCTGCGCCGCAAGGTTGGCGACGCCTCGGAACTGGCCCCGAAAGAGGGAGGATGCCATCGTGCCCGAGATATCGCCGCTTTTGCCCGAGAGCAGCAGCAGGGGCTGGGGCGAACTTATGTCCAGCGTCAGCGCCCGGCCGTTGAGCTCGGCATCCGCCTTGAGCTCCAGGCCGCGAGAAAGCCAGGGCCAGTCGAGCGTTCCGTCGATCGATTGGAACCGTGTGACGCGGCCGCTGGCGAGGTCGGAGATTTCGAGTGTTCCGTTGGTGATGCCGACATCGCCCATGCGTGCATCGTCATCCGCCGTCAGCGTCTGGCCGCTGCCGTCCGGCCGCGCACCGCGCACTGCACGGCTGAGCAGCCCGTCATTCGCCCAGTCGAGCCTGCCGTCGGCCTCCCTGATGACGTAGATTTCCGGATCCGTGAGCCGAAAGTCCTTGAACTCGGGCTGGCCGACCAGGGCCTGCAGGAGGTCGAACGACGCCGAAAGCCGTGAGACCCGGCCGAGCACGCGCTCGCCGTCCTCCGCCTGCTTGCGGATGGTGATGTCCCTGAGCGTGACCCGAGGTTCGGGCCAGAAGCGGATATCCGGTGTTCCCTCGATTTCCACGTCATGGCCGGTCCATTCGGCGACCGCCCGCTCCATGCTTTCGCGCACGACGGCCGATGAAACGAGGAACGGTGCGACAACCTGGAAAAGCGCGAACAGGCAGAGGGCGACGATGGCGCCGATCAGAACGCGGCGCGACCGCCGGCCCAGCGGGCGGCCCAGGTTCTTCCGCAGATTTCCGATCGGATTGGTGAGCATGATCATCACGCGCATATAGGAAATGCCGGCCCCGTGCAAATCCGGGAAACATCCCCGGCTGTCTCCTTTATAATGCGGTGCAACATGCTATAAAAGCCGATACGCTGCGAGCTCGCAGGGTCTGGTGTGATGGAGACGAGGCAGAACCCTGGTTTCCAATGTCGGGGCGGGGTTCTCCGAGGGTGGAGGAATGGGAATGGGCAATGAACAGCCGCTCTGGGAGCCCTCGAAGGAAGTACAGCAGAAAACCCCGCTTTATCATTTCATCAATTGGTGCGCCGAGCGCTTTGGCAAAAGCTTTCCCGACTATGATGCGTTCTACGCGTGGTCGATCAGCGAGCGCGCCGAATTCTGGTCGGCGGTCTGGGATTTCTGCGGCGTCAAGGGCGAGCGCGGCGAACGCGCACTGATCAACGGCGAAGACATGCTCGCCGCCCGTTTCTTCCCTGATGCGACGCTGAATTTCGCCGAAAATCTACTCTCCGGAACAGGCGCCGGAGACGCGCTGATCTTCCGCGGCGAGGACAAGGTGGGCTATCGCTGGTCCTGGGATAAACTTCGCGCCGAAGTCTCTCGTCTGCAGCAGGCCTTCAGGGTGCTCGGTATCGAGAAGGGCGACCGCATTGCTGCGATGATGCCGAATATGCCGGAAACCATTGCCTGCATGTTGGCCACCGCCTCGATCGGTGCCATCTGGTCTTCCTGTTCACCTGATTTTGGCGAACAGGGCGTGCTCGACCGTTTCAGCCAGATCGACCCAAAGCTGTTCATCACCTGCGATGGCTACTGGTACAACGGCAAGCTCCAGGACGTCGTCGCCAAGGTGAGGGCGGTTTCCTCGGTGCTGAAGACGCCGGTTCTGGTGGTGCCTTATGCCGGCGACGCTCCCGCACTCGCCGCATCGCTTGCCGATGGCCGTACACTTGCCGATTTCACGGCGCCTTATGAAGCGAAGGCCGCCGAGTTCGAGCCCCTGCCGTTCTCCCACCCGCTCTACATTCTCTTCTCGTCCGGCACGACCGGGGTGCCGAAATGTATCGTCCATTCGGCCGGCGGCACGCTGCTGCAACATCTCAAGGAACATCGCTTCCATTGCAGCCTCGAGCCTGGCGAAAGGATGTTCTATTTCACCACCTGCGGCTGGATGATGTGGAACTGGCTGGCGTCAGGCCTCGCGGTCGGTGCCACGCTCTGCCTGTTCGACGGGTCGCCCTTCGCGCCGGATGGCAACGTCCTGTTCGACTATGCCGAAGCAGAAAAGTTCGCGGTGTTCGGCACCTCGGCGAAATATATCGACGCGCTCCGCAAGGGCAGCATCGTGCCGAAGCAGAGCCACGATCTGGCTGCGCTCAGGCTCATCATCTCCACCGGTTCGCCGCTCTCGCCGGAAGGTTTTTCCTTCGTCTACGAAGGCATCAAATCGGACGTGCATCTCGCCTCGATTTCAGGCGGCACCGACATCGTCTCCACCTTCGTGCTCGGCAATCCGCTGAAGCCGGTCTGGCGTGGTGAGATCCAGGGGCCGGGTCTGGGGCTTGCCGTCGACGTCTGGAACGACGACGGCAAGCCGGTGCGCCGGGAAAAAGGCGAACTCGTCTGCCCCAAGGCCTTCCCGTGCATGCCGCTCATGTTCTGGAACGATCCCGAAGGTCAGAAATACCGGGCGGCCTATTTCGAGCGCTTCGACAATGTCTGGTGCCACGGTGATTTCGCCGAATGGACCGAACATGACGGCATCGTCATCCATGGCCGCTCCGACGCGACACTCAATCCGGGCGGCGTGCGGATCGGTACCGCCGAGATCTACAATCAGGTGGAGCAGATGGAGGAGGTCGCGGAAGCCATCTGCATCGGCCAGGACTGGGACGACGACGTCCGCGTCATCCTGTTCGTCCGCCTCACCGGCGATCTCAAGCTCGACGACGATCTTACCAAGGCGATCAAGGCCCGCATCCGCACCGGCGCTTCGCCGCGCCATGTACCGGCAAAGGTCATCCAGGTCGCCGATATCCCCCGCACCAAGTCCGGCAAGATCGTCGAACTGGCGGTCCGCGACGTCGTGCATGGCCGGGCGGTCAGGAACAAGGAGACGCTCGCCAATCCGGAAGCGCTCGATCTGTTCGACGGCCTTGTCGAGTTGAAAAGCTGAATCGCCCGCGTATCGCCAACGAGGCGAGATGTATCGATACGGCACATCTTCGGCATGAATTCCAGAAATGGGTCGCTGTTAACGACCCATTAAGCCGCTTTGATCAAAAGTGGAGCAACATGGTTTCGTCTCGTGTATGAACTACGCCTAGCCGCGAGTTTTCATAGACATGACGTCTCCACCGACCCTCGTTGGACAGCATTAAACTTCAAAGGCAGCTTCGGCTGCCTTTCTTTTAATGTTTGAGACAACCTAGGGAAGCTATAAGCTTCGACGCAACCACGAATGCTGCCTGCCACTGTCCCCGGTCAAGCCAGGAGGATGCGAAACTGGTCGCAGTCTCCCGGATCAGTTCGCCAGCACCCGCGGCGAGGGGAAGGTGATTTCCACCAGCGTGCCTTCGTTCGGTGCAGAGGTGATCGCGAAGGCGGCGCGGTTTGCATCGACCATCGCCTTGGTCAGCGGCAGACCGAGGCCGGTGCCGTCGCCGCGCTTGCGGGAGGCGCTCGCAACCTGGCGGAACGGCTTCATCGCAAGCTCCAGCTCCGAGCGGGTCATGCCGATGCCGGTATCGCGGACGCGAAGGACCACGTTGCCGTTGGTCTCGTAGGCCGTGGATACGACGATCTGACCGCCGGAGGGCGTGAAGCGGATGGCGTTCGACAGGATGTTCAGCACGATCTGCTTGATCGAGCGCGGGTCGGCGACCACCTGCGGCACGGCATGCGAGAGGGCCGTGCGGATGATCACCCGCTGGCCGTTTGCCTGCGGCTGTACCAGCGAGACGGCTTCCGACACCGCCTCGTTCAGGCCGACCGCGACGAAATCGAGCTCCATCTCGCCGGCCTCGATCTTGGAAATGTCGAGGAGGTCGTTGACGATATCGAGCACATGTCGACCGGAACGGCTGATGTCATTGGCATATTCCACATAACGCGCATGGCCGATCTGGCCGAAACGTTCGCTCGCCATCATGTCGGCAAAGCCGATGATCGCGTTGAGCGGTGTGCGGATTTCGTGGCTCACATGGGCGAGGAACTCGCTCTTGTGGGCGTTCGCCGTCTCGGCAGCACGCTTGGCGGTGCGCAGCTCGTCTTCGGTGCGCTTCCACTGGGTGATGTCGCGGATGACCGCGCAATAGCCGTTCGAGGAGGTCAATTTGCCGATCGTCATGAACAGCGGCAGAAAGCCGCCGGAAGCCTCGCGGCCGATGACCTCGCGGCCGTCGTTGAGAACGCTCGCCACGCCATGGCCGGCAAGCCCGGCGAGATAATCGAGGATCGCCCGCTGGCTCTCATGGGCGAACAGGGTGACGAAAGGTTTGCCGTTGATCTCTTCATTGTCGTAGTTGAAGAGTGCGCTCGCCGCCCGGTTCAGAGAGCGGATGTCGCCATCGGCGCCGATGATCACCACGCCGTCGGTGGCCGTTTCCAGGATGGCGCGCAGTTCGGTTACCTCGACCTGCAGCTTGGCGAGTTGGTCGGCGGCGCGAGGCGCGCGCAGGGGAATGACCGCCGCCGCTTCTCCATCCTCGGTGGAGCCCTGGCTCTCGGCAACGACCGGCATCAGCGCCAACATGAGAACAGTCGAATTGTCCCAGCGGACGGACTGCAGGCGCGCCGTCACCGGCACCAGCACATCGTCGGCGCGCACCACGACCATACCGCCGGCTTCCGTTGTCTTGCCTTCGAGGTCCTGGCGCTGCAGCAGCGCATCGAGACCGCCGACTTCCGCCAGCTCGTCGATCGAGGGATAGCCGGTCAGCCGCAGGAATTCCGGATTGCCGTAGATCAAGGTGTCGCCGCTGTGGACGAGAAGCGCCACCGGCATCTGGTCGACGATCTCCGCGGAAAGGCCGATACGCTCGCGAACCGGTATCATCTGGCTCAAGAGTTCGCGGTCGGAAAGTTCCGGATGCGGGTCGGCCGGAGCCTCCACAGCGGTTTCCGTCTCTTCGGTGGGCTCGATCGGTCCGTCGGCAAAAGCCTGGTTCGCGTCTTCGGCGAAGGCGATCGCCTCTTCCTCGGAAATCTCTTCCGAAACGGGGGCGACAGGTTCCTCGTGCACCGCCTCAAGCTCGAGCTGAGCCGGCTCTATCGCGCTCGGCTCGTTCTGTTCGACAACGGGTAGCTCCGCCTCGGTCGGGGCCTCCGGCGTCTTTTCCTCGTTGCGGCGACCGACGAAATTGTCGAGCTGTCGGGCGATTTCGCGGAAAGCCGCCTGTTCGACGGGGGTCAGTCCGTCGCGGCGGTTGGAGCGGCGCTCTTCCAGCTGGATGACCTTGTCGGAATGGCGGCGGCCGGCATTGTCGACGATCCGCAGTGCCGGGCGTTCGCCGGCCGGCCAGTCGAGCAGCGAAGGGATCTGCCGCCCCGACTTGGACGGCTGCGGCGCCTCCTCTTGTGCCGGCTCCGGTAGCAGGTCTTCGGATGGCGCTGCATCGGCGGATATGTCTTCGGCGGCAGCCGGCTGCTCGGCATCTTCCGCGACTTCCAGCTCTTCGATCACCGAAGCCTCGGCAGCCGGTTCGTCATACTCGGAACTTCCAGCAATGGCATCCTCGGCTTCGCCCTGCAGACCGTCGTCTGCCACCATTTCCGGTGCATCGGCGGGTACCTCGTAGCTTTCGAAAACAGTCTCAGCTTCCGGCTCGGCCACATCCTCCGGCACCGCCCGGGTCAGGGTCAGGCCGACGGCATTCGGATCCTCGGCTGCATCGCCGATGCGCACGATGCCAAAGCCGCGAAAACCGTCGAACTCGCGGGTGCGGGTATAGGTCGGCAGCGCGGCGAGATCGACCGGCACCATCAGCGACGTGCCCTCGATCGGCCACCAGATCGTCTTGCCGGACCAGGTGTCGCGCTTCTGGAGCAGCTCGGTGATTTTGCCCTCGGGATCGAGATGGAAGAGGGCGGCGAGATCGGTAAAGGCCATGCCGTTGATATCGGCGGCATGGGGGCCGACGGCATCGGCAAATTCGCTCGAAACTTCCCTGAACCGGCCTTCCGCATCGATCTTCCAGACGAAGCGGGTGGCGCGCCCGTCGCCGCGGAAGACGAAACCAGCCGGTTCCGGCGCGGTAATTTCGGCTGCAGGCTGGATTACAGGCGCTGCCTCCACGGTCTCCAGCTGGGCAGCCGATGTATCCTCGATCGCGGTTGGAGAAACCAGCTCCTCGGCCGCCTCGATCGCGTCATCGGGGGAAAGGGCCTCGGCGTCCGCGGCCGGCACGTCCTCTTCAGGCGCGACCTCTTCTGCCGGCTCCTCGAAGTCCGCGGACTGAACCGGCGAGGCATCGCCGCCGGCTTCCAGCGAAATTTCTTCTTCCGGCTCTTCCGTATCCTCGATTTCGGAGACAGCGGCGATCACCTCGGCAAAATCGTCCACCGGCTCGGCCTCGACCGTGAAGTCCTCGGTGTCGCCGCTCGCAGCGGGTTCCGTGGTCTCCTCGCCGATCTCGGCATTCGCCGGATCGTCTTCGGCGAGCGTCGGTGCCTCGTCGCGGGGCTCATAGCCGTTGGCGACGGCGGCGCGGCCCTGTTCCGTCTCGACCGTGAACAGGAGATGCAGGGCCGGTTCGCTCGACAGCTTGCCGATGGCAGCCGGCAGGTAGCCCTTGGAGGTCGGGATCGGGCGCTTGACGAGGCGGCTCGGATCGGCGCCCGCCATGGTCGCCATCATCTTGGCCGTCTGGGTGGAAACGCCAAGCCCCGCGAACTCGGCCGAGGCCGCAAGCACCTCGCCGTTTTCGTCGATCACCGCCATATGCGTATCGGGATCGTCGAAGCCTTCGATCATCCGGGCCGCGGAGGCCGAAGGCGCGAGCCTGCCCCGTTCCACCGGCGCGCTGAACAGCACGGCCGTTTCGCCCTGGACCTGGACAAGCTCGCAGATAGCCTGCACGGGAATGCGCTGGAAACCGGAGGCGACGCGGATCGTCAGGTTGCGGATGTCGCCGACTTCGCCAAGCTGGCGCGCGGCCGCTTCGATCTGACGGAAGGCGATATCGACGCGGTTGGGACCCTGGTCGAGGAAATCGTAGATGGAGCCGAAACCGAAAAGATCGGCGCCGCGCCCGTTCGCCCAGAGAGGGTTTTGCATGTCCGGAGAAAACAGCACGATCGCTTCGCCTGCCGCAAAACGATCGCGGACGCGCTCGTGCACGGCAATGTCGATGAACGGGTATTGAACTGCGGACATAGGCAAGACCTACAGGGCGTTTGTGACCGGATTTCTACGTAGTTTAACGGATTGTTAATAACCTTCCCCTGCCTTCGGGTCGAGAGCGCCGCCGTCCAAACCTCGGATAGGGTTAATGCCGGGACTCATTTTATTGTGCAGCGCACAATGATATTGCAATGCACAACGAGATGGTCTATATAAGAGGCATGACATCTTCGGTTCTGCCGAAGAAATCGCCAACGAGGACCTGAAACGATGGCATACAAGACCGACGATATCTTTTCCTTCTCCGCTTTCGATCCGTCCAAGATGACCGAAGGCTTTCGCGACTTCGCCGAAAAGGGTGCCACCCAGTCTCGCGAAGCCTATGCTAAGATGAAAACCGCTGCCGAGGAAGCCACCAAGACGGTGGAATCCACAATGCAGTCGGCCCAGTCCGGCTCTGTAGAGCTTGGCCTCAAGGCGATCGACGCTCTGCGTACCAATGCTGAAAACTCGCTGACCCATATGGAATCGCTGCTCGGCGTGAAATCCTTTGCCGAACTGATCGAACTGCAGACTGGTTTCATCCGCAAGCAGGCTGAAATCACGGTTGAGCAGGCCAAGTCCATGCAGGACACCGCCCGCAAGATCGTCGAAGACGTGACGAAGCCGGGCAAGGAAGCCGCTGAAAAGGTCATGACGACCTTCAAGGCTGCCTAATTCTTAAGGCATGATTTTAAGGAGAAGGCCGGAGCATGCTCCGGCCTCTTCTATTTGCGGGAAAGGACTTTCTATTTGCGGGATAGGACTTGCAAAAAAAGTCCGATCGCCGTATGTGACCCCCCAACGGCGCCCAAGGGCGTTTGTGCGGTTGTAGCTCAGTTGGTTAGAGCGCAGGTTTGTGGCACCTGAGGTCGGAGGTTCGAGACCCCCCAACCGTACCATTTCTTCCAGATCAAGAGTTTTGTCGGAACGGACGGCACTCCGAGTGTTTAGGCACTCGTGCACCGTAATCGACCAGGTCTGCCGCTGAATTCCGCACCTTATATTATCGTAAACTGGTCGGCTGCTGGAAATGAATTATCGACCCAAGGCATCTTCCCGCCGGCTCACCAGCGGAGCAGCCGGGGTCCCAGAAGCGAGCCGAGAATGCCGGTCAGCAGGATGCCGAGCGAATACCAGATGAGCACGAAAGGCATGCCGTTCTCGGTGCAGAACCAGGAATAGACCCAGGCGCCGGCGGCACCCGCCGCAATCCCCGCGATGAAGCCGGTGAGCCTCAGGTCCGTCGGCGCGCCGCGGCGAAGCACCCACACGTTCCCGGCAAGCACCGGAAGCGCGAAAAGGAAGATCAGCAAAGGGCAATGGAGCGCTGACGATCCGATGATCAAGGAGCGATAGGTCTCAGCCGGCGACATCATCAGCTGGCTGACGGCAACCACGGTCATGATCGCAACGATCGCCGCCGCGACCTGGAAGAACCGCCCTCTGGAACCGTCGGGCCGCGCCAGATGGTAGGCGGCGAGGAACGCGGCGATCGCCAGCAGCACGTTATAGGCGGACTTGATCCAGAACACCGGCAACATCAGAGCTTCCGCCATGTCTATGCGCAGGCCGAGGATCGCCAGCATCAGCACCAGCGACACGGCGAGCGCCGGCAGGACGCCGGCCACGAAGCGCCGCGCCAGCGCATGGCGCGGCACAGGCTTCAATTCGCCCACCAGGCTGTCGATGATGTCGTCCGTCTTTCTCACTGTCCGCCTCGCAATTTCTCCGCCAGTGCCTTGATCCCTCTATGAATGCCGACCTTGACGGCCGATTCCGATTGGCCGGTCCGGTTTGCCGTGTCCGCGACGGATTGGCCCTCGAGCTTCACTTGGCGGATCAATTCCCGTTGTTTCGCCGGCAGGCCGTCCAGAAGCCGTTCGACATCCATGCGCGCCGTCAGGCCTTCCTCGTTGTAGTCGCTCTCGAAATCCTCGCCGAGCTCCGTTTCCGCCATCATCCGGCTGCCGCGGCCGCGATGGTGGTCGATCAGCTTGTAGCGGGCGATCGAGAAGAACCATGCGGTAAACGGCCGCTCGCGATCGTAGGTTTCCCGGCGGGAATGCAGCGCCAGCAATGTTTCCTGGACGAGGTCTTCCATGTCCGCTTTCGTCGCAGCAGCCATTCGGCGGCTGTAATATCCGACAAGCAGGGCGCGCACTGCGTTGAGCAAACGCCGATAGGCGGCCTCGTCCCCATCAAGAGACAGAAGCATCAGGGCCTTCAGGGCTTCTTCCGAATGGGTGCTCGTCATGCTGTTCAATGATTATTCGGAGAAGCACATAAACGGTTACATCCGGAATGGAAAATATTCCGGATGCTTTCGGCCTATCACATAACCGTGACGCTGTAACGACTTTCTGGCCGGGTCGAATTGATGGGTGTGAGCCCTCGGCACGCAGCCGGCGGACACATCGATTGATCCCAGGAGGACATCCCATGACCAAGCTTCTTTCCTGCCTCGCAGCCTGCACCTTTGTTGTCGGCCTTTCGCTTGCCGGTGCGGCGAACGCTCAGAGCAGCACGAGCACCGACACGATGAAGAAGGACTCCATGAAGACCGACGCCATGAAACCGGATGCTATGAAGAAGGACTCGATGGCGACCGGCAGCACCAAGACCGACTGCATGCACAAGGCGGGCATGGAAAAGGACGCGATGAAGAAGTCCGACATGATGAAGGCCTGTGACGCGATGAAGTGACGCCATGAAATGATCTGCCGCGGCCGCTGAAACTTTCTGCCCGGCGGCCGCGTCTATCTGCTGGAGCCCGATTTCCGCATTCGGAGGAAACACCATGGCCACGATCGATGCCGGCGCTGCGACCGGCCGGACGGTCATCTACCGCCACAGCCTGCTGGTGCGCCTGTCGCACTGGGTGAATGTGCTCTGCATGACCGTGCTGCTGTTCAGCGGCCTGCAGATATTCAATGCCCACCCGACGCTCTACTGGGGCCAATACGGTGCGAATAACGATCCTTCCTTCATTTCCACGGAGGCGGTCGAGGATGGCGACAAGGCGAAGGGCCTTACGCATATCGGCTCGATGACCTTCGACACGACCGGATTTCTCGGCGTTTCTAACGTGAACGGCGAGGCGACCGCACGAGGGTTCCCCGATTGGCTGACGATCCCGAGCTATCAGGACCTAGCAAGCGGCCGGCGCTGGCATTTCTTCTTTGCGTGGCTGTTCGTCATCAACGGCTTCATCTATCTCGCCTATGGATTGTTGAGCCGTCATTTCCGCCGCGATCTCCTGCCGGCCCGGGATGAGCTGACGCCCGCCCATATCGGCCACGAAATCGCCAATCACGCCCGGCTGCGGTTTGCGAAAGGGCCGGAGGCGCGGCATTACAACACGCTGCAGAAGCTCAGCTATGTCGCGGTGATCATCCTTCTCCTGCCGCTGATGATCCTCACGGGGCTCACCATGTCGCCCGGCTTCAATGCCGTGGCACCCTGGTTGCTCGATGTCTTCGGCGGCCGCCAATCGGCCCGCACGATCCATTTCCTCACCGCGTTTTCGCTGGTCGCCTTCGTGGTGGTCCACGTGGCGATGGTGATCCTGTCGGGCGTCTTCAACAATCTGCGTTCGATGATCACCGGCTACTACGCGATCGACCAAGCCGACATTAAGGGAGACAGGCAATGAGCAGCATCTTCACCCGCCGCCGCTTCCTGATCGGCGCGACCATGACGGCTTCGGCGCTCGGTTTGAGCGGCTGCGACGCGCTCGTCGAAAGCGACCGGACGAAATCGGTCCTCAAGATCGCCGAGGGGCTTTCGATGAAAACCCAGCGCTTCCTGCTCGGTGATAACGCGCTGGCACGGGAGTTCACGGAGGCGGATCTGTCCCCGGTCTTTCGGGCCAACGGCACCAGCATGCCGGACAATCCGCAATATCTCGACTGGATGAACCGGCAGTTCTCGACGTGGAAGCTGGATATCTTCGGCCTGGTCGAAAAGCCGATGCAGCTGTCGCTCGCCGACCTGAAAGCGCTGCCGGCCCGCACCCAGATTACCCGGCACGACTGCGTCGAAGGCTGGAGCGCCATCGGCAAATGGACCGGCGTGCCGCTCGGCGCGCTGCTCAACACGGTCGGCCTGAAGCCGGAAGCCCGCTACATCGTCTTCCATTGCGCCGACGAGTACGAGAAGTCGCTCGACGGCAGCGGCTGGTATTACGAGAGCATCGACCTGGTGGATGCCTTCCATCCGCAGACCATCCTCGCCCACACGATGAACGGCCGGGACCTCGAAGTCGCACATGGCGCGCCGCTGCGGCTGCGCGTCGAGCGCCAGCTCGGCTACAAGCAGGCGAAATATCTGACCCGCATCGAGGCGGTGGCCGATCTCGGTCGCCTTTACGGCGGCAACGGCGGTTTCTGGGAGGATCGCGGCTACGAATGGTATGCCGGGATCTGAAGAGACTTTAAGTTCCCGCCTGTGCCGGAGCAATTCTCGGAAGCCGGATGATGAACCGGGTGCCGCTGTCCTCGCCGGCGGGCGGGCTCTCGACAGCGATCGATCCGCCGAGAACTTCGGTGACGATCTGGTGGACGATATGCAGCCCGAGACCGGTACCGCCGCTGTGGCGGGCCGTGGAAAAGAAGGGTTCGAATATCTTCTGGATGTCCGTCCCGTTTATCCCGCGACCGTCGTCGGTAAATTCCATGAGGACCTGGTCTGCCAGTCTGCGGACATCGATGCTGATCATGCCGGGTTTGCCCGCATCGAAGGCATGCAGCAGCGAATTGTTGAGGAGGTTCGACAAGACCTGGGCAAACGGTCCCGGATAGGTGGTGATCGCCAGATCGTCGGGCACGTTCAGCGTCAGGCTGATGCCAGCGGTGGCGTCCCATTTGCGCAGGCGCGGATCGGCATCGGGAATGAATGCGGCGAGATCGATATCCCGTCGCTCCAGCGTCGCGCGGTCGACCGCAACCTGTTTGAAACGTTGAACCAGCGCGGTGCACCGGTGGATGGCGTCGCGCACCAGATCGAGGCTGGCATCGCTGTCTGCGATATAGAGGTCGAGATCCGAGCGGCGTAGCCCCGCTGCGATCCGTTCCTTGAAAAGCCTGAGATCCTTGGCGGCCTTGCTGAGCACGAGTGCCGCACTTCCAAGCGGCGTGTTCATTTCGTGGGCGACGCCTGCAACCATCAGGCCCAGTGACGACAGCCGTTCGGCTCGCGCAAGTTCCCGCTGGGTCACGTTCAGTTTTTCATTGGTCTCGCGCAGCGCCTTGTTCGTGTCCTCCATTTGCCGCGCCCATTCCGCCTCGGCCTCCATGCCGTTGGCCAGGCGGCCGGTGACCGCAAGCGCCACCATGGCGAGGATTGCCGCGACCGCGGCGAGAATGAGTTTCCCCCTCGTTTCCTGGTCGTTGATCGCGGCCGCCGAGTCACGGGCGAGCAGATAGAGGTCGGCACCCGCGGCACGTCTTTCCGCGACTTCGCCTGTTGCCAGCAAACTCGCGACGGGCTGGAAGCGACGGTAGTTCCAAACGCCGTCCCTGCTGCCGAAAAGCCCTCTGTCCCCCTTGCCGATCGCCCGCAACATCTCCGCCTCAGCCGGGCCGGGCATTGAGGCCTCAAGCTGCCAGCCCCAGTTCGCAGCCGCATCTGGACCTTGGAGCCAGTATCCTGCCTGGTTCATCAGATAGAGCTCGACGCTCCTGTCGAGCCGCTTCAGGCGTTCGAGCAATCGCGTGGCGCGGTAGTTGATGACGATGATGCCCTGCTTGGTCCCGTTGCGGAAGACGGGGCTTGCAACGCGCAATGTCGGCAGATGGGGGACCTCGACCACGCCATTGTCGATATTCAGATCGAGGGCGGAGAAATAGAGGCCGTTCAGCGGTAGCTGAACCGTATCGCGAAAATAAGGCCGGTCAGCCTTGTTCTGCAGCTGCTCGCTGCTGACGACGACCGGTTCCGCGCCGCTGCGGCGGTTGACGCGCAGCCGCTCATTGCCGTCATTATCCAGCCACCTCACCTGATCGTAATCCGGCGAGCTGGCGGCGAAACTCTGGAATATTTCAGCGCTCAGCGGGGCAAGCCGTGTCGTCGTTTCGCCGAAGCGCGATTGCAGGTCGGCGAGAAACAGGGCGTCGCGGCCCAGCCGATCCAGGGCTCGACCAAGAATGTCGTAACCCTGCGACAGGGTCTCCTCCCTGTTGCGGATCTGGGGTTCCCGCGCATTCGCGCCGATTTGATACCAGAGCAATGGAACGCCGAGGCCAAGTCCCACGACCCAGGGTACCACGAAGATGGCAAGCCGCCTGCGATGGCGATAAATGGCACGGAAAGACGGAAACATGCGGGGGGCAAACTCGGGGATCATCGGCCGCTACACCGTCTTGACCGACGAGTTTTGCAACCGCGCCAGGAACTGCTCGAAGGGCTCCGGGCGAGCGTAGAGATAACCCTGCGCCAGGATGCACTTTCTCGACCGCAGCCATTCCGCCTGCTGCTCGGTCTCGACACCTTCGGCAAGGACACGCATGTTCATGCGCTCGCCAAGCTGAATGACCATCTCGACGATCATGTCACTCTGGCTGGTGTCTCCGAGACCGGCGATGAACGACGGGTCGATCTTGAGCGTGGCGGCCTCGAACGACCGCAGTTTCGTCAGCGAGGAATAGCCGGTGCCGAAATCGTCGATCGCGATCGCAAAACCTTCGCTTCTGAGGATGGAGAGCATGTTGTTGGCGTGCTGGTGCTCTTCCATCGCGACCGTCTCGGTAATTTCCAGTTCCAGCCGATCCGGTGACAGGCCATAACGGCGCGTGGTGGCGATCAGTTCGTCTATGAATTCCTTGCGCCCAAGCTGTATCGGCGAGACGTTGACGGCGATGGTGACGCTTGCGAATCCCGCTTCGCCCATGGTCCGGAGCGCGCTGCATGCCTGTTCCAGGATCTGCTGACCAAGGGGCACGATCAGCCCGTTCGCCTCCGCGAGCGGAATAAACTCCGCTGGAAAGACCACCGAACCGTCCGGACGCGTCCAGCGTGCCAGGATTTCGGCGCCGACGATCCGATTGTCGGTCAGGTCGATCTGCGGCTGGAATACGACGCTGATTTCCCGGTTGAGCAGCGCCTTGTAAAGTTGCTGCGAAAGAGCGAACCGGCGGCGCGTCTCGTCTTCGACATTGGGGTCGTATTCGATGAGCTGCCCGCTCGTTCCCTTCAGTCCGGCCTTCTTCAGGAGCAGAAGTCCGGTCGCGATGACGGTTTGAGCCGACGTGAAGTGATTGAGATCGAGGGAGGCCGCCTCTGCGCCGAAGAACAGGGCTTCGGGCGAGTGGGCGCCCGCTTCGAGACGGTTTACATATTCGATCCGCACGAGATATTCCGGTCCGAGCACGGCAAATACGTCTTCGTGCAGACGCGCGATCATGCAGGGCGGCGGAAAGGCCGCTGCCAGGCGCTTCACGAAAGCGCGCAGCAGGTGATCGCCCTGTTCGACGCCGAGCGAGACGCAGCTTCTCGCATACTGGTTCAGTTCGATGAACAGGACCTTCCGTCTGCGCGGCGGGGGAACCTCGAGCGCCGCTTGAATGCCGCGCTTCAGCGCGTTGCCGTTCGCGATCTCGAGCAGGCCGTCTTCATAGGCGGTGCGGTCGAGCTGGCTGGTCAGCGCCACATTGATCAGGCCGGTGCCGATATTGGTCGCGAAGACCCGCAGCAATTCCCGTTCCGTGTCGTCGATCCGCCTGTTTGTCGCAATGTAGGCTGCCGCAGGCGGTGCGACCGCCTGGCCCTGGAAAAACAGAACCTGCGCTTTCGCGGTTTCGATACTCGCCTGCTCGTCGAGCGAGCGCTGGATCAGGTCGCGAATGGATTCGTCATGGATGCTATCGAGGGTCTGGTTGAGGACCGAAGCGAACCGCCCCGCCGAGCCGATGATCTTCGGTGGCTGTTCCCGGTCACGTCCGCGGACGCAGACGATGCCGTCCTCGCTGACGCCGAGCAGTGCGGCCAGTTCGTGGATCATTCGGCGGGAGAAGTCCTCGAATCCCGATGACCTCGCCAGGCTGTTGCTCGCCTCCACAATGCTCTGGAGGCCCCGGCGCGCGCGGTTCAGCACGTCGATCTGCTCGAAGGTCCTGAGATTTGCGGTGAGAATACTGTGAAGCCGCTCATTGGTCAGGTCGGTCTTCAGCCAGTAATCGGCGATATCATAGGTCTCGAGCGACGATTGCATCGGCGCGATGCCCGGTTGCCCGGTGAGAAGCACGATACGCAGCTGCGAGTTGCCGAGAACTTCGCGGATGGTGCGAACCAGCCGGAGCCCTGCGTCGTCCGTCTCCATCACGACATCGAGCAGCAGGACCGCGATCGAAGGCGTTTCGAGCAGAAGCTTGGCCGCCTCGTTGGCAGAAGCGGCCATCAGTATCCGCGGCGCGACGCCGCGATAGGTGAAGCCGGAAAGCGTAAGCCTGAGGGAATTCTGGAACATCTCGTCGTCATCGACGCTCAAGATGGTGAAATCCCTCATCTCCGCGTGGAATGGGTCGGGCGAAGCCCCTGTCTGGGGGGCGGGCTCCGGATGAAATTCGAAGAAATCCTGAGATTTCTTTTCTTGTTCGATATCGCCCACGGACACATCCCCCGATTGTCACGCAAGGGTCGCCCCTGCATTTCCGCGAATCCATTAATTCACTCAAAACCAAAGCGTGTCTCGCAAAAAGATGCAGCGAAAGCGAGATATTGGTTTTAACTGCGGATCGAGACCGTTGCGGCGTGGGAATGGTCGCTTGACCTGCGGCCACGCGACGGGCTGGGCGCCGAAAACTTTTCTTCTTTCGGGCCTCCGCTGCTTGAGGAAGCCCATCGCTTCGGCGAAAAGGTATTGCCGCGTCCCGATGTCTCACGCGAGAGGTCGGCGGCGTGTCATTCACCTGATAGACGCTCTTCTATCGTGACCTTTCCACGGTCAGGACAACTCGATTCCGGCAAAGGTAAGAAGCCCGTGGCAGCCAGCCCATCCGACGTTCTAGAGCAGACGGCAGTCCGGAGCGGTAGCCTTGCGGCGCGGGTGCTGAAGGGCGTCGAGACCGTGCTTGGAGCCATTGCAGCGCTCATCCTCGCCTTTCTGCTGACGGTCGTGCTGGTCAGCGTCTGCCTGCGCTATTTCTTCAATACCGGCTTCATCGGTGCCGAAGACCTCGGGATATGGCTGCATGTGGCGCTGATCTCGATCGGCGCCCCGCTCAGCCTCAACAGTGCGCTGGCCATGCGGCTCGATGTCTTCGTGCGTCTGGCTCCCGCCCGGCTGCTGCCGGCGACCCAGGTTCTGGCGGACGTGTTCACCGTGCTGGCCGCGATGATCCTGCTCTTCGGCGGTTCCGAAATCATGTCCATGCTCGGCGGTATTTCTCCGGCGCTCGGCGTTCCGGAGTGGATCCGCTTCGGGTTCCTGGGCGTCGGCGGCGTGCTGATCCTCGTTGTACTCCTCCTGCAAAGGCTTGCCGAGGGCAGGGCGCTGCCGGTGCTGATATCGCTCGTCCTCGGAGCCGCGCTCTATTTCGGCGTTCCCGAAATCTTTATCGACAGCGAACTGCCGCCGAGCCTGTTCCTGGCGCTGATGGCAGCACTCGGTCTCGTCCTCGCCGCTCCGCTGGCGCATGCTTTCCTGGCGGCAGCCTATGTGGCGATCGCCTTCGGCAGCAGCCTGCCGGAACCGGCGATCGTCTCTTCGACGGTGGCCGGCATGTCGAAATTCCTGCTGCTCGCTATTCCGTTCTTCCTACTGGCCGGCGGGCTGCTGACATCTTCCGGCGTCGCCAACCAGCTCGTCCGGTTCGCCGCATCCATGGTCGGCCATCGCCGGGCGGGGCTGGCGCAGACGACGCTCCTGACCAGCGTGCTGTTTTCCGGCGCCTCGGGTTCGTCCGTCGCGAACGCCGCCTTCGGCGCCTCCACCTTCCAGCCGGAACTGGTGAAGCACGGTTACCCGCCGGCACAGGCAGGCGCGATCATCGCCGCGACCTCGGTACTCGACAACGTCATCCCGCCGTCGACCGCTTTCCTCATCCTTGCGACGGCCACCAATCTGTCGGTCGGTTCGCTGCTGGTTGGCGGTTTCTTCGCCGGCGGTCTCATGGCGGTTTGTCTCGCCGTGGCCATCCATCTGTCTGTCAGAGAGCAGGTTGCCTTGCCGCGTGCCTCGGGGCGCGAGCGCCGGCAGGCGGCGATCTCCGCCATTCCTGCCTTCGGTCTCGGCATCATCGTCGTGGTCGGCATCCGCATCGGCATCGTCACCACGACGGAGGCGGCGGCTCTCGCGGCCCTCTATACGATTATCCTCGCCGTCTGGGGCGGGGTCGGAGCAGGCTCGCTGCTCGCCTCGTTCCGGCAGGCGGCGACGGAGTCCGCGGCAATCGGCCTTTTGATCGGCACGGCCGGGCCTTTCGCCTTCCTGCTCGCCGTTGACAATGTTTCCGGCCTCGTCTTGGAGTTCGTGACGATGCTCGGCGGCAGTGCGCTCGCGGTCCTCATCCTCTCCAACGTCATCCTTCTGGTCGTCGGACTGGTGCTCGATATCGGCGCGGCGATCCTGCTGTTCGGTCCGATCCTGCTGCCGGCCGCCGTCGCTGCGGGCATCGACCCGATCCATTTCGGCGTCATCATCGTCGTCAATCTGATGATCCACGGCCTGACCCCGCCGCTCGGCATGCTGATCTTCGTGGTCAGCGGCGTCACCCGCATTCCTGCGGCCGCGCTGTTCAAGGCGGTCGTGCCCTATCTGCTTGCACTTCTGGTTTCCCTGGCGATCCTTTGCGCCTGGGCGATCATCTTCTGATTCTTCCATAATTCCGGGGACCTGAGACATGGACAACATCAACCGCCGAACCCTTCTGAAGACTGCCGCAGCAACCGGCGCGGCGCTTGCCGCTCCCGTTTTCGTGCGCAGCGCAGCCGCTCGCACGACGACGATCACCACCGCCTCGCTGCTTGGCGACGACAAGCCGGAATCGAAGATCTGGGTGAAGATCGGCGAGCTGGTGGAAGCCAAGCTGCCGGGCCAGTTCAAGTTCAACGTCGTCAAGAACGGCGCGCTCGGTGGCGAGAAGGAAGTGGCCGAAGGCGCCCGCCTCGGTTCCGTGCAGGCAAGCCTTTCGACAGTCTCGTCACTGTCCGGCTGGGTGCCGGAGCTGCAGGTCCTCGATCTGCCCTTCCTCTTCCGCGACGCAGCCCATGTCCGCAAGACGGTCGACGGCAATGTCGGGGCAGATCTCAAGCAGAAGCTCGCCGCCCAGAATTTCGTGATCGGCGATTTCATCAACTACGGCGCCCGTCATCTCTTGACCAAGGAGCCGGTCACCCGTCCGGAACAGCTGAAGGGCAAGAAGATCCGCGTCATCCAGAGCCCGCTGCACACCAAGCTGTGGGCCGCCTTCGGTACCGCGCCGGTCGGCATTCCGATAACCGAGACCTATAATGCGTTGGCGACCGGCGTCGCGGACGCCATGGATCTCACCAAATCCGCCTATGCCGGCTTCAAGCTTTATGAAGTCGTGCCCTGCATGACCGAAACCGGCCATATCTGGGCGTCCGGCGTGATCTATTATTCCGCCAGCTTCTGGAACCAGTTGAACGCCGAGCAGAAGGCGGTATTCCAGGAGGCGTCGAAGGAAGGAGCTACCTATTTCAACCAGCTCATCGTCGACGACGAGGCGGCATCCGTTGCCGTGTCGCTCAAGAATGGCGGCAAATTGCTGAAGCCGGAAGCCTTCGAGGAATGGCAGAAGGGCGCTCAAGGCGTCTGGCAGGATTTCGCCGCGATCGTCGGAGGCATCGACAGGATCAAGTCGATTCAGTCGGCCTGACGCGGTTTTTTGAAAGTTAAGAAAATTTAATGTGGCACCGCAAAAGCGGTGCCATTCATGTTTTTTCAGCTCGATTTAAGGCAACAATGCCCGATTCCGGCCATTTTGACAGCGCCGGGTAAAGAGACGCCGCCTCCTTTCGACCCAAAAGCGGACACATTTTTGTGCACTGCACTAATCGCCCTTGTCTCGGTCGTTAGCATGCCTATGTTTGCGGCAGCCGGTGCCTAATTTTTTAGACTCCTGCGTCTCGGGCGTTCGTCCCCCTTCACCTGACCGGTTTTCGGCAGGCCATTCCAGAAGGAGCATACAATGACAATTTCGATCAATAATTTCGCATCCGCCAATGGAGCGAAGCTTTCTCCGCAGCATATCGCCTCAGCCGTCGCCGAAATACGACGTTCTGTCGGCTACAGCATCGAAGAGCTTGCCATCACGACCGGCCTCGTCAACGACGAGATCGTTCGCATTGAAAACGGCACCGATGCTGACCCGGCCAAGCTGAAGCGCATTGCCGCGGCACTCAAGGTTCCGGTTACGACCTTCTTGCCTTCTTGATACAAGGTTTTCCGGCCGCTCCGGCGGCCGGACCCTGTTTTGGGTCTTCTTCTTTTTCCTCTTGAAGGCCGTCTTGTCCGTCACACAAAGATGTGGCTTTCCCCGTCGACCAATTCCTTCAAGAATTCCACCACCGTCCTCAGCCGCATCAGGTCGCGAGTCGTTTCATGATATGTGGTCCAGTAGGACCTCCGGATGACGGTCTCGGGCAGCACGCGCACCAGTTCCGGATATTGCCGCGCCACATAGTCGTGCAGGATGCCGATGCCGGCCCCGGAACGCACTGCCTCGGTCTGGCCGATGGCGCTTGAAATCTCGAAGCTCGCATCCCAGTCCCGCATCACCTCGCCTGTGAAATTCAAGGAAGGCGAGAAGATCAGGTCTTCGACGTAACCGATGCGCGGATGGCTTTTCAACGCCTCGACCGTTCGCGGCGTTCCGGCCTGATCGAGATAGGTCTTCGAGGCATAGAGGCCCAGCGTATAATCGGTCAGTTTCGAAGAGACGAGCCGGCCCTGTTCCGGACGTTCGATGGTGATGGCGATATCCGCCTCCCGCTGGGAGAGCGAGAAGGATCGCGGCACCGGCACCAGCTGCAGCTTGAGTTCCGGATGCCGGCGCGTCAGCCGCCCGAGCCGCGAGGCAAGGAAGGAAACGCCAAAACCGTCGGGTGCACCGATCCGGACAGTGCCGGCGATCGCCGCGTCGATCCGCCCGGTGCTCGCCTGCGCCGCCAGCATCTCGGTTTCCATCCGCTCGGCCGCTCGAAAGAACACCTCGCCTTCGGCAGTCAGTTCGCAGCCATTGGTCCGGCGGATGATGAGGCGGGTGCGTAAATCCTCTTCCAGCGCGGTCACCCTTCGTCCGAGCGTCGCATGGTTGACACCGAGCCGCCGCGAAGCAGACAGGATCTGTCCGGCGCGGGCGACCGCCAGAAACATGCGGACATCATCCCAGTTCATTGTTGGTCGTCTTTCAATGCCTGTTGCTTATTTTGCCCGCATCATCACCGGATCGGCGTCGATCAGCCTGAGAGACTTCACCATGTCCGCCGTGCATTTCTTGTATTTCAGGAAATGCGGCGTCCGAAGGTGCGCTTCGTAAGCCGCATAGACTTCCAGGATGCGGACTTGCTCAGGCCGTTCCTTTTCAGAGACCGCATGCAACATCAGCACGCCCGGCTCATTGTCCACCGATGCCTTGATTTCCTCGGCAAGCAAGGCTCGATAGGCGTCGATTTGTGCGGGATCGATTTCCAGTTCCGCAATCCTGACCATCTTGCCAGACATCATAGCCTCGATCTTGCTTCAATTTCTGCACAACGGATGCTTATTCCACTCCATTGCTTTGTGCAAATCGAAGTGTAGACTCCCGCCACTTACCAAAATGGAGGAGCATACCCATGCGTGAGATCGGGCATTTCATCGGCGGCAAGCATGTCGCCGGCACCAGCGGCCGCGCGGCTGACGTCTTCAATCCGGCAACCGGCGAAGTCCAGGCGAAGGTTTCGCTCGCCAGCGTTTCGGAAATCCGCGCTGCCGTCGAAAACGCAAAGCAGGCGCAGCCGAAATGGGCTGCCACCAATCCGCAGCGCCGCGCCCGCGTGTTCATGAAGTTCGTCGATCTGCTCAACCAGAATATGGATGAGCTCGCCGAAATGCTGTCCCGCGAACACGGCAAGACCATCGAGGATTCCAAGGGCGACGTCATCCGCGGCCTGGAAGTCTGCGAATTCGTGATCGGCATCCCGCACCTGTCGAAGGGCGAGTTTACCGAAGGCGCCGGTCCGCAGATCGACATGTATTCGATGCGCCAGCCGGTCGGCATCGGCGCCGGCATCACCCCGTTCAACTTCCCCGGCATGATCCCGATGTGGATGTTCGCGCCGGCGATCGCCTGCGGCAATGCCTTCATCCTGAAGCCGTCCGAGCGCGATCCGTCCCTGCCGATGCGCCTTGCCGAACTGATGATCGAGGCGGGCCTGCCGGCCGGCATCTTGAACGTCGTCAACGGCGACAAGGCGGCCGTCGATGCGATCCTTACCGATCCGGATATCGGCGCCGTCTCCTTCGTCGGCTCGACCCCGATCGCCCGTTACGTCTATGGCACGGCTGCCATGAACGGCAAGCGCGCCCAGTGCTTCGGCGGTGCCAAGAACCACATGATCATCATGCCGGATGCCGATCTCGACCAGGCCGTCAACGCGCTGATGGGCGCCGGTTACGGCTCGGCCGGCGAGCGCTGCATGGCTGTCTCGGTTGCCGTCCCGGTCGGCGAGGAAACCGCCAACCGCCTCGTCGAAAAGCTGATCCCGAAGATCGAGTCCCTGCGTATCGGCCCCTATACGGACGACAAGGCCGACATGGGCCCGGTCGTCACCAAGGAAGCGCATGCCCGCATCAACGGCCTGATCGACCGCGGCGTCGAGGAAGGCGCAAAGCTCATGGTCGACGGCCGCGGTTTCAAGCTGCAGGGTTATGAGAACGGCTATTTCGTCGGTGGCACGCTGTTCGACCACGTCACACCCGAGATGGACATCTACAAGCAGGAAATCTTCGGTCCGGTCCTCTCAGTCGTCCGCGCCCACAACTATGAGGAAGCGCTCGATCTGCCGATGAAGCACGAATACGGCAACGGCGTTGCGATCTACACCCGCGACGGCGACGCCGCCCGCGATTTCGCCAGCCGCATCAATATCGGCATGATCGGCATCAACGTGCCGATCCCGGTTCCACTCGCCTACCATTCCTTCGGCGGCTGGAAGGCCTCCAGCTTCGGCGATCTCAACCAGCATGGCACGGATTCGATCAAGTTCTGGACCAAGACCAAGACGATCACCGCCCGCTGGCCGTCCGGCATCAAGGACGGTGCGGAATTCGTCATGCCGACGATGAAGTAAAACCGCAATCTGGGCAGAGCATCGGGACGGGCCTCTTCGGAGGCCCGTTTTATTTTGGCGACCGAAAACCTGATTACGTGTCGCGCGAACAATTGAAATGACATATCCAGGCCCTACAATCATGCGGGGAATCGGGCAGGCAGCCGTCTCGACGGTATTCGGCAAGGGGATATGACATCATGGCAATAGCAGAGACGGCGCCTCGGGCGGCCGAAGGACAGTCTTTTGAACGGGCATCCTTCACCGGCAGCGCCAGCGAATATTTCGGCATCTGGATCGTCAACGTCCTGCTGACGATCGTCACCCTCGGCATCTACTCGGCCTGGGCGAAGGTGCGGCGCATGCGATATTTCTACGGCAACACGGTTATTCTCGACCGCGCCTTCGAATATCACGCGACCGGCAAGCAGATCTTCATCGGCCGGATGATCGTCATCGCGTTCCTGATCGTGCTCAACATCGGCACGGCGATCTTTCCGCCGATCGGCATCCTGACCCCAATCGTGATCCTGATCGCTCTGCCGTGGCTCATCAAGCGCAGCCTGCGCTTCAACGCCCGGGTGACGAGCTATCGCAACGTGCGTTTCGATTTCGTCGGCACGGCAGGCGGCGCCTTCGTTGCTATTATGCTCGGCAGCTTAATAGCCTTCATTTCCTTCGGCATCCTGGCGCCGCTTGCGAGCCGCTGGACCTGGCGATACCTCTTCAACAACCTGCGTTACGGCGACCGGCCATTTTCCAGCGACCCTCAGCTTGGCCGGCTTTATGGCGTCTGGATTCTGCCGGCATTGATCGTGTTCCTGGGCAGCATCATCTTCGGGTTCATTGCCTTCATCGCGATCATGGGTGCCGCGACCGTCATGCGCGAGAGCGCCGAATTGACGAGCACGCAGATGACCGTGCTGAGCATCGTCGGTCTCTATGCCGGCCTCTTCATCTATTTCATCCTCTACGGTGTGGCTGGTCTCTTTTATCGGGCGGGAGTGCGCAACGTCGCCTGGTCGGCGGCGGAGCTTGACGTCCGCCATCAGCTGGTCAGCGACATCTCCCGGCTGCGTTATACCTGGATCGCAATCAGCAATGTGATCGTCACCGTCCTGACGCTCGGGCTGATGCGCCCCTGGGCGGCGGTCCGGATGGCGCGGTATGTCAACGAACACACCGGCATCCGCATCAACGGCGACCCGGGCGAGATCCTTTCCTCTATCGAGGCGAGCGGTGCTGCGATCAGCGCCGAATACATGGATATGGAAGGGTTCGACTTTGGCTTCTGACGGAGCGGTCATCGCCAAAGGTGAATGGCATCCGGCCAATTCCAGCCGCGCAATCGGGGCCGTCCTGCGCGAGGACGGCACTCTGCTTGTCGCAGCGGAAGAGGAGCGGGTCCTCGCGTCGGCAGTGCTGGAGCGGGCCGAGATCAGCCCGCGGGTCGGTTCGATCCCGCGGCGGGTGAGTTTCCCGGACGGTTCCGTGTTCGAGACGCGCGACAACGACGGGATCGACACCTATCTCCACGGCAAGCGCGGCGCCGGCAGCGGCTTGATCCACCGGCTGGAGCAGTTCCATCCGCGACTGATCGTCATGACGATCGCCGTCATCCTGCTTGCCGTCTCGATCTATCGGTTTGCAGTCCCCGTGCTGGTCGAGATTGCCATCGTTGTAACGCCGCCCTTCGTGCCGGAACTGATCGGCTCCGGCACGCTGGCATCCCTCGATCGGACCATCCTGAAACCCTCGGAATTGCCGGAAGGCGAACGGCAGGCGATTTCCGACGGCTTCGCAAAACTCGCCGTCCATTCGAAGGGCGGGCAAAAGGCCTATCAGCTCTACTTTCGGGATGGAGGGGTGATCGGCCCGAACGCCTTCGCACTGCCGGACGGCAGCCTGATCCTTACCGACGATCTGGTGAAGCTCGCTAGTGGCGACCGGGAAATGGTTCTTGGCGTGCTCGGCCACGAGATCGCCCACGTCGAAGGCGAGCACAGCCTGCGGCAGCTCTACCGCGCCGCAGGCGTCGCCGCGCTGGTCATGCTGATCGCCGGCGATGTCGGCTCGGGCGTCGAGGACATCCTCACGCAGGGCGGTGCACTGTTGGCGCTGTCCTATTCCCGGGCCGCGGAAGCGGAGGCGGACCGCCGGTCTGTCGAGCTGATGCGGGCGGCCGGCTACGACCCGGCAGCACTGGCCCGCTTCTTCGCGGTCCTCGAAGACAAGCTTGGAGATCATGAAGACGCAAACATTCTCTCGAGCCATCCGGGCACCCCGCAGCGCCAGCAGGACATCCGCAATTATGCCGCTGAGCTGGAAGGTAGGCTTCAGGCAAGGTAGCCGTGATCGATAGCCTCCATTGACGTTTCCGCAGACTATCCTAATTTAGCCCGCGGAGTAGGAGTGGGGATGTATGTCCATGGTGTACGAGTGGGATGCGAAGCGTGCCCGCCGCGCGTATCTGGCGAAGATCGGCCTTAGCCTGCTGGCTGCAATGGTGATGGTAGCTGTCCCGGCCTGGGTGGCGATCGCGATGACCAGTTGATGCGAGCCGAAACTTTTCCGGCGCCGCCGCGGATCCGGAATGGCGATCTGAGGCTGCGGGAAATCGACCCATAATTCCCCGGCCCGTCGTTTCGGCGGGCTGCAAAAGCAGGGTCTTCCCTAGAGAGCCCGCCCGGGTGTCTGCCTATGCCCCTGATCTAGCTTGAACCTCTGCCTTCCCGGTCTCCGTTTGTGTGGACGAACAATGCAAGCTGGTGCAGCGCGAAAACTTGATGACAATTTTCTTATTTTGGAATTGTTCAAAACTAGCGGAGCCTTTATATAGGGCGGGTACCAGTCTCGGGAGACCAGCATGCGCTTGACCAAACAGACGAATTACGCAGTACGGATGCTGATGTATTGTGCCGCCAACGACGGCCACCTCAGCCGCATCCCCGAGATCGCAAGAGCATACGGCGTTTCCGAACTCTTCCTCTTCAAGATCCTCCAGCCGCTCACGAAGGCCGGCCTGGTGGAAACCGTGCGCGGTCGCAACGGTGGCGTAAGGCTTGGCCGGGCTGCCGATCGCATCACTCTTTTCGATGTCATCAAGGTGACTGAAGACAGCTTTGCCATGGCGGAGTGCTTCGAAGAGGGCGTTGCGGAATGCCCGCTTGTTGACAGCTGCGGCCTGAACGCTGCGCTTCGCAAGGCGCTCAACGCTTTCTTCGACGTGCTTGCCGAATACACGATCGACGACCTCGTCAAGGCGCGTCCGCAGATCAATTTCCTGCTGGGCATCGATATGCTGCATCTGCCGAAGGCCATCCCGAAGGTCATCGCGCCGGCCGCTTGATCCTGCCCGTTCATGCTTCTTGAAGGCGCCGCCGTTGAGGCTGGCGCCTTTTGCTATCCCCCGTATGCGGCAGAAGAGGTTGACCTCTCGCCCATTTGCAATAGAAGGGGACTAGGCGTTTTTCTGGCTTTTGTCAGTTTTCCTTCCTGTGGCGCCTTCAGGACCAAGCCATGCCCCTTTCGGAATTGCGCACCTTCGCGCTGACTGCGCTGATCGGCACTGCCGGTGCGCTGATCGCAATTCTCATCGCTTTTCCAGCTCCTTACCTCATCGGTCCGGCAATCGCGATCACCATTGCGGGGCTTGCCGGGTTGAACCTGGCGGTGCCGGCGCAGGTCCGCAGCGTTTGTTTCATCGTCGTCGGCGTGTCGATGGGGGCGACTGTGACGCCGGAGGTGATCGTCGCGGCGCGCACCTGGCCTCTGAGTTTCGTCATGGTGCTCGTGGCGGTCGTGATCCTGCTTTATGCAAGCTCGTGGGTGCTGCAGCGGTTCTTCCACTATGACCGGATCACCGCGCTGCTCGCCTCTTCCCCCGGCCATCTGAGTTACGTGCTCAGCCTCGCCGCGGAAACCCGCTGCGACCTGCGTGTCGTCAGTGTCGGCCAGAGCGTACGCGTGCTGGCACTGACGATCACGGTGCCGTTGATCGTGGAGATCTTCGATCTTGTCGGCAATGAACCGGTTCTGGTGCCTCTGGCAATGAGCACGCCTGTTCTCCTGGCCATGCTCGCGGTCTCAGCGCTGTTCGGCCTGCTGTTCATGCGCTGGAACTTTCCGGCAGCCCTGCTGCTGGGCGGCGTCGTGGTGTCGATCGCCACGCACGTGACGGGGTTCGTCAGCGGCGGAGTTCCGAACTGGCTGCTGGTTCCGACCTACGTCATCCTCGGTTCGGTCATCGGCACGCGCTTCTGCGGCGTATCGATCGGCGAATTGCGCACCGCTTTCGTGGCCGGCGGCGTGGTGACCGTGGTCGTCATCGTGCTTGCGGCGGCGATTGCCGGCGGGGTTTCATATCTGACCGGCGTGCCGCTCGATGCGGCGCTGATCGCGTTTGCGCCGGGTGGGCTCGAAACAATGTCGGCGATGGCTGTCATGCTGCATGCCGACCCCACCTATGTCGGCGCCCACCACGTGTTGCGGCTGATGTTCCTGTCGGTGCTGATGCCAATCGTGCTCGGCAAGGACGCCCGGCAGCGTTGAGCGTCAGTTGACGAGGCGCACCGAGGTAATCTCGGAGCCGCTTCCACCGGCAGCGCCCGTATAGGGTTCGATCTTCCAGTTAGACGAGTTCATGATCATGGTATTGACCACCAGCGTGATGAGGTTCGTCTGGTTCGTCGTCGAATTGTAGGTGACGTCGCGGTTTGGAAGATGGATCACTCCCTTGAGCGTTTCGCCATTGGAGCCGTTGAAGATGTATTGCTGCTTGCGGGCATTGTTGGCGGTATCGCTGGTCTTTTCGAACATCAGGATGCCCTTGTAGGTGCCGCTGGTCGGCGCCGACGCCGTGAAGCTCAAGTTGCCATTGGCGCGGATTTCGCTGTCTGTGTCGGGAAAATAGAAGGTCACGCCCTCTGCGACGACCGTCGAACCGGAATTGATGATCATCCGGCCCTTGATGATGTGGAGCCCGGGTTTAAACGTGATCTTCGGCGATCCGTTGAAGGTGGTGCCGCAATGGACGCCTGGAGCCATTTCCTGCACCGCTCCGTCCTTGGTGCCACTGGTCGTGCAGGTGGAGGAGACGGTCGGCTCGGCAATGCTGCCGGCATAGGGATCTCCGGAAACCTTGCAGCCGGGCTTCAGGTTGCTGAGCGTCCCGCCGTTCTTGATATACTGGGTGCCGGCAACGCAGAAGCTGGCCGTATCGATCGTCGCCCCGCTATTCATGATGAAGGCCGGGTTCTGGGTCGAACTGACCTCCACGCCGCATTTCTCCGACTGCACGTTGGCGCCTGAGTTGATCAGAACCGCCTGTGAGGCATTGCCGAGCACGTAGATGCATGCGCCCGAAGGCTTCGCATTCTTGTTCGCGATGGCGGTGGATCGGACCTTGACGTCGATGGTGCGGATACCGAGCAGGCCGAGGAAATTGGTGGGGACAGCTTGGGCATAGGTACCCGTCAAGCTGCCGTCGCTATTCGCGGCGACGACAAGCGCGGTGTCGAGGTCGGTCTCTTCCGGAACCGTATCGGTCAGAAAGCGTAGCGCTTCCCGGCGCTGACTGGCGATATCAGGTTTTGCAACAGCGCTGAGCACAGCCGCATCGAGCGCACCCTGTAGCCGGCTGCGTTCCAACGATGCCTGGGTGAAATCAACCGCTCCGCCGGCGGTCGTCAGGAGGACCGGCAGCGCGAGAGCAGTCGCAATCGCAAAATTGCCGCCCGTATCGCGCAGGATGTGATAAACGCGAGGCGCAATAATATTGATGAGTCGCCGCATGATCGTGGATCTCGAGTTGGATTTGGAGGACGGAATTCGGTCGAAGGTGGATCCTTTTATCGTAGTCTCTCTAAGGTTCCCGTAAGAGAATTGGAAAACCCGAGGTTAACTGCGATCTCCACAATTCGGCCTTGCAGCCTCCTGAACGCATTATCAAATGGAAGTCAGTCATGCCCGCAATTGAAGTCACGCCCCCTCTTGCCGTCGTCGTTATGGGTGTCAGCGGATCGGGGAAGACATCGGTCGGCGAGCACCTCGCCGCGCGTCTTGGCTGCGCGTTCGTGGAGGGTGACCGCCTGCATCCGGAGGCGAACGTCGCCAAGATGGCCAAGGGGATTCCTCTGACCGACGACGACCGCTGGCCATGGCTCGATCTGATCGGCAACCAACTGGCGGAGGCGAGGAGGCGGGGCGAAAGCGTGGTGGTTTCGTGCTCGGCCTTGAAACAAACCTATCGGGACCGGTTGCGGCGCGAGAGCGGTGGCAAGCTCTATTTTGTCTTCCTCACTGGCGACCCCAAGGTGCTTGAGCAGCGGATGGGCGCGCGTACCGGCCATTTCATGCCGACGTCACTGCTTCAGAGCCAGCTTGCAACCCTGGAAAGCCCTGAACATGAGGCCGGCGTGGTAACTGTCGACATCGACGCAAGTGTCGATACCATTGTCGGCAAGGCTTTCGATGGTATTACAGCGCTCGCCGGAGCATAGATAATAGGATTTAAGCTCCCGTTTTCTCCGATGTTCTGTCTTGTGCATCGGCGTGGAAAGTATTCTAAAAATTACAGGCCTTCGTGATCCGATGCTCTTCGGGCGTCGTATAAACAAACAGTTTGTGTTCAAGCAATTCTGCCCTCGGTCACCGGAAACCTCACCGGCAACGAAGGCAGCGGTTGGCAGGTGTTTGAGGAGACGGTTTGCGGATGCCAGATTCGACGCAAGGACCAGGGCGGGGTTCCCTTCGCCGGGTGCCGAAACAGGAGCGGAGCCGCGAGCGCATCGATGAAATCCTGAAAGTATCCATGGAGCTGATCGGCCAGAAGGGCATCGACGCAGTGACCATGAAGGAAATAGCCGCCCTCTCCGGCGGGCCTATCGCATCAGTCTATCAGTATTTCCCGAACAAATCCGCCATCATCGCCACGCTCTACGAGAGTTACGCCGAAGAGGTCCGTACCCTGGTGACGGAGCAGATCGGAAGGATCACCACGGCAGAAGAAGCTTTGCAGGCACCGGCCGAACTTTTCGATTTGTACTACTACAATATGCGGGAAAGGCCGGCGACCCAGGATCTCCTGAATGCCATCCAGGCGGACAAGGCGCTTGCGGACCTCGATATCGCCGAGACCCGCTTCCAGGCCGACGTCTTTTACAAGGCGACCGAACCTTTCGTTGAACAGCCGCTGCGAGAAAGTTATGCGCAGACGCTCCTGGTGATGTTTCACATGGCCGGCGCCACCCTGCGGCTGGCTCTCATGGTTCCGGAAGACGAAGCCGCCGGAACCGTGGCGCAGTTCAAGTCCATTGTTCGGGCGCAGGCGACCTACTACCTTACAGGCAGCTTCCCGATTTCTCTTTGATCCCTCGATCAGATGCCCAGCCGGTCGCGCAACCCATACCACCAGGCGCCGAGCACGGTCAGCGGTACCCGGAATGTGCGGCCGCCCGGGAAGGGCAGGTTGGGGAGCGACGACCAGATGTCGAAGCGTTCCGCGTGGCCGGCGACCGCTTCGCCGAGGATCTTGCCGAGCAGATGGGTGGTGGTCACCCCGTGGCCGCTGTCGCCGTGCGAGAAATAGACCTTGTCCGACAGTTTCCCCATATGCGGGATACGCGTCAGGGTGAGCGCGAAATTGCCGCTCCAGGCATAGTCGATGTTCACGTCCTTCAATTGCGGAAACGTCTTCAGCATGTTGGGGCGGATAACGCCCGTAAGGTCACTCGGGTCGTGGCCGCCGTAACCGATGCCGCCGCCGTAGAGCAGCCGGTTGTCCGCGGTGCGCCTGTAGTAGTCGAGGATGTAATTGGCATCCTCGACGCAGTAATTCGCCGGCAGCAGGCTTTCGATCAGTGCCGCGTCGAGCGGTTCCGTCGCCATCACCTGGCTGGAAACCGGCATCATCCGGCCGCTGATCTCCGGAAACTGCGGAGAGAGATAGGCATTGCCGCAGACGAGCACATACGAGGCCTTCACCGAACCCCTTTCCGTCCGCACCACCGGTTTTTCGCCCATGTCGAGGCCGGTCACGCGCGAGGCTTCGAAAATGCGTCCGCCAAGGCTCTCGAACGCCGCGGCTTCCCCAAGCACGAGGTTAAGGGGGTGGATGTGGCCGCCGAACTTGTCGATCATGCCGCCGGCGTATCGATCGGTCTTCACGTATTTGCCCACATCCGCCTTTGAGACCATCTCCAGCCCGCCATGGCCGTATCGCTCCCAATCGGTCTTGTGATGCTCCATCTCGCGGATCTGCTTGTCGGTGAAGGCCGCGAAGAAGCCGCCATGCACCAGGTCGCAATCGATCCCGTATTTCGCGACGCGGCTGCGGATGATCTCGCCGCCTTCGAGCGACATGGCGCCGAGCTTCACCGCCTTGTCGCGGCCATAACGGCCGGCGATGGTTTCGAGATCACGACTGTAGCCGTTGACGATCTGGCCGCCATTGCGGCCCGATGCGCCGAAGCCGATGCGCTCCGCTTCCAGCACCACGACGGAATATCCGCGCTCGGCAAGTTCGAGCGCCGCGGAAATTCCGGTGAAGCCGGCACCGATAACGCAGACATCCGCTTCTGTGCCGTCATCAAGGGCAGGGCGGACACGCTTGTCCTTTGCCGAAGCCGCGTACCACGAATTCGTGTGGCCGGGATTGTCGCTCGTCTTGCCCCGATCTTCGCCGATCATGAAAGCCATCTCGTACCGTCCGGATATAGGCGTCGCATTGGACGTCAGTCACGCGTCGGGGCAAACTCCGACCGGCCCTGCTGCCCGCAGGCCAACCCGCGCTTTTAGATAAAGCTAGGCGTTGAAGCGCTCCGGACGATAAGCCGAAATGTCGATCAATGTCTTCTGCCCCGTGATCGCTTCGGCAATCACCTGGCCGGTCACCGGGCCCAGCGTCAGGCCGTGATGCGCGTGACCGAAGGCGAACCACAGGCCGTCGTGGCGCGGCGCCTTGCCGATCACCGGCATCATGTCCGGCGTGCAGGGGCGGGCACCCATCCAGGGCTCCATGTCGAGCCGCTCGGCGAGCGGGAAGATGCTGCGCGCCACGGCTTCGGCGCGTTCCAGCTGAACAGGCGTTTTCGGCGCATCGCGGCGGGCGAATTCGGCGCCTGTCGTCAATCGGATGCCCTGGTTCATAGGGGCCAGGAAATAACCGCGCTCCGCATCCATGGTCCAGCCGTTGAGCTTGGCATTGCCCTTGGCCGAATAGTGCATGTGATAGCCGCGCTTGACGCCGACCAGGAAATTGTAACCGAGCGGTTTCGTAACCGTATCGGACCAGGGGCCGAGCGCCACCACGACATCCTTGGCTTCCACCGTGCCGTCGCCGGCGACGATCCTCCAGCCGGTCTTGGTCTGCGACAGGCTCTTGGCATCACCCTTCAGCACGCGGCCGCCGAGCTTTTCGAACAGCGCCACATAGGCGCGGGTCAGCGCCAGCGGGTCCTTGACAGACCACGGGTCTTCCCATCGCAGGCCGCCGACGAAATCGTTGGAAAGATTGGGTTCCTGCTCGGCGATATCGGCCGGCGAAAGTTCCTTGAAGGCGACGCCATACTCCTTGTGAAGCCGCTCGGCCTCGCCGATCTCGCCGTCATGCTTGCCGCGGGTGCGGAACACCTCCGTCCAGCCGTTCTTGGCGATCAGGTCTTGAGCTCCAGCTTCCTCGATCAGCTCGTTATGGGTCGCGATCGAGTGCTCGATCAGCGGCGCGTAGGCGCGGGCGATCAGCTGATGGCGGGTCAGGTTCGAATGCCACCAGTATTTCGCCAGGAACGAGGTGACCGAGGGAATGGCCTTCCAGTGGAAATGCGCATCGATGCGGTTGTTCATGGCATAGCGCAGGATCAGGCCGAACTGCTGGGGGAAGCCATAGGGCACGACGCCCTCGCGCTGGATCAGGCCGGCATTGCCATAGGAGGTCTCCATGCCGGGTTCTTTCCGGTCGACGAGCACCACCGATTTGCCGCGCCGGGCGAGCTGCAATGCCGTCGAAACGCCGACAATGCCGGCTCCCAGCACGATCGCATCTGCTGTCATGATCTGAATTCCATTTCCCAAGTCTTTTATCGTTCGAGGATTTCAACATGCCGCCCGGAATGCTGCGGCGCAAACGAAAAATCACGGTTGCTTATATGGATTCCCTATTTCTTCATGGTCTCTCCAGGCGAGCCGATCGTCTGTCGCTTTTTTCCGACCACGCTGGGGTCCGATGCCGGCGCCCAATGCATCCTGGCTATCTGAGCCGCCGGAAAGCACGAAATTCCTATAGGATTTTTATTTCTTTCCTCTGCGCTCCGTCTCGAACCCCTATGCGGTCGCGCCGCATATTAGCGTCAGAGAGATCGCAAAAGATCGTCTCCAAGCCGGAAAGCATCAGGAAGGTGCCGTCTTTGAGGGATGGCACCCTTGTCCTGTCCGGCCTCGCCTTAACAACAGGAGTCCAGATCAATGTTGGACGTCATTCTACTCGGCACAGCAGTCGTCTTCTTCGGTCTCTGCCTTGCCTATACCCGCGCCTGCGACAGGCTTTGAAGGGAGAAACACCGATGATCCTCGACTATGTCCTGAGCGGTGCCGTGACCGTGTTCCTCACCGTCTACCTCACCTACGCTCTCATTCGCCCCGAACGCTTCTGAAAAAGAACGCTTTTGAAAAGAACTGGCGCTTCCAGCCAAGCAGCCGGGTATTGAAAGTTAACTCCAAATGACCCTCAACGGATGGCTTCAGATCCTGCTTTTTTGCGGGATCATCATCGCGCTCGTCAAACCGCTCGGCGGTTACATGACGCGTGTCTTTTCGGGCGAGCGCACGTTTCTGTCACCCGTCCTCGTTCCGATCGAACGGGGACTGTACGTCATGGCCGGCACCAGCGAACGCGAAGAACAGCATTGGACTTCCTATGCCGTCTCGCTGCTGATGTTCAACCTGCTCGGCGTTGTCGTGCTTTACGCGATAATGCGCCTGCAGGCCGGCATGCCTTATAATCCGGTGGGCATGGGTGCCGTTCCGCCCGAGCTTTCCTTCAACACCGCCGTCAGTTTCGTCAGCAATACCAACTGGCAGAACTATGGCGGCGAAAGCACCATGTCGTATCTCACCCAGATGGTCGGCCTCAACGTGCAGAACTTTTTGTCTGCCGCGACCGGCATGGCGATCGCCGTCGGCCTCATCCGCGCCTTTTCGCGCGCTTCCGGTCCAGGGGCTAGGAAAACGATCGGCAATTTCTGGGTCGATATGACCCGCGCCATACTCTATATCCTGCTGCCGATCTGCATCGTGCTGACGCTGGTCTACGTCTATCTCGGCGTACCGCAGACGCTCGGGCCTTATGTCGAGGCGACGACGCTGGAAGGCGCCAAGCAGACCATCGCGCTTGGCCCGGTCGCCTCGCAGCTTGCCATCAAGATGCTCGGCACCAATGGCGGCGGTTTCTTCAACGCCAACTCGGCGCATCCGTTCGAGAACCCGGATGCGATCTCCAACCTGATCCAGATGCTGTCGATCTTCGCGATCGGTGCTGCCTTCACCAACGTTTTCGGCCGCATGGTCGGCAACCAGCGCCAGGGCTGGGCGATCCTCGCCTCGATGGGCATCCTGTTCATCGCCGGCGTCGGCATCACCTACTGGGCGGAAGCGGCCGGAAATCCGCTGATGCATGCCTTCGGTCTTGAAGGCGGCAACATGGAAGGCAAGGAAGCCCGCTTCGGCATCACCTTGTCGTCGCTGTTTGCGGTCATCACCACGGCGGCTTCCTGCGGCGCGGTCAATGCCATGCACGGCTCGTTCACCGCGCTCGGCGGCCTGATCCCGCTCATCAACATGCAGCTCGGCGAAGTCATCGTCGGCGGCGTCGGCGCGGGCTTCTACGGCATCATCCTCTTCATCATCGTCGCCGTCTTCGTGGCAGGCCTCATGGTCGGCCGTACGCCAGAGTATCTAGGCAAGAAGATCGAGGCGAAGGAAATGAAGATGGCCGTGCTCGCCATCCTCTGCCTGCCGCTCGCCATGCTGGTGTTCACCGCGATCGCCACGGTGCTGCCGTCCGCCGTCGCCTCGATCGGCACCGCCGGCCCGCACGGCTTCTCCGAAATCCTCTACGCCTATACGTCGGCTGCGGCCAACAACGGCTCGGCTTTCGGCGGACTGACGGGCAACACGCCCTGGTACAATGTGACGCTTGGCATCGGCATGCTGATGGGCCGCTTCCTGGTCATCATTCCGGCGCTCGCCATCGCAGGCTCGCTGGTCGCCAAGAAGACGGTTCCGGCCTCGGCAGGCACCTTCCCGACCGACGGCCCGCTCTTCGTCGGCCTGCTGGTCGGCACGATCCTGATCGTCGGCGGCCTCACCTTCATGCCCGCCCTGGCGCTCGGCCCCGTCGTCGAACACCTGGTCATGATCGCCGGCCAGACGTTTTGAGCAAGGCTGCCCTCACCCTAACCCTCTCCCCGCCTGCGGGGAGAGGGGACGTGCCACACGCCACGTTTGAATATGGTGCAAGGCATCGCAGCTTGCGTCCTTCTCCCCGTTCAGACGGGGAGAAGGTGCCGGCAGGCGGATGAGGGGCAACTGCCCTATCGAAATTCTCAAAGGCCAAGCGATCCGCTTCGCCTCCATTTTCAAAGCTGGAGTCTCTTATGAGCCAGGCAAAATCCGCGAGCATCATGGATACTCGCATCCTCATTCCGGCCGCAGGCGATGCTTTCAAGAAGCTCAACCCGCGGACCCTTGCCCGCAATCCGGTCATGTTCGTCGTGGCCACGGTCTCGGTCCTGACGACCGTCCTCTTCCTCCGCGACCTCGCGGCCGGTAACGGCAATCTCGGCTTCTCCTTCCAGATCAATCTCTGGCTCTGGTTCACCGTGCTGTTTGCCAACTTCGCCGAAGCGGTCGCCGAAGGCCGCGGCAAGGCGCAGGCGGATTCGCTGCGCAAGGCCCGCACCGAAACCCAGGCCAAGCTGCTCTCGGGCAGCGACCGCACCCAGTACAAGATGGTCGCCGGTACGAGCCTCAAGGTCGGTGATGTCGTGCTCGTCGAACCCGGCGACATCATCCCCTCGGATGGCGAAGTCATCGAGGGCGTTGCCTCTGTGAACGAAGCGGCGATCACCGGTGAATCCGCGCCCGTCATCCGCGAATCCGGCGGCGACCGCTCGGCCGTGACCGGCGGCACGCAAGTCCTGTCCGACTGGATCCGCGTCCGCATCACGGCTGCTGCCGGCTCGACCTTCCTCGACCGGATGATCTCGCTCGTCGAGGGTGCCGAGCGCCAGAAGACGCCGAACGAGATCGCCCTCAACATCCTGCTCGCCGGCATGACGCTGATCTTCGTGCTCGCCACGGCGACGATCCCGAGCTTTGCGATCTATGCCGGCGGCTCGATCCCGATCATCGTTCTCGTCGCGTTGTTCGTGACGCTGATCCCGACCACGATCGGCGCGCTGCTGTCGGCGATCGGCATTGCGGGCATGGACCGCCTCGTCCGCTTCAACGTGCTCGCCATGTCCGGCCGCGCCGTGGAGGCTGCCGGCGACGTCGATACGCTGCTGCTCGACAAGACCGGCACGATCACGCTCGGCAACCGCCAGGCCACTTCGTTCCGCCCGGTCCGCGGCGTCTCCGAACAGGATCTCGCCGATGCCGCCCAGCTCGCTTCGCTCGCCGACGAAACGCCGGAAGGCCGTTCCATCGTCGTGCTTGCCAAGGAGAAATACGCGATCCGCGGCCGCGACATGGCGAGCCTGAAGGCGACTTTCGTCCCCTTTACCGCCCAGACCCGCATGAGTGGCGTCGATCTCGAAGGCTCCCAGATCCGCAAGGGCGCGGTCGATGCGGTGCTCGCCTATGTCGGCTCGGGCACGATGCCGGTCTCCGGCAATGCGGCAATCGCCGCCAGCCCGCAATCCGATATCGTGCGCGAGCTGCAGGCGATCGCCGACGAAATCGCCAAGGCCGGCGGTACGCCGCTTGCCGTTGCCCGTGACGGCAAGTTGCTTGGCGTCGTGCAGCTGAAGGACATCGTCAAGGGCGGCATCCGCGAGCGTTTTGCCGAACTGCGCCGCATGGGCATCCGCACAGTGATGATCACCGGCGACAACCCGATGACCGCGGCGGCGATCGCCGCCGAAGCGGGCGTCGACGATTTCCTCGCCCAGGCGACCCCGGAGAACAAGCTGACGCTGATCCGCGAGGAACAGGCCAAGGGCAAGCTCGTCGCCATGTGCGGCGACGGCACCAACGATGCCCCGGCGCTTGCCCAGGCCGATGTCGGCGTCGCCATGAACACCGGCACGGTCGCCGCTCGCGAGGCGGGCAACATGGTCGATCTCGACAGCGATCCGACCAAGCTCATCGAGATCGTCGAGATAGGCAAGCAACTACTGATGACCCGCGGCGCCCTGACGACCTTCTCGATCGCCAACGACATCGCCAAGTATTTCGCTATCATCCCGGCGATGTTCCTGACCTTCTACCCGCAGCTCGGCGTGCTGAACATCATGGGGCTGGCCACGCCGCAAAGCGCCATCCTGTCGGCGATCATCTTCAACGCATTGATCATCATCGGGTTGATCCCGCTGTCGCTGAAGGGCGTCAAATACCGCGCCATCGGCGCCGGCGCGCTGCTTTCCCGCAACCTGCTCGTCTATGGTCTCGGCGGCATCCTCGTTCCCTTCATCGGTATCAAGGCGATCGACATGATCATCACCGCGATCGGTCTCGCTTAAGGAGAAATGACAATGTTCAAGCAACTTCGCCCTGCGATCGTCATGATCGTCGCCACCACGGCCATTACCGGCCTGATCTACCCCTTCGCCATGACCGGCATCGCCCAGGCCGTTTTCCCGGTCCCGGCAAACGGCAGCCTGATCGAGAAGGACGGAACCGTTGTCGGTTCGGCCCTGATCGGCCAGGCATTCACCGGCGACCAGTATTTCCACGGTCGCCCCTCGGCCGCCGGCGACGGCTACAACGCCGCCTCGTCCTCCGGCTCCAACCTCGGCCCGACCAGCGCCAAGCTGATCGACCGGGTGAAGACGGACTACGAAGCCGCGAAGGCCACCAACCCGAGCGCGGACGTGCCGATCGACCTCGTCACCGCATCCGGCAGCGGCCTCGACCCGCATGTCTCGCCAGAAGCCGCCTACTTCCAGGTGCCGCGCGTCGCCAAGGCACGGCAAATGGACGAGGCAGCGGTTCGCGCGCTTGTGGACCAGCATGTCGAAAGCCGCGAACTCGGGTTCCTCGGCGAACCTGTGGTCAATGTGCTTGCGTTGAATATGGCGCTTGATGCTCCTATGACTCGGTGAAGTAGCGAGCTGCGTCGCCCCCTCATCCGACCCTTCGGGCCACCTTCTCCCCGCTGGGGAGAAGAAAGTTATGCCGCGGCGTCGCCGTTCCTCCTCTCCCCTTGGGGAGAGGGTGGCCGAGCAAAGCGGAGGCCGGGTGAGGGGGCTGCACTCCGCCATTAGGAAAGACCAAGCATGCCCGACGACAGTCGAGAGAGTGAGAACAGGCCTTCGCCGGATGCGCTTCTGGAGCATGCCGAGCGTGAGGCGCGCGGGCGGCTGAAGATTTTTCTGGGGGCGGCGCCCGGCGTCGGCAAGACCTACGAGATGCTGATGTCCGGCCGCGCCCGGAAAGTCGATGGTCTCGACGTGGTGATCGGCGTGGTCGAAACCCACGGCCGCCAGGAAACCGAGGCGCTGGTCGAGGGCTTCGAGATCGTGCCGCGCAAGGCGATCGACTATCGCGGCCAGCAGCTCGATGAAATGGACCTGGACGCCATTCTCGCGCGCCGCCCCGCCCTGGTCCTGGTCGACGAACTCGCCCATACCAACGCCGCCGGCAGCCGCCATCCGAAGCGCTACATGGATGTGCAGGAAATCCTCAGCCAAGGTATCGACGTCTATTCGACGCTCAACATCCAGCATGTCGAGAGCCTGAACGACGTGGTGGCACAGATCACCCGTGTCCGGGTACGCGAGACGGTGCCGGACAGCATCATCGACCGGGCCGACGACGTCGAGATCATCGACATCACCCCCGACGACCTCATCAAGCGGCTGAACGACGGCAAGGTCTATGTGCCGCAGACGGCGCGGCGTGCCATCGAGAACTACTTTTCCCCCGGCAACCTGACGGCACTGCGCGAACTGGCGCTCCGCCGCACCGCCCAGCGGGTGGACGAGCAGCTTTTGAACCATATGCAGGCGCATGCCATTTCCGGCCCCTGGGCGGCTGGCGACCGGGTGCTTGTCTGCCTCGACCACGGCAGGAACGGCGCGAGCCTGGTGCGGTACGCGCGCCGCCAGGCCGATCGCCTGCGGGCGCCATGGGCGGCGCTGCATCTCGAAACGCCGCAGTCGGTCAATCTGCCCGAACAGGACAAGGACCGGCTGGCGGCCAACATGCGGCTGGCCGAACAGCTCGGCGGCGAGACCGTGACGCTGCCGGCGCTGCAGCCGTCGCGCGAGATCATCGCTTATGCCAACGCCAACAACTTCACCCATATCGTCGTCGGACGCCCGGCCAGACCGCGCTGGCGGCAGATCTTGCAGGGGTCGGTCACCTATGACCTGATCCGTTACGCGGGCGATATCAGCGTCCATGTCATCTCCGGCGACACCAAGGAAGGCGAACCGAAACGCGGCCTGAAGGCGGCGCAGCTGCCCAAGGCTTTCCGCTTCAAGCCCTATGTCAAAAGTACGATCTTTGTGGCTCTCGCGATCATCGCCGGTGCCGCGCTCGACCAGACGCTCGACGTCCGCAACCTTGCCCTCGTTTTCCTGATGGCGGTGCTGGCGGCAGCGGTGCGCGGCGGGCTGGGACCGGGCCTGTTCGCCTCCGTGGCTGGCGCGCTCTCCTTCAATTTCTTTTTTCTCGAGCCGCGCTACACGTTTACGGTCCGGGATCCGGAAAGCCTGGTGGCGCTGCTCTTTTATCTTGGCGTCGCGGTCGTCGCTTCCAACCTGACGGCGGCCGTCCAGCGCCAGGCAGCCGCTGCCCGTCAGCGGGCCCGCACCACCGAAGACCTTTACCTCTTCTCGAAAAAACTCGCCGGCACCGGCACGCTGGACGACGTGCTCTGGGCGACCGCCTTCCAGATAGCCTCGATGCTGAAGGTCCGGGTGGTCATCCTGCTGCCGGAAAACGGCTCGATCGCCGTCAAGGCCGGTTACCCGCCGGACGACACGCTGGTGGATGCCGATATCGCTGCTGCCAAATGGGCCTGGGAGCACAATCGCCCGGCCGGCCGCGCTGCCGATACGCTGCCGGGGGCCAAACGCCTTTACCTGCCGATGCGTACCGGCCGCGAAGCGGTCGGCGTCATCGGCCTCGACAACGACAAGCAGGGACCGTTGCTGACACCCGAACAGCAGCGGCTTTTCGATGCGCTGGCCGATCAGGCGGCGCTGGCGATCGAGCGCATCCAACTCGTATCGGATGTCGACAAGGCCAAGCTCGCCGCCGAGACCGACCGCCTGCGCACCGCGCTGCTCACATCCATCTCGCATGACCTGAAGACGCCGCTCGCCGCGATCATGGGGTCGGCCGGCACGCTTAAGGATTTCGGCGCCGATATCCCGGAAGAAGCGCGTGCCGAACTGCTGACCAGCGTCGTCGACGAGTCGGAGCGGCTGAACCGTTTCATTTCCAACCTGCTCGACATGACCCGCATCGGTTCCGGCGCCATGGAGCCGAACTATGCCTTCCATTTCGCCGGCGATATCGTCGGCACGGCCTTGAGCCGGGCGGCGAAGATCGCCAACCGGCACAGGCTCAACGTCAACATTCCGGCGGACTTGCCGATGCTCAAGGTCGATCCGGTCCTGTTCGAACAGGTCCTGTTCAACCTCATCGACAATGCCGCCAAGTACGCTCCCGACGAGACCGTCATCGACATCCGCGGCTGGCAGGATGGCGATTCAGTTCTTATCTCGGTGATGGATGAAGGACCGGGCATCCCGCGCGACGATCTGGAGCGCATCTTCGACAGTTTCTACCGGGTTCGGAAAGGTGACCATGTGCGGGCCGGCACCGGGCTTGGTCTTTCCATATGCCGCGGCTTCATCGAGGCCATGGGCGGCACGATCAGGGCCGCCAACCGCTCCGACCGTGCCGGTGCGATCTTTACGATCCGCATGCCGGTGCCGGCCGAAATGCCCATTCTGGGAGAACAGGAATGACCAATACCGCCGTGCGCGTCCTGATCGTCGATGACGAGCCCCCGATCCGCAAGCTCTTGCGCGTCGGCCTCTCCACCCAGGACTACGCCGTCAGCGAGGCGATGAATGCCCGGGTCGCGATCGATCTCGTCAAGTCCGAGAAGCCGGACCTGATCATTCTCGATCTCGGCCTGCCGGATATGGCGGGCCACGATCTGCTCGCCAGATGGCGCGGCGAGGGGCTGGACCTGCCGATCGTCATCCTGTCGAGCCGCACCGATGAGGCTGGCATCGTCAAGGCGCTCGAACTCGGCGCCGACGACTATGTGACCAAGCCCTTCGGCATGAACGAACTCGTCGCCCGCATCCGCGTGGCGCTTCGCCACCGGCTCCAGACCCAGGGCGAAAAGCCGATCTTCCAGACCGGCGAGCTTTCGGTCGACCTCGTCAAGCGCATCGTCAAGGTGGCGGACAAGGAGATCAAGCTGTCGCCCAAGGAATACGATATCCTGCGTATCCTGGTGCAGCATGCCGGCAAGGTCCTCACCCATCGTTTCCTTCTCGAACACGTCTGGGACGGCCTGACCGACGTGCAGTACCTGCGCGTCTACGTGCGCCAGCTTCGCCAGAAGATCGAAAAGGCGCCGGACCAGCCACAATACATCCTGACCGAGACCGGCGTCGGTTATCGGCTGCAGGAAGGCCAGTAGGCCAGGATCCGATCAATGGACATGACCCATGAAACTGCGTGACTACCTCCCGCCGGAGAACATCGTGCTCGATCTGGCACCGCCGTCCAAGGCGATCCTGATCAAGCAGCTTTCCAGGCTCGCCGCCGAGCGGCTGGCGCTGGATGCGGGCGATCTCGCCCGGGTGCTGACCAATCGGGAAAATCTGGGATCGACCGGCATCGGCGCCGGAATTGCCATCCCGCATGCGGGCATCAGCGGCATCGACCGGCATTTCTGCCTGTTCGCCCGGCTTGCAGATCCGATCGATTTCGACGCGGTGGACGACGAGCCGGTCGATCTCGTGTTCCTGCTCCTCACGCCGGAAGGCCGCCCGGACCACCTGAATGTTCTCGCCTGTATCGCGCGGTGCGTGCGCGATGAGGAGACTGCTGCAGCCATACGTCGTGCAACGACGCCGCAGGATGTCTATTCGCGGCTCTGCCCCGTAAATGCATGATTAAAATGCAGGTATGTTGGCTTAGGCGAACGTAAACAACTTTTCCCTAACGTCCCTGGCTGGCGGATCGCGACTCCTGAGCCGCCCTATTGCGTCGGTTTGGGAGAGAGAGATGACTGGTGCAATCAAATACCTGCCGGCCAGGACGTTCGTTGCTGTCGCATTTGCCGTTTTCGGCTTTGTGGGGCTGATCGCCTGGGGAGAATATTCCAGTTGGAGATCCCAGGTCGCCGGCATCGAGGCCGGTCTGGCTCAGACAGCCAAGGCGCTGGTGCAACATGCCGACGACACGGTCGACATGGCGAGGTTTCCGCTGGCGGCCCTGGTCACCCGGATCGAGCAGGAACGCGACGTGGTGGACCTGCCGGCTAAGATCACCCAGGTGATGAAACGCCAGGTCGATACCACCCCTTGGCTCGACGCCCTCGCCGTCTTCGATGCCGATGGCAGAATGGTCGCGACATCGTCTTCGATCGACGCCAGCGGCATGAATTTTTCGGACAGGGAGTATTTCGTATTCCACCAAGCCTCCGACATGCGGGAACCCGTATTGGGCAGGCCGTTGAAGAACAAGTTGAACGGTCAGTGGATATTGCCGGTCACGCAAAGGATCAGCAACCCGGACGGAAGTTTCGGCGGCGTTGCGCTGGCGGCATTCATCCTCACCGAATTGACCAACTTCTTTCAGGGCTTCAGCCTGGGCAGCGAGGGCTCGTTCCTGTTGGTTCGCCGCGACGGCGTCGTGCTGGCGCGTGCGCCATTCCTCCAGACGCTGCTGGGATCGAGCATCTCGTCCTATGATCTGTTCACGGACCATCTCCGCCAACGGCGTTCAGGCTCTTATCACTACATCTCTCCGATTGATGGCCTGCAACGCATAGGCGGCTTTTATCAGAGCGAGCGCAGCGGCCTAGTCGGGCTTGCTGCCGTATCTCAGTCCGAAGCGCTGGCGACCTGGATGAGAGGCGCACGGATACGATGGGTCGCCTGCCTTATCCTGGTGGCGATCACCGGCTTCCTGGTCTGGCGCTGGCGGCGGCAGGTAATGTTGCGGCGGGCGAGCGAAGCGCTGCTGGTGGCGCGCGAAGCAGAATTCCGACTGCTTGCTGAAGGTTCAGCCGACCTGATCCAGCGCTTCAACGGCCATGGGATCAGGGAATACCTGTCGCCGTCCGTCCGGGAGATATTCGGTGTCGACGGCGAGACGATGCTTGGCACCCATATCCTCGAGAACCTGCATGAGGATGACCACGACGCCGTCAACCAGGTCATGACCCGGCTGCGGGAAGGGTCGCCCCGGGAAAACATGATCGTCCGACGCCGGCGGGCCGACGGCAAGCAGATCTGGCTCGAAACCACGCTGAACAGGCTGCCGGGCGGCATCGACGGCGACGATATCCGCATCGTTGCCGTCACACGCGACGTCACGCGCCAGAAGAACCTCCAGGAAGAGCTGGACGCGCTCGCCAACACCGACGAGCTTACCCAACTCGCCAATCGCCGCTCGTTCAACATTCATTTCGAGGACATGGTGCTGCAGGCCGCACAACAGCGCACGCCGCTTTCCATTCTGATGATCGACGCGGACCGCTTCAAGTTCTTCAACGATACCTATGGCCATGCCGCCGGCGACGACTGTCTGCGTGCGGTCGCGAACGTCGTGCGCGGCTCGATCCGCCGGTCGAAGGATCTTGCCGCCCGTCATGGCGGCGAGGAATTTGTCGTTCTCTTGCCGGATACCAATGGTGCCGGTGGTTTGAAGGTGGCGGAAAACATCCGCCAGCGCGTCGCCGGGCTTCATTTGCAGCATGAGAAGAACCTTCCCTGGGGTCATGTGACGATCAGCATCGGTACCGCGACCTTCTATCCCGCAACGGGCGCCAAGCTGACGACTGCGGAACTGTTCGAGCGCGCCGACCACGCGCTTTACCGGGCGAAGAACAACGGCCGCAATCAGGTCGCGGCTGGCGGGGAGGAGGCGGTGAGGCGAACCGTCCGGCCGGAAATCAAATCCGTCTGACCGCAGGCTGCGGTCAAGGCCTCGTTACATCCTTGATAAATGCCAGATTTCGCGCTTGACGCCAGCCCGTGGGGGGATACTAAGAAACATCCCCCGCCGACGGCCGTTTGACCGCCGAACATCCATCCCTTTCGTGTTCGCCGCGCGGCGTTCCCAGGTGAACCCATGACCAATCCAAGCTCCAACCGGGCGCTCGTCATTGCGGCCGTCATGGCAAGCATGGCGATGATCGCAATCGAGGCGACCATCGTTTCGACAGCCATGCCGCAGATCGCGGCCCAACTCGGTCAGCTGAACCTCTATAGCTGGGTGTTCTCCTCCTTCCTGCTGGCGCAGACCGCAATGACCGTGGTGTTCGGCAAGCTTTCCGATATCTATGGCCGCAAGCCGATCATCCTGTTCGGCACGGCGGTCTTCCTGATCGCCTCGGTGCTCGCAGGTTTTGCCTGGTCGATGCCGTCGATGATCGCCTTCCGGCTGTTGCAGGGCATCGGTGCCGGTGCGATCCAGCCGGTCATCATGACCGTCGTCGGCGATCTGTATCCGGGGGCGGAACGTGGCAAGGTCCAGGGATATCTCGCCAGTGTCTGGGCGCTTTCTGCTGTGGTCGGGCCGCTGCTCGGCAGCATCATCGTCCACAGCCTGCCCTGGGCCTGGGTGTTCTGGATCAACGTGCCGATCGGCATCATGTCGGCGGTCGGTTTCATCGTGTACCTGCACGAAGAAAAACAGACCCGGACGGCATCGATCGACTTTCTGGGAGCGGGCCTCTTCGCCGTGGCCATTTCCGCGCTGATGATCGCACTCACCGAAACCGAAGGAACTAGCGGCTACCTGTTCGTCTCGCTGGCGATCTTCCTCGTCAGTTTCCTGCTGTTCATCTGGCAGGAGCGGCGCGCATCGGCCCCGATGGTTTCGCTGGAACTCTGGCTGAAGCGGCCGATCGCCTTTGCCAATACGGCGGTCTTTCTCTCCAGCATGGCGATCATGGGGCTGACGACCTTCCTGCCGATGTACGTGCAGACGGTGCTCAACCGATCTCCGCTGGTGGCCGGTTTCACGCTGACCATGCTGCTGGTCGGCTGGCCGAGCGGCGGGACGTTCGCCTCGCGGATGTTCCCGCGCTTCGGGCTGCGGCCGCTGATGATCGCCGGCAGCCTCTTCGTTCCGGTGGGGGCGTTTCTTCTGGTGCTGCTGACGCCGGAAAGCTCACCCGTCCAGGCAGGCGCCGGCTCGCTGCTGATGGGCTTCGGCATGGGCCTGCTCAATATCTCCGGCCTGGTGATCATCCAGGACAATGTCGGCTGGTCCGAACGCGGCAGCGCGACGGCCTCCAACGTCTTTTCACGCAATCTCGGCAGCACCCTCGGTGCAGCACTTCTCGGCGCCGTCCTGACCTACGGACTTGCCAATTCCGTCGCGGGGCCGATCACGTCCGACCAGTTGCGCGACCTGCTGCAGGGCGTCGGCGGCGGACTTGCGGCGGATTCGCCCATCCGGTCTGCGCTCCAGCACGCGCTGCACATGACCTTCATCGCGATGTTCCTGATCACCGCCCTCATCATCGTCGCCTGCCTCTGCGTGCCCGGTGTGACGAAGCGCACCGAGGCCGTGCAGGAAAGCTGAGGCTTTCGAGACGCCGCTATCGCCGGACGGGCGGCGACAGCGGAATTGTGCCCCTAAGTCTCAGTTGCCGATGCCGGCCTGTGCGACCAGGACCGGCTTGTCGCGGTAATCGCTCGGAAACAGCTTCTTGAGGTTTTCGATCTTCGGCAGGTCGTTATAGACGATATAGGGATAGGTCGGGTTCTGGGTCAGGAAATCCTGATGGTAGGCTTCCGCCGGATAGAAGGCCTTGCCGGGCTCGATGGTCGTGGCAATCGGCGCGTGGAAGACCTTGGCCTTGTCGAGCTGGCCGATATAGGCCTTGGCGACGCGGGCCTGTTCCTCGTTGGTTGGGAAGACGGTTGAACGGTACTGGGTGCCGGTATCCGGCCCCTGGCGGTTGAGCTGGGTCGGGTCATGGGCGACCGAGAAATAGATCTGCAGCAGATGTCCGTAGGTGACCTTCTTCGGATCGAATGTCACGCGAACCGCTTCCGCATGGCCGGTCTTGCCGTAACCGACCGTCTCGTAGACGGCGGTCTCCTTGGCGCCGCCGGCATAACCGGAGACGGCGTTCTTGACGCCCTCGACATGCTGGAACACGCCCTGGACGCCCCAGAAGCAGCCGCCGGCGAAGATGGCGGTTTCGGTCGCAGCCGTGCTCGCCGCCTGGTCGATCGCGGGGGCTGGGATGGCAATTCCCTCCTCGGCCGTGGCGTTGGTGGTCGCGCCGAACGTCAGGCCGGCCAGGACCAGCGCCGCGCCGGCAAAGGCGGTGAGAGTATAGGGTGTTTTCGCTCTGTTTTTCATGGCGGTTTCCTCAACCGAAGTGAATGAAGGATAGGGTGGCGGATCAGGCCGATACAGCACGGAATTTCATGACCGCGCCGTTCATGCAGTAGCGCAGGCCGGTCGGCTTCGGTCCGTCGTCGAAGACATGGCCGAGATGGCCGCCGCAGCGGGCGCAATGAACGGCGACGCGGACCATGCCAAGCGTCGTGTCGCGCACCGTGCCGACGGCGCCCTTGAGAGGCGCCCAGAAGCTCGGCCAGCCGGTGCCGCTTTCGAATTTCGTTTCCGACGAAAAAAGCGCTTGGTCACAGCCGACGCAGGCGAACGTGCCTTTGCGGTGCTCGTTGAGGAGCGGACTGCTGCCAGGATATTCGGTGCCTTCCTCGCGCAGGATATTGTACTGCTCCGGCGTCAGCAGCTTGCGCCATTCGTCCGCCGTATGGTTCACGGGGAAAGTGCCGGCCGCCGCAAGCGACGAGCGGATGCTCGCGGCCAGAGGGACTACGGCGAGCGCCAGCGCGCTGCCGGCCAGGAATATGCGTCTGTTCATCATGGTGGAGCCTCCCGGATCCATAATCTGCTTCCTGCATGATTACGGAAGAGGCGCGTGATCGGTTACACACATCGACGCGAAACACCGAAACGTGATCTCGCGTCGAAGCCAGGTTCCCGACCCGGAGGCCGGGAACCTTCATGGGTACGGCATCACCGCGCCGGCCATTTCCAGTTCTGGATTTCCGGCATGTCCTCGCCATGTTCGCGGACATAACGGCTATGTTCGTCAAGCTTGCCCTTCAGCATGTCGATCACGCCGGCCGCCTTTTCCTTCAGTCCGGGAACGCGCTCGATCGCCTCGATCGCAAGATGGAAACGGTCGAGTTCGTTCAGCACCGTCATGTCGAAAGGCGTCGTCGTCGTACCCTCCTCGATGAAGCCGCGTACATGGATGTTCTGGTGATTGGTGCGTTTGTAGGTCAGCCGGTGGATGAGGTAGGGATAGCCGTGATAGGCGAAGATCACCGGGCGGTCGGTGGTGAACAGCCGGTCGAATTCTTCGTCGGGCAGGCCGTGCGGATGCTGGTCCCGAGACTGCAGGGCGAGCAGGTCGACGACGTTGACGACGCGGATTCTCAAGTCGGGGATCGCCTCGCGCAGCAGGGAAACCGCGGCAAGCGTCTCCAGGGTAGGCACGTCCCCGGCGCAGGCCATCACCACGTCCGGCTCGAGCGTGCCGCCCTCGTTGCTCGCCCACTCCCAGATCTCGATACCGGCTTCGCAATGCCGGATCGCCTCGTCCATCGTCAGCCATTGCGGTTCCGGCTGCTTGCCGGCGACGATGACGTTGACGCGGTCCCAGGTCTTCAGGCAGTGATCGCCGATCCATAAGAGCGTATTGGCATCCGGCGGCAGGTAGATGCGCACGATATCCGCCTTCTTGTTGGCGACGAGATCGAGGAAGCCCGGATCCTGGTGGGAGAAGCCGTTATGATCCTGCCGCCAGACATGCGAGGTGAGCAGGTAGTTGAGGGAGGAAACGGGCTTGCGCCAAGGCAGCTCGCGCGACACTTTCAGCCACTTGGCATGCTGGTTGAACATCGAATCGACGATGTGGATGAATGCCTCGTAGCATGAGAAGAAACCGTGGCGGCCGGTCAGCAGATAACCTTCCAGCCAGCCTTGGCAGAGATGCTCGGAAAGCACCTCCATCACCCGGCCGTCGCGCGACAGGTGCACGTCGTAGGGCTCGATCCGCTCCATCCAGACACGGCCGGTGACCTCGAAGACGTTGCCGAGCCGGTTTGATTCCGTTTCGTCAGGGCCGAAGATCCTGAAGTTGGAATTAGCGTCGTTGAGCTTCAGCACATCGCGCAGGTATCGGCCGAGTATCTCCGTCGTCTGGACCATTTCGCTGCCCGGCGCCTTCACCGGCACCGCATAATCGCGGATGTCGGGCACGACGAGTTCCTTGCGCAGGAGGCCGCCATTGGCATGCGGATTGGCACCCATGCGGCGTTCGCCTCCGGGCGAGAGCGCGCGCAACTCCTCCTTCAGACGTCCATTGCCGTCGAAGAGGCCTTCCGGATCGTAGCTCCGCATCCAGTCCTCGAGGATCTTGCGGTGGGCGTCGTTCTCGCGGCAACCGGACACCGGCACCTGATGGGCACGCCAGAAGTCTTCGACCATCTTGCCGTCGACTTCCTTCGGCCCTGTCCAGCCTTTCGGGCTGCGCAGCACGATCATCGGCCAGCGCGGGCAGGCTTCAGGTGCCTTGCCGGCGCGGGCGTCCGTCTGGATTGGGCGGATACGATCGAAAACCTCGTCCAGCACGGCGGCCATCTGCCGGTGCATCTTCTCCGGCTCGTGGCCTTCGACGAAGAAGGGTTCATATCCATAACCGCGGAAAAGATGGTCGAGATCCTCGTCGGCCACCCGCGCGAGCAGCGTTGGGTTGGCGATCTTGTAGCCGTTGAGATGCAGGATCGGCAGGACGGCGCCGTCTCGGGCGGGGTTCAGGAACTTGTTCGAATGCCAGCTGGCGGCAAGCGGACCGGTCTCGGCCTCGCCGTCGCCGACGACGCAGGCGACCACCAGGTCCGGATTGTCGAAGGCCGCGCCGAAGGCGTGCACCAGCGCGTAGCCGAGTTCGCCGCCTTCATGGATGGAGCCGGGCGTTTCCGGTGCCGCGTGGCTCGGAATGCCGCCCGGGAACGAGAACTGCCGAAACAGTTTCCGCATGCCGGCCGCATCCTCGCCGATCTCCGGATAGATCTCGCTATAGGTGCCTTCGAGATAAGTGCTGGCGACCATGCCTGGCCCGCCGTGGCCGGGACCGCAGACATAGATCATGCTGAGATCGCGGTTGCGGATGATCCGGTTGAGATGCGCATAAATGAAGTTGAGCCCGGGCGTCGTACCCCAGTGGCCGAGCAAGCGCGGCTTGATATGCTCCGGCTTCAGCGGCTCCCTCAAGAGTGGGTTGTCGAGCAGATAGATCTGCCCCACGGAGAGATAGTTCGCCGCCCGCCAGTAGCGGTCGATGAGCGCCAGTTCCTCAGCCGTCGCCTCATGGTTTTCCGGCTCGATGGTCTTGAGTTGCATCTCATTCTCCTTCGATAGGTCGACCACATCTACCGCGGGCTTCCACCCGGGCTCATGACATGGATCAAGGCTGCGAATTGAGGACGGCGAGGCATTCCTCGGCGATCATCCGTTCCTCGTCGGTCGGAATGACACAAACCGCGACGCGGGCTGCGGGCGTGCTGATCTTCAAGGCGTTGCTGTCGTTGGCCGCCGCATCCAGTTCGACGCCGAGCCAGAGCAGGCGGTCGGCGATGCGCTTCCTTACCTCCGGCTGGTTCTCGCCTATGCCGGCGGTGAAGACCAGCGCGTCCAGACCACCGAGCGTCGAGGTAAGTCTCCCGACCTCGCCGGCGATCCTGAGCGCGAAGAGGTCGATCGCCTCTTGGGCCTGGCTGCCGCCGTCCCCGATCAGTTCGCGGGTATCGCCGCTGAGGCCCGAGACGCCGAGGAGGCCGGATTTGTGGTAGAGAATGTCCTCCACCTCCTCGATCGATTTTCCGAGTGGGCCTAGGAAATGCAAGAGCACGCCGGGATCGAGCCAGCCCGGCCTCGTCGCCATCGGAATGCCGTCGAGCGTCGAGAACCCCATGCTCGAATCGCGGCTCTCTCCGTTCTCGATGGCGCAGAGGCTGGCGCCGCTGCCGAGGTGGGCGATGACGACTTTGCCGTCGGCGATATCAGGCGCGGTCCTGGCAAGTGCGCCGGCCACGTATCGGTAGGAAAGTCCGTGGAAGCCGTACCGTTTGATGCCCTGGTCGTGATAGGCGCGGGGAATGGCGAGACGCCGCACGAGATCCGCCTGCGTGGCATGGAAGGTGGTGTCGAAGGAGCCTGTCTGGAAAAGCGCCGGCCGCAGATGCCTGACTGCCCTGATCATCCGCAGCGCCTGCGATTGGTGAAGCGGCGCCAGTTCCGTCAACGACTGGACCTTGGCAATTGTCTCGGCCGTCAGTTCCACCGGTCCGCCGAAGACGTCGCCGCCATGGACGATCCGGTGGCCGGCGGACGTGACGGCATCGAGGTCGAAATGTTTGCCGAGTTCCCGGAACACCTCGTCCATCAGCTCGGCGAGATCGTCGCCGGCCTCGCCCTCCAGCGGCAGGTCGAACTGTTCCGGCCCTTCCTTCAGATGTAGCGTCAGCGGATGGGTTCCGAAATCGACGACCGCCTTGCCGATCCGTTCCGGCCTGTCGCCGTCCACGTCGAAGATACCGATCTTCACCGTCGAGGAGCCGGCATTGAACGTCAGGAGAAGGTTGTCCGTCATAGAGGCATCCTTGCTTCAAGTCGTTTCGCAGTCAGTATGATAGGAACCCCGGCGCCGAGGACCAGTCCTGCAGCGTCGACACTGGCGAAATAAGTGAGCGTCCGCATTGAAATCGCCTGGCGGATGATCGCCTCGCAACGGCTGTGACGTCTGAGCGTGATATCCACGGTATCGACCTGTTCCTCTCGCCGAGAGCGCATGAGGGCGCCTACGATCTGTGTCGCCGGCAACGGAGCCGCTTTCCTTGACGCAGCTCAATGTGCCGGCGCCGCGGCGGCAGAGTTTTCCGGGTAGCCCGGCATCCTATCGTTCGCTGTCCGTCGAGCGGATGGAAACGCGTATCTCGCGCTGAACAGCCAGATCGCCCCCGGTTTCTGTATCGGGGGAGCCGGTTGACGCGCGTCAATGTCGCTGGCGGTGACGGCGCTAAAACCCGAAGTCTTGGGAGAGCCGGCCCGACGTGGCACTTCACGGGCCTTGTGGCGGAGAGAGGATATGAAGACAGATTACGACGTGGGCGTCCTGGACGCGGCGGATATCTATCGCGCTTTCGCGGTCGTCCAGCTTGTGATGTCGGGCCTGGATCTGCAGACGTGGGAACGCCTGACCGCCTCAGCCTCGTTGCGTCGCGATTGGCTGGCTGTTACCGACGCGCAGGGATATGTCCGCGGCCTTTGCCACGTCTTTGTCCGCGAGCATCCGGTTTACGGACGCCAGCTCGAAATACCGGTTTTTGCGTCCATTGGCCTCGTCGATGACCAGGGTGTCACGAAACGTCTTTTCGATTTCGCCAAGCTGCGCGCAAAACTGGACGGGTGCGAAAAGGTCCATTTCTGGTCCTCCGCATCGAAGGCTCGTCATAGCCTTGATACACTCCGGGAAGCAGGCCCCTGGGACGATGGATTGATCTATGACCTGGGCACCGACCGCGGCACCGTTCACTGACGGTATCTGCGGTTAAGGGTGCAATAGGCGCACTCGGATCAGCCGAGGTCGGCGGCCGTCAGCGTATAGGTAGTGCCCCGATTGGGACGATAGGCCTTCATTGCCGCATCCTGGATACTGGACCGGGCGGCATCGAAAGCCCTCAGGTAATCGGCCTCGGACATGCTCGTCGCGGTGCTATGGGCGAGTGCCTTGGCTTCGACGAAAAACCTGACCTCGAACATGCCGTCATAGCCCAGGAAACGAACGACCTTGCGCGCTTCGTCGAAACTGCGGCTTCTGTTCGGAAATATCAGGGTCATGATGGCTTCAGTTCGAGATGGAAGGCATTTCCTTTGGAAACGGCATTCCGGGGTTTCTGATGATGCGTATTACCGTGTCAGAACAGATCGCGAAGCAGGATGTAGAGAATGAATACCATGGATATTCCCGGCACGGCCATGCGGAACAGGCTGCCGTAGCCTGCCCGGTGTAATTGCGGGCCTGTCTGGGAAGAAGGTTGGATTCGCCTGATGGAAGACATCTCGTCCTCCCCGTTGGGGCCAGGGCTCGCGCCCTTGATCGCAGCGCCCGTTCTGAATCTGCTACCTGCGCTCAATATGGGTCGAAAGCGGGCAAATACAAGGGGAGGTCTCTCCGCTCCTCAAGAGTTGAGAGATCCGGCGCAGCCGCATTTCATGCGATCCGGCTGCCTGCTATTTTGAGCGGCGTGGCGTTGTCGGCTACTTGTTCTTCAGAAGCCACATCTTGCCGGCCATGGTGATCCCATGCGCGGATTCTTCCGCCGGGACATCCTCGTTGAGGATACGCAGAAGGCCGTATTCCCGCAGTTCATTCAAGGTCGTGGTGGTCAGGAACTTGATCTTCTGGGGCCGTTCCTTGAACCGGTCGTTCCGCGCATAGGTCACGACCGCATTCAGATGGGTCCATTTCTTGGCTTCCTGCGGAAACAGGTCACCGTCCTTGGCGAGCTTCAGGCCCCTGATCTGGGTCGGCGTCAGCTCAACGGTCAGCGCGTGCGCCGCAGGCGTCGGGGCGGCGGTTGTTTTGGTGTTCTCGGTCGTGTTCAATGTTCGGTCCTTGATCGGTACGGAGGTAGTCTTTGTGCATTCGCTGCGCAGGCGGTGGTTTCAGCCTGGCAGATTGCATGGGTTAAGAAGTCTTTCTCGCCTTGGCGGCATCGCGAAACGACAGGAGCCTTTTGCTCTTTTCGTCCCAGAGTACGAGCTTGACGCATTGGATGCTCTGCCAAAGCGTTATGCGGCCGATGCCCGCAAGCTCGGGATGATCGCGCAGCACCTCGGGCAGCCGGTAATAGGGAATCCGGCTCGACAGGTGATGGACGTGATGGATGCCGATATTGCCGGTCAGCCAGCGCAACGCCAGCGGCAGATCGTAGTGGGACGCGCCGTGAAGGGCGGCCTCCGGAAACTGCCATTCCTCGGTCTTCGACCAATGGGTTTCCTCGAACTGATGCTGGACGTAGAAGAGCCAGACGCCGGCGGCCCCTGCGATCAGCACGATCGGCAGATGGACGAGCAGGAAGGGCACGAGCCCAATCGCCCATATCATCAGAGCCGCCAGAATGGCGACCGCGAGATTGGTCGCCATCGTCGAAATCCAGGGCAGGGAGCCTGACTTCATCATTCCGAACGGCAGGCGCTGCTTGAAGAGGAAAAGCCAGGCGGGTCCGACGCCGAACATCACCAGCGGGTGGCGATAAAGCCGGTAGGCAAGCCGGCGCGACCAGGGCAGGGCCTGATATTCGTCGATCGTCAGCGTGGTGATGTCCCCGATGCCGCGCTCGTCGAGATTGCCGGCCGAGGCGTGATGGGCGGCATGCGCCCGGCGCCAGTAATCGTAGGGCGTCAGGGTCAGCACCCCGAGCACTCGTCCGGTCCAGTTGTCGAGGCGCCGGCGCGCGAAGAACGAGCCGTGGCCGCAGTCGTGCTGGATCATGAACAGCCGCAAAAGAAAGGCCGCGGCCGGAAGGACGAGGATCAGCCCGATCGGGTAGCCGAGGAATACGGAAACATAAGCTGCGGCCGAGAAGGCTGCAAACGGCAGTACCGTGACGAGCAGCTCGAAGGTGCTGCGTCCGAAACGCGGCTGCCGGTATTTCGAAAGAATCTTGAGCCAGGCGCCGATATCGTCTTCGGCAACGGGCGCAATCGCATGGGCTGTGGCGTTCATGGATATCGATCCACCTTTTTGGCCTCGGCATGCGGCGCGCCCGAAGCGGGATGTGCCTGCACGTCTTCAGGCACATGCCTCAAATATCAGCCCTGACGGGCCTTGCGTGCAGCGTAACGACGATCGCGCTCCGCCTTGCGGGCGGCTTCATCGGCGATGACCCGGGCAACCCGGTCGTTGGTTTCCGCTTGCCGGGCCTCGGCCTCGGCCTTTTCATCGGCTTCCGCAGCGGCGGCCAATGCGGCCGCTTCCTGGAGCTGGCGCTCGTTCTCGGCAGCCTTCTGGGCCTCGCGCTCGGCGCGGCGGGCTTCCCTCGCGGCCGCAATGGCTTCGCGCTCGGCACGGCGTTCCTGCACGGCAGGATCCGTCGGCTTAGGGGCGGTCGCAAACTTTGCCAAAAGCTCGCGCTTAGCATCCGCTGCGGTTTTGCGGCGCTCGGCAAAGCTGTTGTCGTTCGGGTGTCTCAATGTATCGTCCTTGTCAGATTTGAACTTGTCAGATTTGAAATCTTGTGGCCGAGACCAATATCGCGCTTAACGGGAGGCCATGCAGATACTCGCGTCAGCCAGATGCCTCAACGGAAAAAGGCCAGACATACGCCTGGCCTTCACATATCTTTTGCCGCCATGCCAGTACGTCCGTGGTCATGGGAGGCTAAAGTTTTAGGCAGCCTGGAGCTGGCCTGCGGACATCTTGCCCGACTTGCGGTCACGCTCGAGTTCAAAGCCAAGCTTCTGGCCTTCAACGATCGAGCTCATGCCAGCGCGTTCGACGGCAGAGATGTGAACGAAGACGTCGGCGCTGCCGTCGTCAGGCTGAATGAAGCCGAAGCCCTTGGTGGCATTGAACCATTTAACTGTGCCAGTGGCCATAACGAACCCTTTCATAGCAACATTGATAAGCCGCCGGGCGACGCACGGCGGGTGTTTCGACTTTTGAGAGGGAAAGTTCGTCAAGAAGCGCAAAGCGCAGCAAAAACAAAGATCGGCAAACAAAGTATCGATGTCCTCTACCTACCGTATCGGGATTGAAGTGTCAACTTCTTGTTTTGAAATTCGCGAAATACGCAACCGTGAGTAGCTTTTCTGGCGGGCGAACGAATATCAGCGGTACCCGCATCAAGGTCTCGCGGGTCGGCGGTCCGACAGCTTGATGATCTAGGCGGAGGCCGGTATTTCTTCGGTCGTCACTTCGAAAGAAGACAGGATTGCCGGGCCGAAGGCGGTTGAAAGCGCCACGTCCGTGGCATCCCGCCCTGTCGCCATCAGAATGCGCCCGATGCGCGGTTTGTTGTGGCGGGCATCTACCGTATTCCAGCGACCGCCGAGATAGACCTGGAACCAGGCGCTGAAATCCATCGGATTGACATCCACCGGGACGCCGATATCTCCGAGATAGCCGGTGCAGTAACGCGCCGGGATGTTCATGCAGCGGCAAAGCGTGATGGCGAGATGCGCGAAATCGCGGCAGACGCCGGTGCGATCGGTAAATCCTCCAAAAGCTGTGCGAAGCGGATCCGCGTTCTGATAGTTGAAGGTGATGTGGTTGTGGGCGAAGTCGAGGATCGCCTGCACCCGCGGCCAGCCGAGGGGGGTCGAGGAGAATGTCTTCCAGGCGAAATCCGCCAGGCGGTCGGTGTCGCAGTAGCGGCTGCCGAGTAGGAAGACCAGCACGTCGTCCGGCAGGTCCTTGATCTCGTGCTGGAAGGCATTCTGCGGCACGGGATCGGGCATGCCGTCGTCGTAGATTTCGAATTCCGTCGAGATCGTCGTCAGCCCCGCCGGCGCGACGATCCGGCTGCAGGCGTTTCCGAAGCTGTCGAGATAGCTCCAGGCCTCGATCGGCCGGTCGAAACTCAGTACCTGGTCGCTCAGAAGATCCGCCCGACGCGAGGGATGGATATTGAGAACCAGCAGCATCGCCGTATCGTGCTGGCATTCATACCCTATGCGAAACCCTGCGCGTATCTTCATGATCGTATCCCTATGGAAAAACTCTCGCCGGAATGGCAGTTCAGCGGCAACGCCCGAATAATCCGGGTGTTCCGGTCACCCATGCAGTTTCACGCTGTGGTCATCGGTCGTCACGTTAACCTGCACGGACATGCTGTCGAAATCGGTCTCGTCGCCATCGTAGCTTCCCGATAGCGGGACAGCCTGCCGCGGATCGCGCGCGACACCCACGCGTATCAGGTCACGGTTGCCGACGATGCCGTTGGTGGGATCGAATTCCACCCAGCCGGCGCCGGGAAGATAGACCTGGCACCAGGCGTGGGTCGATCCGCCGCCGAGCGTTATCGATCCGTCGCGGTCGGGCACGTAGATATAGCCGGTGACGAAACGCGCCGCCAACCCGAGCGACCGCGCCGCCTCCATCATCAGCAGCGCGAAATCGCGGCACGTGCCGCGGCGCAGCTGCAGGGTTTCGAGCGGTGGCTGCGTCCCGTGTTCGGAGCGCCGGGCGTAGATGAAACCCTCGTGCAGCGCAAAACACATGGTCATCAGCAGGTGGCCGGTTTCGGTGGGGTGGCCAACCTTGATGAATTGCCGTGCCCATTTGCCGACCCGGTCCTCTGGGTCGGGATAGTGGCGCTGGATCGTCCGCTCCAGATCAAAGACTTCTTCGGGATCGTATGCGAACGGATAGGTGAGGGCCTCTTCGTCGATCTGGAAGTCCATCGCCGCCTGAGGCGTATGGTCGAGGCGGATGATCGTTTCAAACCGCAGTTCGGATGAGGGTTTGGATATCCCGACCAGCGCGACGCAATTGCCGAAGACATCGTGAATCCACCGGACATAGTCCGGTTTGGGAAAAACGTTGAGATGGGAACTCAGCAAAGTCTGGTCAAAACTGTCCCGCGGCCTGAACATCAGTCTGTGTTCGCCGAACTCTACCGGCCTCGTATACCGATAGGAGGTGACATGCCGGACGGAAAATATCGTCATCCAATCACCGCAAAAGCATTGAGGGCGGGATGCGCTGGCGCGGGGCGCGCCTTATCGAATCCTGCATGGATAACCGCTATAGCAGGCGCCATGCGACGGCGACAGGAAAAACCGGCCGCAGCCGGCAAAATACGATAACCGCGAACGCGGCATCGGAACGCCGGATCGGCGCGGTCTCACTGGTCCCGGCGCTGCAGCGGATAATCGCCGGCGTCGTAGAGCCTCTGTATCTGGGTGCTGTCGAAACGGGCTTCTTCGACCTCGAGAATGGACCCGCGCAACAGGGATGCAGGCATCACCTCAATTGCGAAGCGCAGAGCCTCGGCCACGGTGTCGAACCTCTTGTAGCCAAGCCTGCTCGTTCTCTTCCAGTTCTTGCACGGGTAGAGCCCCGCGCCGGCATTGTAGTTGAAGGCGGCCATGATGGTGTCCTTGTGGTCGAGGATAGGTGCGAGGGGATGGTCCGAACGAGCGGCTTCGTCGGAGTGGTCCCGTGTCAGGCCGGCTGCAATTGCGACGCGCGCCTCTGGAGGCGTTCCTGCTTCTGGGCGAGCTTGAGCTCGCGGCTTCTCAGGGCCTGCCTATGGCGGAATTCCTGGAGCTTGGCGGCATTGGAGCCTTCTTCTGCGTCGGGTTTGCGAAACAGATTCTGGGCGGTATTGCGGACAGTATCGATCATTGATGTAACCTTAAAGGGTAGACTGCGGGACGTGACGACGGCCAACGCAAGAATTCTCCAGCCGACAGGGCGGAGTTCAACGTTCGCAAAATCAAGGGTGTCGCCAAGCAACCGGCAGGGCCGGAAGGATCAGGTAGCCGAAAAGGCTGAAAACGTGAATCATATATGGCGATATAATGCGTCACTTTCAAGACTTGTCTCAAATACGGATGGGCGGCGCTTGCCATCGGCGGAAATGAGGCCCATCGTGGCTGGTCGGCTGCAACTGGTAAGGGCGCAGCCGCCTGAGGGACCCGAGCCCTAGCCCCGACGAAAAAGGGGGGCGCGATGTCTTCACGATCCTCGCATCCGAATTTCCAGCTTTATTTCCAGAAGATGCTGACCAACAGTCAGCCGGAGGCTGAACAAGCCACAGAAACCTGCCCGGACGGCCCGGCCCTGCATGCGATTTTCCGGGATATGCTGATTCGGGGGGTGCCGCTGACAGGTTCGGAGATTTGGCTTGACGGCATCCATGCCGCCCGCGTTTCGAAAAGGCGCCGCGGGTCCAACTAGATCGGTTTCGGGCTTCCTCAGAAAAGACAGCCCGGCATGCGTCGCCGCGAAAATCCAGGCGATGCGATCTTTACACGATCAGGAATAAAGACTGCGTCAGAGGCGCCGGGATGCGGCGCCTCCTGCTCGAAATATTATTTCGGCTTCTTGCCCAAGGTAAGGCCGCTGCCGGCGAGCTTGACCTGTGCGCCTGCGGGCGCGGCCGTTGCTGCGGCGGCCTTGTCTTTTTTCGGTTTGCGAGTTTCGCGATTACTTCGTACCTGGCCTTTAGCCATTTTGTCCTCCTGGGCGGCGATGGAATGTGGAGAGTGAAATCATGTTCGGCGACAGGCATGCAAGGCGTGAAATAACGGATTTGCAGAACCTGCCTTTGCCAGCCGAAGCATCAAAGCTGCGGTAGCGGGGTATCTCTGTGTTTGCTCAACGAGGCCGATATTGCGGCTCCAAAGCTCTTCTCGGGATGATCGCCAAAACGGGCGAGCATGATGGCAGCCCCCGTTGCGCCGACCCGGCCGGCGACAAGCATGCCGCTTGGCTGTGTAGGCTCACCGAATTGATGGAGTTCGATATTCTCCCGGTATCCGGGACCGCTGACGCGGACCAGATTGCGGGAGGTGGACTGAGAGAATTCGGAAGACATGACGTCCTCCTTTCATTGGGGTCAGGGCGTGGGAATCCTGAAGCAGCAGTGCCCTTTATATCGCTGCTGAAGCACGCCATCATGCGCCGGACTTGCGCCAAACGCAATGTGCGGGTTGTGAGAAATGCCTTGCTCAAGACATAGTTGACGGGTAGGGGTAACCATCGAAATTGGTTGTCGAGCTTCGTTTTCACGCCTTTTGCGTTCGAGCTGATCTTTCCCTTCAAAATCGATCTCTTTTGTCGCCGGCATCTTGCCGGACGGCGACCTGTGTTCGATCGGAAGGACCATCTTCATGAGCAGCGGAATCGTAAAATTTTTCAATACCTCCAAGGGTTTCGGCTTTATCCAGCCCGCCGACGGGTCGACGGACGTGTTCGTCCACATCTCGGCTGTCGAGCGTTCGGGGATGACCTATCTGGCTGAAGGCCAGAAGGTGAGTTTCGATGTCGTGCGCGACAACCGCACCGGCAAGAATGCAGCTGAAAACCTGCAGATCGCTTAAAGCCAAAACCAACTTCGGGCTCCGGTCACGGATGTCTGGCGCGGGACCGTAAGCGGTCGGGACGTACAATTCCCCTCGGCCTTTGTTGTTGAATAATGAAAGAATTTCCATGAAAAAGACGGATGCAGAACAGCAGGTAAAGCGCGCCCAGCGCCAGGTGGCCAACACCAGCGGCGGCGGCCATCTCGGCGGCACCAACCACGGTCAGGGCTACGACGCCAAGACCTCTTCCGCCAAGGGCAAGGCCGACAAGGGCCGCAAGCCCGGCGGCAAGAGCTAACTATCCGATGATGCGGGCCGAGGGGTACTTCGGCCCGTTGCCCCGGATCGGATCTGTCCCTTCCGGGCAAGCCCGCGTCTTCCAACTCCACGCCTCCACGCCAGCGTTGGCGCACGGAATTTGGATCACTTGCGCTTGGGAGCGACTGGCCCTTTCTCCGGTTTCTGGGGATGGCCCGGTGCGATGGGATCGCTTGCCGGAAAAGTCTCTTCGAGCGACTCTTCCAGGTAATCGTCCTGCTCCTTGGCGATATCCTTGGCAGACGTTCCGGTCGAAGGCGCCTCTTTTCTCGTTCCCATTTTCGATCTCCCTGGTTGGTCGAACCGGCCAATCCTACTCCCGTTTCTTCGAGCGCAGAAGACACGATGGCCTTCTCACGGCTGCTGCGCTTCGGCACGACAAAAGCCCTCTTCGTGACGACGGGCGCCATTTTTAATTCCAGCTAATCGGCCGGAGACAGGCTGCGGCCGGATCGGCTACATCAATCCGTCATTTACCTAGCTCGCCGTTTTAGATCTTCTTTCGTCACGCGGATTTCGGCCTCGACGTCTTTGCCTCGATAAACATAAGACGTCTCATGGCGCGCATATTGCCCCTCTCGGGCGGCACTTAGCCAGTTGAAGGATCCCAGACAGAGAAGGTCGTCATCCACGGCGATAATTTTGCTATGAAGCTTCTCAAGACGGTGCAGGCTGACACCAATCTGTTTCAGCGCGGCAGCGGCTTCTTCTATTTGATTGGTACCGCCGGGTGTCGGGTTCCCGTTCAACAACGGGTCGGCGTAGATGTCGATTTTAGCGCCCCTGGCAGTAGCCAGCTCCAGGGCCACCGCGAACCATAATCACTATGCCAACGGCAACCAAGGCGCGCAATTCATGGGCATGGCCTATTTCATGCGCGAGCGGACAAAAATTATCCGCTTATTCTATGAAGAGGGCCATGTACCGTTCGAGCGGTTGAAGCAAAGCATTGAGGATGGTTCGCCTCCGTGCGAGCCGCCTCGATTTTCTTGGCACCTGGTAATCTCTTCGTCATGCCAATGCACGGACGCTCGTCTCTCGCCACTGACATTCATCGCATCCGCGCCATGGCGCATTGGAAAGTCGTGACGAGCGTTGCCCGATCTCAGACAGCAGCGGCATAGTTCGATCACTGCTCGATAACGTGACAATTCCATGCCCCACTCACTGACACATGGTTTAGGTGTCGACGCTTGGATGCGCAGCAATTCCGCGCCGTAGAGTGCGCCGCTGGTCAAGTTTCAACAGGGGGCGTATAATCTTCACGCGTGCAGGTTCAGTCCTATGGCGCCGTTCCTCACGCGGGGTATCCGTTGTGGTCGTTGTTGTCTGTGACAAGAATGGAGAGGAATTGTTATGGCACATTTTCACGTGATCGCGGGAGGCGCCAGGAAGGCGGCCTATCCCACCGTGCGGCGCATCAATGTGGCGGATGTCTTCACCTCGCTGCGTCAGGGGTTGGATGATTTCTGGACCAAGCCGTCGCACTACGTCTTTCTTTGTCTGATCTACCCTGTGGCCGGTGTGGTCCTCGCGTATTGGACATCCGGTGCCAACGCGCTGCCGTTGCTGTTTCCGCTCATGTCAGGCTTTGCCCTGATCGGTCCGATAGCGGCGCTGGGTCTTTATGAGATCAGCCGCCGGCGGGAGCTTGGCCTTGATACCTCCTGGCAGCATGCGCTTGAAATCAGGCATTCCCCGGCGGTCCCGGCAATCCTTGCCATCGGTCTCATGCTGGCGGTGATTTTTATCCTGTGGCTTCTGACGGCGCAGTCGCTTTATGTCAGCCTGTTCGGGCCGGAACGGCCGCAATCGCTGGTGATTTTCGTCAACGAGGTGTTCGCGACGAGCAGGGGCTGGCAGCTGATCCTCTACGGAATTGCCGTCGGCTTTCTCTTCGCTCTGGCCGTGCTTTGCACCACAGTCATTGCATTTCCGCTGCTTCTTGATCGCGACACCGGTGCGGCGACAGCGGTTTACACCTCGATGAAAGCCTTCGTGGTCAATCCCATGGAATTCATGCTCTGGGGTCTCATCGTGGCGGTGCTTCTGGTCGTCGGCTTTGCGATGTTCTTTGCCGGTCTGGCTATCGTGATCCCCGTACTTGGGCACGCGACTTGGCATCTGTATCGCAAGGTCGTTGAACCGGAATCCGTCTTGGGGAGCGGCACCGGTCGGTAGGGCGAAACCGGCTTCGGCACTGCCCGTCAGGGAGCAGTGCCGAAGAAGGCGAGGCGGGTGAAGATCGTATAGTCCGCTTCCGATACCATCAGCGCGACGAAAACCAGCACCAGCAGCGGCGGCAGCAGGATGGCGTAGACGAGCGCCAGCCGCTCCCAGGCCATGTGCATGAAGACCGCAACGATCAGCCCCGCCTTCGCCATCATGAACAGCAGGATCAGTGTCCATCTGAGATAGCCCTGGAGGCCGAGATAATCGACCATGTAGGAAAAGGCGCTGAGTACGAACAGCAGGCCCCAGACGAAGAGGTAGAGCCGGATCGGATGCTGCTGCCCGGTTTGGAGCTGCTGTCCAGATTGGATGTGTGCATGCGCCGTTGTCTCGTTCATGACGACCTCACCACAGATAGAAGAATGCGAAGATGAAGACCCAGACCAGATCGACGAAGTGCCAGTAGAGGCCCATGATCTCGACGGCCTCGTAGCGGCCTCTCCGGCTGGTGAAGAAACCGCGCCGTTCCTGGTCGAAATCGCCCCGCCAGACCTTGCGGGCGACGATGAGGAGGAAGATGACGCCGATCGTGACATGGGTGCCGTGAAAGCCGGTGATCATGAAGAAGGTCGATCCGAACTGTGCCGCCCCCCAGGGGTTTTCCCAGGGGCGCGCGCCCTCGGTGATCAGCTTTGTCCATTCGAAGGCCTGCATGCCGACGAAGCCTGCCCCGAGAAGCGCCGTCAATAGCATCAGCATTGCGGTCCTGTGGCGTTCGCGGCGATAGCCGAAATTGACTGCCATCGCCATGGTGCCGCTGCTCGAGATCAGCACGAAGGTCATGATTGCGATCAGGATCAGCGGCACGTCCTGGCCGCCGATATGCAGCGCGAAGACCTCGCTCGGATTGGGCCATGCGACCGGCGTCGACATGCGGACGGTCATGTAGGCGATCAGGAAACAGCCGAAGACGAAGGTGTCGCTCAAGAGAAAGATCCACATCATCGCCTTGCCCCAGGAGGCGGTCTTGAAGGCGCGCTGATCCGACGCGAAATCGGCGGCGACACCGCGCAGGCCGGCCGGCCTGAGGTCTGGCTCGCCATGTGTCCCGATAGTCTGTGCCATCTGCAAATCTCCTGGTTGAGCTCCCTTGGTTCGGCCCCTAGGTCAGCAATGTGCGGCAGAGATCGACGAAATCATTCGCCCACCCGGCAAAGAGCGCAAAGAGCAGAAGCCAGACGGCGAGCATGAAATGCGAATAGATGGCGGAAAGATCGACGCTGAGGCGCAGCCTGTCCGGCGCGACGTCGGTTGAAAATGCCCTGGCCGTCGTATGCGCGAGCACGGCGAGCCCGCCGAGGATATGCAGGCCGTGCAGGCCGGTGAGCATGTAGAAGAAGCTGTTGGCGGGATTGTCGGCCAGCACATAGCCGGCCGCCGTCAGTTCCCGCCATGCCTGGACCTGTCCAGCGAGAAAGAAGAGGGCAAGGGCAAATGCGGCGGCAAGCACCGGCCGCAGGCGTTCCATGCGGCCGTGTCCCGCTTCTCGTCTCGCCCATTGCAGCGCCGCACTGCTCAAGGCCAGTGCCGCCGTGTTCACCCAGAGGAGGCGCGGAACCGGCATGCCCCACCAGTCGGCCGACGCCATGCGCATGAAATAGGCGCTGACGGCAAGGCTGAAGAGTGCACCGATGACGCCGAGGAACACGAAGAGGCCGATTTTCACCGCCGGCACGGGCGGCTGTTGCCGATCTGCGCCGTGATGATCCGGCAGCTGCACGGACCCGGTTTCGAGCCAGGGTTTCGAGGTCAGCCGCTGTCCGGCCAGCCACCAGACGATGATGGCGCCGATAACGGCAAGGAAGATCAGCGTGACGCTCATGCCGGAACCTCCCGTGTGATGCCGCCGCTTGCCGGCACGGTCTGCGGAATGAAGTCCTCGGCCGCTCCCGGCACGCTGTAGTCATAGGCCCAGCGGTAGACCACAGGCAGCTCCTTGCCCCAGTTGCCGTGGGCTGGCGGCGTTTGCGGCGTCTGCCATTCCAGCGTCGTAGCCCGCCACGGATTGCCGCCTGCCTCCCTGCCGCGGAAAAGGCTCCAGACCAGATTGAACAGGAAAACCATCTGCGCGGCCCCGACGATCAGCGCCATGACCGTTATGAAGATGTTCAGCGTATGGGCCGAAGGCGGCACGAAGGCCGTCTCTCCCATCTCGAAGTAGCGGCGCGGCACGCCGAGCAGGCCGAGGTAATGCATCGGGAAGAAGATCGCATAGGTGCCGAGGAAGGTGGTCCAGAAGTGGATCTGGCCGAGCGTCTCGTTCAGCATGCGTCCCGTCACCTTCGGATACCAGTGACAGATCGCACCGAAGATGACGAGGATCGGCGCCACGCCCATGACCATGTGGAAATGCGCGACGACGAACATCGTATCCGACAGTGGCACGTCGACGACGACATTGCCGAGGAACAGGCCCGTCAGGCCGCCATTGACGAAGGTGACGATGAAGGCCAGCGCAAACAGCATCGGCAGCGTCAGGTGGATGTCGCCGCGCCACAGCGTCAGCACCCAGTTGTAGACCTTGATCGCCGTCGGGACGGCGATGATCAACGTCGTGGTGGCGAAGAAGAAGCCGAAGGCCGGGTTCATGCCGCTGACATACATGTGGTGCGCCCAGACGATGAAGCTGAGCGCGCCGATGACGACGATCGCCCAGACCATCATGCGATAGCCGAAGATGTTCTTTCGCGCATGTGTGCTGATCAGGTCCGAAACGATGCCGAAGGCCGGCAGCGCGACGATATAGACCTCCGGATGCCCGAAGAACCAGAACAGGTGCTGGAACAGGATCGGGCTGCCGCCGCCATGCTGCAGCTGCTCGCCCATTTCGACGATGGCAGGCATGAAGAAGCTGGTGCCGAGCAGGCGGTCGAACAGCATCATGACGCAGGCGACGAACAGGGCAGGGAAGGCGAGCAGCGCCATCACGGTGGCGGTGAAGATGCCCCACACGGTAAGCGGCATGCGCATCAGCGTCATGCCGCGCGCGCGTCCCTGCAGCACCGTCACCACATAGTTCAGGCCCCCCAGGGTAAAGCCGATGATGAAGACGATCAGCGAGGAGAGCATCAGGAGGATGCCCCAGTCCTTGCCGCCGGGCGTACCTGACAGGACGGCCTGCGGGGGGTAGAGCGTCCAGCCGGCCCCTGTCGGGCCGCCGGGGGCGAAAAAGCCCGCGGCCAGGATCAGTACGGCCAGCAGATAGATCCAGTAGCTCAGCATGTTCGCGTAAGGGAACACCATGTCTCGCGCGCCGACCATCAGCGGAATGAGGTAATTGCCGAAGCCGCCGAGGAACAGCGCGGTCAGGAGATAGATCACCATGATCATGCCGTGCATGGTGATGAACTGATAATAGTGATCGGCATCGATGAAGGCGAAATAGCCGGGAAAGGCAAGCTGCAGACGCATCAGCCAGGAGAGCACCAGCGCCACAAGGCCGATCGAAATGGCGGTGACCGAATATTGCACGGCGATGATCTTGGCATCCTGGCTGAACACATATTTCGTCCACCAGCTTTTCGGATGATAAAGCTCGACATCCTCGACCTCGGCGGAGGGGATGGCGCCTGCGCTGCCGGATGGAATCTCGACCATGATGTCTCCTCCCTTTCCTTCCGATGCGACCTGAACCCCTTCACCGGTTCAGTTTGCCGGCGGCGGCTCTCCCGATGCCGTAAGCTGGGTGAATGTCTGCTGCTGCCCGAGCCAGGCCTGATAGTCCGCCGCCTCCTCGACGACGACGGTCCCGCGCATTTGCGCATGGCCGATGCCGCAGAGCTCGGCACAGAGGATCTCGAAGCTTCCCGTCCGTGTCGGCGTGAACCAGAAATAGGTGATCATGCCGGGGATCATGTCCATCTTGGCGCGGAATTCCGGCACATAGAAATCGTGGAGGACATCGATGGAGCGCAGCAATATGCGCACCGGCTTGCCGACCGGCAGATGCAGCTCGCCGCCCTCGATAATCACGTCGTCGAGGCCGCTTGCGTCGTTGTTGTTCAGGCCGAGCGGATTTTCGGGGCTGACGTCACGCGTCTCCGCGCGGCCGAGCTTCCCGTCTGCGCCCGGCAGGCGAAAACTCCACAGCCACTGCTGGCTGACGACCTCGACCGGTACGGCATCGTCAGGCACCGTGATGAACTGGTTCCAAACCACGAGGCCGGGCGCCAGCATTGCCGCGACGCCGACTGCCGTTCCCGATGCCAGCAACCATTCCAGCCTGCGGTTTTCCGGCTCGTAGGCCGCCCGGTTGCCTGGCTTGTGCCGGAAGCGGAAGACGCAATAGGCCATGAACGAAACCACCGCCACGAAGACGATGCCGGTGATCCAGAAGGTGATGACGAGCGTGCTGTCGATATAGGTCCAGTTGGACGCGATCGGCGTCCACCACCACGGGCTCAGCACATGGAACAGCACGGAGCCGACAACAATCAAGACGAGAATCAGCACAACAGCCATTTCCGCCCCTCCCTGAGCAGGCCGACCGTGAAACCGCATTCCGTAAAAGTACCGGGTTATTATCGCACGAATGGAAAAGATGGGCAATTACTGCAATTTAGGGATGTCCACCCGATCGCCTCTCGGCCGGTCATTGGGAATATTGCTTGAGATAGGCGATCAGATTGGTGATCTCCTGCTCGTCCTTCACGCCGACGAAGGCCATCTTGGTGCCCTTCACCTTCGCTTTTGGATTGTGCAGATAGTCGCGTAGCGCCGCCTCGTCCCAGACGAGACCGCCGTCTCCGGCCGCCTTCATGCCGGTCGAATAGGCGAAATTGGGATGCGTTCCGGCCTTTCGTCCGAACAGCTTGTTCAGCGACGGACCGACCTTGTTTGTATCGGAATCAGCGGTATGACAGGTCGCACATTTCTTGAAAACGGTGGCGCCCGCCGTCGCGTCACCTTCCTGAGCCCGGGCATTAAACGACGAAACGGCGACGATGGACGCGCCGATCAACAGAACAACACGATAGGTCATGGCAAACCTCATCCTCCTCAAGGTTGCCCAATCGCCACATCATCCACCGTCATCTTCGCGCGGATATGTTTACGACTGCTAAAAAACTAGTCCTTCGGATGGGTAAGTCAACCGGCCCCACAAGAGGTCGCGGATCATATTTGGCCCAATGGAGCTAACGGCGGTGTGTCAAGGAGTGGGGGCATAGATATGGTGGGATGAGAATTCGCCTATCGGCTTCCGCTGTCTGACTGCGAGTTAGCCGTCCGGCGGCCAAAACGCGCCCTGCTACTTCGCGCCCACTCGTCGGTCATACATCACGTCGTCGCGCCTGCCTGAAGCGGGAATCGTCTCGGGCACGACCTCGTCGACGGTGCGCCATAAAGCGGACGTCGCTACGCAGGCGTCAGACGACCGACAAGGGGCCGCACCTCGCCATAGTTGAGCGCCCCAGCGCATGGGGCTGGCGCTCCGTGGGAACATCGTCTGGTTCCTCTAAGGGCATTGCCGCTCAAATCGCCTGGAGTTACTTCCGTGCAGCCATCACCGTCGACCAAAATTGCTCCGCGAGTTCCGTCATCCTCGTCCGGGGACGGATGAGAACGATCTGGACAGCAACTGTCCATTCTTCATCGCCCGCAATGGCGAGTTTGCCGCTGCTGGCCAATTCTGCAGCCGCCAGACTCTGCGGAATCCACGCGACGCCCTTTCCCTCCATCGCCAGAGCCTTCAAGACCATCGCGAGGTGGGAGGTGAATACCCGAACTAGCTTCAGGTGTCCCGCCCGAGTTGGGATGGTGGCTGCCAGTATCCGTCCCATGCCAGACTTTTCATCGAAAGCGATATGCGGGACGGGGTCTTCAGGCGTTCCAGGAAGCTTGTAGGTTGGTTCCCCGCTGTCGGAGCGCATCGCGACGGGTATCAGAAGATCGCTAGCCAATTGGACATGCTTGAAATCGGTGTCGTGCAGTCGGATCTCGCTGTCCGGATGGTGATGACAGAGCAGAAACTGAGCGCGTCCGTCCGCCATCATCTTCTCGCACTCGTTCATATTGTCGGACAGGAGGCGTATCGGCACCGTCGTGGTGGAAGAGCCCAGGCTCTGGACCCAGCCTGGAAAGAACGTAAACGATAAAGCGTGGGTCGCGGCGAACGTCAGCGTCGCGCTGGCCGATCGTGTCTGCTCAAGCTCGTGTCTCGCCCTTTCGATGCGTTGCAGTACATCGGCGGCTGCCGAAAGCACGATCTCTCCGGCAGGAGTGATCTTCAGGCGGTGCGTGGAGCGGTCGACCAACGGTGTCCCGCTCCAGTCTTCGAGCGCACGGATTCTTCGGCCAAAGGCCGGCTGCGTGATGTTTCGGAGCTCTGCAGCTCTTGAAAAGTTAAGGGTCTCGGCGAGTGCCCGCAAATCGGCAAGCCAGGCGGTATCCATCTCATCTCCTCGTCGGCATCAAATGAAGCCGGATCGGCATTGGACCGTCAACCGGTAGTCGGCAAAGGTTCGCGAAGGAGTGCCGTTGTTGACGTCAACGGCAAAAAGAGGAGGAAAGAAATGAAGCTCGCTCTCACTATAGCCGCGCTTGCGGTTTCCGTCACCCCTGTCTTCGGAGCCGACTATCCGGACCGAAACATCTTCATGGTAGTGCCATATGCGGCAGGAGGCCCCACCGACACGATCGCACGGCTTACCGCCGCGGCGATGTCAAAGTCGCTCGGCCAGCAGATCGTGGTCGAAAACGTGGCAGGCGCAGGCGGCACCATCGGTGCTCGTCGTGTCGCCGACGCAGACCCGGACGGCTACACCATCCTGGTCCACCATATTGGGATGGCGACGGCGCCTGCTCTCTATCGCCAACTCCCCTACAAGCCGCTCGAAGCCTTCGAGCCCATTGGTCTTGTCAGCGATGCCCCTATGACGGTCATCTCTCGCGCCGACCTGGGGCCCGAGTCCTTCGAAGACCTTCTTGCCTTTATCAAGCAGAAGGGCACCAACGTGACCTATGCTCATGCCGGACTTGGGGCTGCCTCCCATTTGTGCGGCACGCTCTTCATGTCGACGATCGGCACACAGATGACCACGGTCCCATACAAGGGCAACGGCCCCATCATGACCGATCTAATCGGCAAACAGATCGACATGACCTGCGACCAAGCGACGAACACCGTTGGCCCGATCACCCAGAACCAGGTCAAGGCCTACGCGATCACGAGCGACGAGAGAGTCGAAACGCTTCCGGATGTGAGGACCACCACGGAAGCGGGCTTGCCCACGTTCAAACTTGGCGTCTGGCACGGCGTCTATGCTCCGAAGGGCACTCCCAAGGAGATCGTCGACAAGCTCTCGTCAGCTTTGCGATCCGCCATGGAGGACGCGGCGCTCAAAGAACGCTTTGCCCAGATCGCGACTATTCCGGCGACCAAGGAACAAGCAACTCCCCACGCCCTCCACGCGAAGCTGGACAGCGAAATCAAGCGGTGGGATCCGATCATCAAGGCCGCCGGCCAGTTCGCCGACTGAGGTCGGCGTGTGGCTCAGGATTTCCTGGGCCGAGACCAGGTGTTCCAATGGATATAAAAACCTCGCGGCCGTGGATCGGAGTTTGACGAATGGACTTCATCAGCAGCTTGGCGCTCGGTTTGAGCGCCGCCCTGACTCCGTACAATGTTCTCTTTTGCTTTGTCGGAACCCTCGTCGGCGTACTTCGTGGAAGAAGACTGATCGATTGGAGACAGGCATGACCAGCCAAAAAACGAACAGGATCTACAGGATCGCCTCCATCGCCGGCGACGGCATCGGCAAGGAGGTCGTCCCTGAAGGGCTACGAATCTTGGAGGCTGCGTCGAAGAAGTTCGGATTCGAGTTGCGGATCGACTCCTTCGATTTCGCCTCATGCGACTACTATTTGAAGCATGGGCAGATGATGCCCGAGGACTGGAAGGCTCAGATCGGCGGCCACGACGCCATCTTTTTTGGGGCAGTGGGCTGGCCTGAAGCCGTTCCCGATCATATCTCGCTGTGGGGCTCTTTGATCCAGTTCCGTCGCGAGTTCGACCAGTACGTGAGTCTGAGGCCATGTCGGCTGATGCCGGGAGTGGCCTCTCCTTTGGCCGGTCGTGGTCCAGGCGACATTGATTTTTACGTGGTCAGGGAGAACACGGAGGGAGAATATTCTTCGATCGGCGGCAAGATATTCCCTGGCACCGACCGTGAAACCGTCGTTCAGGAGACGGTCATGACCAGGATCGGTGTCGACAGGATCCTTAGGTTCGCGTTCGAGTTGGCCGAAAAGCGCCCAAGGAAAAGATTGACCTCAGCGACCAAGTCGAATGGGATTTCGATCACGATGCCCTATTGGGACGAACGCGTCGAAGAGATGGCGAGATCTTACCCTGGCATCACCTGGGACAAGTACCACATCGACATCCTGTGCGCGCATTTTGTGCTCAATCCCGACAGGTTCGACGTGGTCGTCGCTTCCAACCTGTTCGGTGACATCCTCTCGGACCTTGGGCCTGCCTGCACTGGAACGATCGGAATAGCACCCTCCGGCAATATCAATCCAGGGAGAGAGTTCCCATCGCTGTTCGAACCGGTACATGGTTCGGCACCTGATATAGCCGGGAAGGGCATTGCCAACCCCATCGGCCAAATATGGTCCGCCGCCATGATGCTGGAGCATCTAGGTGAGCAGGAAGCGGCTGACGCCATCATGGCGGGTATCGAAGGATCGCTCGCCGATTCACGGCTGCGGACGCGGGATTTGGGTGGGACTGCCAATACCATGACATCCGGAAAGGCCGTGGCCGACTTCCTCATCTGAGCGCGAAGCGGTGGTTGGCGGGCAGCGCGGCGAGGCCCCGACGGATCACTGCCGTGACCCCCAAAGCTCAATACTGATCTCAACGTTTTCTATCTAACGGAGTACATGATGCGTATCATCGACGTCTGCGAAGTTACGAAACCGATCGCTTCGCCTATCCGCAACGCCTATATCGACTTCTCGAAGATGACGGCCAGCCTCGTCGCCGTCGTGACGGACGTCGTAAAGGACGGCCGGCGCGTTGTCGGCTACGGTTTCAATTCGAACGGGCGTTACGGCCAAGGCGGCCTCATCCGCGAGCGCTTCAAGGATCGGATTCTTGAAGCGTCTCCGGATAGCCTGATGAACGACGCCGGCACCAATCTCGATCCGCACAAGATCTGGGCGACGATGATGCAGAACGAGAAGCCTGGCGGTCACGGCGAGCGTTCGGTGGCAGTCGGCACCATCGACATGGCCGTTTGGGACGCTGTCGCCAAGATCGAAGGCAAGCCACTCTTTCGACTCCTCGCCGAAATGAAGGGTCGTGAAGCCAACCCGAGGGTCTTCGTCTATGCGGCAGGCGGCTACTATTATCCTGGGAAGGACAACAGCGCGCTGCGCAAGGAAATGCGCGGCTATCTCGACCGCGGCTACAACGTCGTCAAGATGAAGATCGGTGGCGCCTCCATTGACGAGGACCGCGGCCGCATCGAGTCGGTGCTGGAGGAAATCGGTTCCGAGGCGCGCCTCGCCGTTGACGCGAACGGCCGCTTCGACCTGGAGACGGGCATCGCCTACGCGAAGATGCTCCGCGACTATCCGCTCTTCTGGTACGAGGAGATCGGCGATCCTCTGGACTATGCGCTGCAGGCTGCCATCTCGGAGTTCTACGACGCGCCGATGGCGACCGGTGAGAACCTTTTCTCGCATCAGGATGCTCGCAACCTGCTCCGTTACGGCGGAATGCGGCCCGATCGCGACTATTTGCAGTTCGACTGCGCCCTTTCCTATGGGCTCGTAGAATACCTCCGTACTCTGGACGTCCTGCGCCAGTTCGGCTGGTCGCGGTCGCGCTGCATTCCGCACGGAGGGCACCAGATGTCGCTCAACATTGCAGCCGGGCTGGGGCTAGGTGGCAACGAGAGCTATCCGGACCTATTCCAGCCGTACGGCGGCTTCCCGGACGGTGTGAAGGTCGAGGACGGCCACATCGTGATGCCGGACCTTCCCGGCATCGGCTTCGAAGGCAAGTCAGACCTCATCAAGGTGATGCGGGAACTAGCGGAATAACAAGACGCGGAGCGGGGGGGACTGCCTCGCCCGCTCCTTCTCAGGACATCTTAACAAGATCGCAGCCTTGAGCTTACTGTCGACCGCGAGATCAAACAGCGCGTGATCTCTCATGCACCCCTCCCGGTCGAGGAAGAAGCGGATCGCCCAAAATCTGGCGCCGCTTCAGGGACTCCTTGACGCCGATTTTTCGGCCGGCGTTCCAGGTCATCTATGCCGCTGTCAGGCGGCAATAGCGCCTTGCGGCGGTAGCAGTGGCCTCAGCGCGCAGCGAAGCTACTGCGACCCTTATCTCACATGCAGGTCCGAGGGGCCCCCTCAATGGGCGGGAGGTGGCACCACCCGCCAGCCGAAGAGTGTCAAATCATGCTCGACATGCCGAGCGAAGTGAGCAGGTCGTTCTGAATTGGGCTTACGGCTTCGTTCAACCGCTGGACACCGAGATCCATGCCTTCAGGCATGACGACCGTGCGCAAAGGACGCCGTTCCGTGGCCTCGACCAACTGCGCAATGGCATCGGCCACACATTGGGGCCGTGGCGGATTAGCCTCGTCGTGTCCGTCGTTGGCGTGGGCCTTGATCTGACCGGGGATCGCCGCGACCTCGCCGTAGGATGTAAGCACGGCCTGGTCGGAGGGCTCCGGGCTCGACGAGATAAGGTTGCTCGGGAATGGCCCTGGCTCGACGATGACGGAGTCAATTCCAAAGCCCTTCAGTTCGTACCGATAGGCTTCGGCAAGCGCCTCGAGCGCGAACTTGCTCGCAGAATAGACGCCGAAGAACGGAAAAATCACGCGACCCATCAGGGATGTCACATGAACGAGAAGTCCGCTGCCGGCGGCACGCATGTGCGGTAGCACGGCGCGGTCGGCCCGTAGGGCGCCAAAGAAATTGACCGCAAATTGCCGTTCGACGTCCGCGACCGTATAGGCTTCCGTGACCCCGACGGCCATCGTTCCAGCGTTGTTGATCAGGGCATCAATTTTTCCGTGCGGCCTGATGACCTGCTCGATCGCGGAATTGACCGATGCCTCGTCGGCGACATCCATTTCAAGGACGTGCAACACATGCCCTTCAGCTTTCGCCGCGTCGATGAGCTCGCTCCGGACATTGGCATTTCTTCCTTCGGTGTCTCGCATGGTCGCAACCTCCGTATGACCCCGCCTGGCGAGCTCCAATACTGTCAGTTTCCCAAAACCACTGCTCGCGCCGGTCACAACAACGACTTTTCTGTTCATCTTAAGTCCTTTCTCTGAAATACAAGGGCGTCGTATCCACATAGACAGACCTGTATGTATTTGCAATCTTTAAATTGACAGAATAGTCTGTATATCAGTGTACGAAGAATCTGAGGTAACGAAGGATGGAAACGCGCGGCATGCTTGAGTTCGTGGATGTAGAGGGGCAGCCGCTCAACGCCCTTGCCCCGCGAGAACGTATATTAAAGACGGCGTCGGACCTGTTTTACCGGTTCAGCATCCACTCAGTTGGGATTGACCGCATCATTGCCGAAAGCGGCGTGGCGAAGATGACGTTCTACAAGCACTTTCCATCAAAGGCAGACCTGATCGCTACCTATTTGCGTTACAAAACTGACACCTGGTTTCAGATGCTCGCGACCTCGACTGAAAGAGCCGGGCTGTCGCCGCTGGAGCGTGTCCTCGCCATCTTTGATGCGTTAGAGGAACCGTTCCGTGGACCTTCCTTCCGCGGCTGTCCCTTCGTGAAAGGATTGGCCGAGTTCGGGCCGGAGGCTAACTCCCCAGACGTGCAGGCAACCATCGCCGCGTATTTTAAGGGCTTACATGGATTTGCTGCATCACTCATCGAGCCTTTGGCATTAAGCAAACCCGAAAGAGCCGTGATCCAGATCCTGTCGCTCTTCCAGGGCGCGATGGTGATCGCACAATCGACACGCGATCCTGCCATAGTGGAGGCAAACCGCGATGCAGCCAGGGTGTTGCTTGAGGATGCGTTGATCACGTCGCCTGAACCTGAACTTGGTTAAGCGGTGTGGTAGACGATCTCGGCCAGCGCGGCTCGACGCAACGGCTTCCTTTTGATCTGGCGATGCACAGCGGGCAGTCACCGAAATATTCTGGTCGCTTACGCCGGATCTTGCGACGTTGCGGCACGCGCATCACGCCGCATGAACGCCCAGTCGGTGAGTTCCGCCATGGACGGACCGAGTGCGATCCCCATATCACTCAGTGCATATTCGACCCTTGGCGGCACCTGTGGATAGACGGTTCTTGTCACGATACCATCCTTCTCCAACTCCTTGAGTTGCTGGATCAGCATCTTCTGGTTCACGCCCTCGACGCGCTTTTCGAGTTCCGAAAATCTTAGCGGACCCTTTGCGGCGAAGAGCTGGGAGATGATGACGATCTTCCACTTCCCTTCAAGGACCCGCAGAGCATCCTGGGTTGCCGCCGCCCATATCATTCGCTGCTTCGGGTCCTCGCAGCGCCAGTCTCGTTCAACTGCCATACATACCTTTGGGTAGGTTACCCACCTTTTGGTCGGTTCTTGCCGTATCCGGTAGCTAATCCTATTCTTCGGAGCACAATAAGTCACGCCTCCGTTCGAGGTGCGTTAAATCCAATATTTGCGGCAAGGAAATGATATGAACATCGGGATTGTCGGCGCAGGGAACATCGGCGCGACACTTGCACGCAAGCTCGCGGCCGCAGATCACGAGGTCAAACTTGCCAACTCAAAGGGTCCGGAATCCATCCGCGATCTCGCCGCGGAAGTTGGCGCGACGGCAACGACCAAGGAAGATGCCGTGGCGGGGGTGGACATTGTGATCCTTTCCATCCCGTTTTCGGCTCATCGCGATCTTGCCGATTTATTCGCAAATGTTCCCGAGGACGTCGTTGTCGTAGACACGTCCAACTACTATCCGTTCCGTGACGGATCGATCACCGATGTTGATGGTGGCAAACCGGAAGCGGCCTGGGTCAGTGAGCAGATCAATCGACCGATCGTCAAAGCCTGGAATGCGGCGCTTTCTGCGACTCTCGCGGAAAAGGGCGTAGACAAGTCGCAACCCGGCCGCATCGCCCTTCCGGTAGCGGGTGATGACCTCGAAAAGAAGTCGATCGTCATGCAACTGGTGGAGGCGACGGGCTTCGACGCCCTCGATGCCGGGGGTCTCGCGACCTCATGGCGACAACAGCCAGGCACGCCTGCCTATTGCACGGAACTGACTGCTGAAGAGCTGCAAACGGCTCTGGAAAAAGCTGACCAAAACCGCTCGGCTGATAACCGCGAGGCCCTGATCAAGGTCTTCATGGAAAAAGGCGACAGCCTTACTCACGATGAAATCGTAGCCCAAAACCGCGCCGGGACCGCGTGAGCGACAAGGAGCATCGTGAAAGGCTGGTATCCTCGCCGTGATGACAACTCGAGTTTTTCCGACGATATCCGCACACACATGTCATGCCTTCAAACATCAATGCGATGGCCGCTTTCGGGCAGATGCCTTAACTACGTCTATGGCTGACAAGGGCGCGCGAACCGGACTGCTTGCGTAGTTTCAGATTCGGCAAAAGAGACACGCCGTCGTCTTCGTCGAACCGTTGCCATGTCTCCGGGTGCAGCCAATGTCCACAAGGTCGTGCCATAGCGTCTCGCGGCGATCGAGACGTCTTCGAGATGCGAGAGCATCACGTCCCGTTCTTGTTCGCAAAGCTTTCGGAGCTGTTCCTTGGACATTGATCCCTTCGAATTCATCTTCAGCTCGACCATCAGCATGTTGAGTTTTCGGCCGATGACTTGAGCCTTTTTATGATCGGAACAGTGGAGGCTCAGTGAAAGCCGGCTGCCCGGTCGGCAAAGCTTGAAGGAGTTGGGGACGCGTGCGCGCCAGTAAAAGATGTTGCCGCGGCGAATAAGGTTCTCGACGTCGTGGCGGACCGCCATGGGGTATTTGCCCTTGCCTGCTACCTGCGACGCCGCCGCGCGATTTCGCGCGTGGGCATCACCTGTGGGCACCAGTTCCGGGCATCAGGTTGCCAATGATGCCAAAACGATATCCGGCACGACTGGAAAATCAGGAAATTAAGGGCTTTTAGGGAGAATTGGCTGGGGAACCTGGATTCGAACCAAGATTAACGGAGTCAGAGTCCGTCGTTCTACCGTTGAACTATTCCCCAGCAGGGCGCGCCGGTGAATGCCCGGGCCGGTGTGCGGCGCTTATAAACAAAAGCGCGCGGAATGCAAATACCGATTTTGAAAAAAATCGACGCGGCGGAGGCTTTCTCGTCGCCGCCGCGGAAAAGCTGGAAAACCGGCTGATGACAGGGCGATGACGGGACCGGCAAAAAGCCGTTGGCGAAATCGCCACCGCCTGTTATCTTCGCACCAACGAAACAATCAGACGCCAGCGGCATACCTTCAAGAGGCTTTGCGCGGCGAGATGGACTTAACAGTGATGGACCCCGATAGCGGCGCAAAGCCGCCCGAAGGCGGGGCGTCGGCGGTACCGCGCGGAGAGGGTAAATCCTCGAGGCGTCGGAAGGCGAAGCGGAACGGCAAACGTCGTGACGCGGCGCCTGTAACCAATTCGGAAGCGGTCGACTCGGCCGCCTCTGCCGGACGTCCCAACAGCCAGGAACCCAACCCGTCGGCGCGCAAGCGCAAGCGGCGCCGCGCGAAATCCGCGGGCGCCCAGCAACCGATACAGGGGACGAACGCCGCACCCGCAGCACAGCAGGTTCCGGTTCGTGCCGAGGGCGGGCAACAGCCCCATTCGGCGAAGTCGTCGTCGCGCAATCGGCGCAAGAAGAACAGAGGCGGTCGCGGCCTTCAGGGCCGGCCGCTGACGCCTGCCAAGGCGGCGCCCGGTGTGGCCAAGGCTCCGGCGCCTGCCGGTTCGGGCCAGGTTTCCTCCAAGGATGTCCGAGGCAGGGCCGGAGCCGAAAGCCCGGGTGCTGAGCAGCGCGGCGAAAAATTTGCCTACGTCAACGATCTCTATGCGGCACTCGACCTCGGCACCAACAATTGCCGCCTGCTGATCGCCCAGCCGACAAGGCCAGGCCAGTTTCGCGTTGTCGATGCGTTTTCGCGGATCGTCCGTCTCGGCGAAGGGCTCGGCACCAGCCGCCGGCTGTCGCAGGATGCCATGGACCGCGCCGTCGAAGCCTTGCGCATCTGCGCCACGAAGCTCGCCAACCGGCCGATCCGCCGGATGCGGCTGATCGCAACCGAAGCCTGCCGGGCTGCCGAAAACGGCGAGGAGTTCTTGGCTCGCGTCATCGCGGAAACCGGGCTGGAGCTGGAAATCATCGATCGCGAGACCGAGGCGCGGCTTGCCGTGTCGGGATGCTCGTCGCTGGTTGGCCGTGAGGCGCGGTCCGTCGTTCTCTTCGATATCGGCGGCGGTTCGTCGGAAATTGCCGTCATCCGCATCGATGACAGCCGCTCGAGCCGGCTTGCCAATCACATCACCCATTGGACCTCGCTTCCGGTCGGCGTCGTGACGCTGTCGGAACGGCATGGCGGGCGCGACGTTACGCCGGAAGTATTCAGCGCCATGGTGACGGAAGTCGAAGGCATGCTGGCCGGTTTCGATTGCCCGCCGCTTGCCGCCTTCCGCCGCCAGGGCGCCGAGGATTTCCATCTGATCGGCACGTCGGGCACGGTCACCACGCTTGCCGGCGTGCATCTCGACCTGCCGCGCTATGACCGCCGCAAGGTCGATGGTCTCTGGCTGTCGGACGCCGAAGTCTCCGCCATGCAGGCAAAACTGCTCTCCTGGGATTTTGCCGGCCGTGCCGCCAATCCCTGCATCGGTCCTGACCGGGCCGATCTGGTGCTGGCCGGCTGCGCCATTCTGGAAGCGATCCGCCGCCGCTGGCCGAGCCAGCGCATGCGGGTGGCCGATCGGGGCCTGCGCGAGGGCTTGCTGACGGACATGATGGCCGACGACGGCGTGTGGCGCCGGGTGCGGCCGCGCCGCCCAGGGGGCAATCAGGCGGGCAGTCAAGGTGCCGGCGGACAGGATGAGGCTGGAGCAAGGCGATGACGAAACCACCCTCCAAATCCCCGGGCAGCGGCAATCGCACCGGCCGCAAACTCGGCCAGAAGGTCAAGAAGGGCAAGCTCAAGGCGTCGTCACGGCGCTGGCTCGAGCGCCATATCAACGACCCCTACGTCCAGCGCGCCAAGCTCGAAGGATATCGCGCCCGCGCGGCCTTCAAGCTCCTGGAGATCGACGAGAAACATCAGATCCTCAAAGGCGCCAGCCGCATCATCGATCTGGGTGCTGCACCGGGAAGCTGGTCGCAGATCGCCGCAAATGTCACCGGTTCGACCGACGATGATATCCGCGTCGCGGCGATCGACTTCCTGGAAATGGCGCCGCTCGCCGGCGTCAAGATCCTGCAGCTCGACTTCCTCGATCCGGAAGCACCGCGCCTGTTGATGGAAGCGATCGGCGGCACGCCGGACGTGGTCATCTCGGACATGGCGGCGCCGACGACCGGCCACCAGAAGACCGATCACCTGCGCACCATGCATCTGTGCGAGGTGGCGGCGCATTTCGCGGTCGAGGTGCTGGGCGAGGGCGGCCATTTCCTGGCCAAGACCTTCCAGGGCGGCACCGAACGCGACCTGCTCAACATGCTGAAGCAGAATTTCAAGCAGGTCGTCCACGTGAAGCCGGGCGCATCGCGCCAGGAATCGGTCGAGATGTTCCTGCTCGCCAAGCATTTCAAGGGCCGCAGGGCCGGCGAGACTGCCCCGGGTTCCGAGATGGAGGAGCCCGAGGTGGAGGATGCGGACGTGGAATACGCCGAAGCCGAAGACCGCGACATGGACGATCGGGCCTAACTACTCGCCGGCTTCCGGTTGGATCTTGGCGGCTCCGTGGCCGGAAACGGCAGCACCCGTCATCGGGTCCAGTCTCAGCAGGGGCATGATCGCCAGAAGCGAAAGGGCCGCCACCAGGAAGAAAGCCAGGTGGAAGTCGAAGAGCTGCAGATGCGTGCCGGTGACCGCCGCCGAGGCCTCGAGGATGAAGGCCGCGAAGGCGACGCCCAGCGCCATGCTGATCTGTTGCATGACGGAGGCGATCGAGGTCGCCTGGCTCGCCTGTTCGTCGCTGATCTCGGAATAGCTGAGCGCGTTCGAGCCGGTGAAGAAGAAGGAACGGCAGACGCCCGACATCAGCAGGAAGGCGACGATCAGCGCGTGGGAGGTTTCCGGCGTGAAAAAGCCGTTTGCCGCCGTGGTCGCCGCGCCGAGCACGCCCGCGACGATCAGCGTCATCTTGAAGCCGGTCATCGCGAAGACGCGGCGCGCGACGAACTTCACGATCAGCGCGCCGAGCGCGCCCGCAAACGTGATGAGGCCGGACTGGAAAGGGTTGAGGCCGAAACCGAGCTGCAGCATCAGCGGCATCAGGAACGGAATGGCCCCTGTCGAGATGCGGAACAGCGTACCGCTGCTGCTGGCGGCCCGGAATGCATCGTCCTTGAAGAGCCGCAGGTTGAGGATCGGCGCGGGGTGGCTGCGCGCATGGACCACATAGGCGACCCCGGCCGCGAGCCCCAAAGCCGTAGCCGTGATGCCGACGGCCGGCGGTAGCGCCGGAAGGCCGACCACCGAAAGTCCGAAGACCGTGCCCGCGGCGGTGACCGAGGTCAGGAAGAACCCCCACCAGTCGATCGAGGGAGGATTGGTGGTCTCGATTTCCGGCAGGAAGATTGTCGCGAGATAGATCCCGAGCAGGCCGACCGGCACGTTGATCAGGAAGATCCAGTGCCAGGTGAAATAGGTGGTGATAAAACCGCCGATCGGCGGGCCGGTGAGGGGCCCGACCAGTGCCGGAATGGTCAGCAGCGCCATCGCCGAGACGAGTTCGCTGCGTTTCGTGGTGCGCAAGAGAACCAGGCGCGCGACCGGCGTCATCATCGCTCCGCCCATGCCCTGCAGGAAGCGCGACACCACGAATTGGAGGAGGTCGGAGGAGAACGCGCAGCAGATCGAGCCGACGATAAAGACGAAGATCGCGATACGAAAGATCTTCTTGGCGCCGAAGCGGTCCGCCATCCAGCCGCTGATCGGGATGAACATGGCGAGGGCCACCATGTAGGAAGTCAGCGCCAGTTTGAGCGTGATCGGCCCTACATTGAGGTCGGCGGCGATCGCCGGAAGTGCTGTCGCAATGACGGTGGAGTCCATCTGCTCCATGAAAAGGGCGACGGCGAGAATGAGCGGAACGATGCGATTCATGGGGTGCCTGCAATGGCGGGAATTGGCCCGTCCATAGACCTCTTGGTCCCGTCTGCCAATTGCGGAATCTCACCGTTTCGGATTTTGGGTCACGTCTGCGTGAGATTGGATTTCCTCGGCATGGAGCGCGGTTATGTTTCCCCGGATAGGACCCGATTTTGACGGTCTGGCACAATTCCAGGAGGCAGCGACATCATGACGAATTCAGGTATCGGACGGCGCACCCTTATCGGCACGGCCGGTTTGGGCATTCTCGCCGCTCCGGCGATCATCAATGCCGGGGCTTTTGCCCAGGAGAAGCAGAAATTGGCTATCGATCATGTGACCCCGCCGGATATCCACAAATTCAAGCTCGGCGGTTTCCAGGTTCTGGCGGTGAAGGACGGTGCCCGCCCCTCCGGTGCTCCCGGCGAAACCTTCGGCCTCAACCAGCCGCCCGAAACGCTCGCAGCGCTGCTGACCCAGAACTTTCTGCCGACGGAACAGTTCGTCAACAGCTTCTCACCGACGCTGATCGATACCGGCAGCAACGTGATCCTGTTCGATACCGGCCTCGGCAAACCGGGCCGCGCCCAGGGCGTCGGACGCCTGATCGAAGGATTGGCAGCCGCTGGCTACATGCCGGAGGATATCTCGATCGTCGTCATCACCCATATGCATGGCGACCATATCGGTGGGCTCATGGAAGACGGCAAACCGACCTTCCCGAAAGCGCGCTACATCACGGGCCAGGTGGAATACGACTTCTGGACCGATGCCGCCCGCGCCGGCACGCCCGCAGAGGGCAACCAGAAGAGCGTGCTCGCCAATGTGAAGCCGCTTGCCGAAAAGATGACCTTCCTGAAGGATGGCGGCGAAGTCGTCTCCGGCATCACCGCCATGTTGGCGCCGGGCCATACGCCCGGCATGCTGAATTTCAATGTCGAATCGCAAGGCAAGCGCCTGATCCTCGCCGCCGATACGGTCAACCACTACGTCCTGTCGCTTCAGCGGCCCGAATGGGAGGTCCGTTTCGACATGGACAAGGCGCAGGGGGCGGCCACTCGCAAGAAGGTCCTCGACATGATCGCCACGGACAAGGTCGCTTTCCTCGGCTATCACATGCCCTTCCCGGCGGTCGGTTTCGTCGAAAAGCAGGATACCGGCTACCGGTTCGTGCCGAAGACCTATCAGTTCGACATCTGATTGTTGTTGAAAAGCAATCGAAACCCGGGAGAAGCCGCTCTCGGGTTTTTGCTATTCCCTTCTTGTCATGAACGTGTTACCAGCCCTCGCCAACTTCCAAGCAATTGTTGCCGGAGCGTCGGGACGTATCGAGTCGTTCCTGAGCGCATCCCGCATTTTCTAGATCGAAGGAATTTGGCAATGGCACGCATCATTGAAACCGCAACCGGCGCAGATGCGCTTACCTTCGACGACGTGCTCCTGCAGCCCGGCCATTCCGAAGTCATGCCGGGCCAGACGAATATCGCGACGACCATCGCCCAGGATATCGAACTCAACCTGCCGATCATTTCCTCGGCCATGGATACGGTGACGGAAAGCCGGCTTGCCATCGCCATGGCACAGGCAGGCGGCATCGGCGTCATCCACCGTAACCTGACCCCGATCGAACAGGCCGAACAGGTCCGCCAGGTCAAGAAGTTCGAAAGCGGCATGGTCGTCAACCCGGTGACGATCGGTCCGGACGCGACGCTGGCCGACGCGCTGTCGTTGATGAAGTCCTACAGCATTTCCGGCATTCCGGTGGTCGAGAACGGCGGCGGTCACGTTCCGGGCCGGCTGGTCGGCATTCTCACTAACCGCGACGTCCGGTTCGCCTCGGACCCGGGTCAGAAGATTTATGAGCTGATGACCCGGGAGAACCTGATCACGGTCAAGGAAAGCAGCGTCGACCAGACCGAGGCCAAGCGCCTGCTCCACAAGCACCGCATCGAGAAGCTGCTGGTCGTCGATGGCGAAGGCCGCTGCGTCGGTCTCATCACCGTCAAGGATATCGAAAAGACCCAGCTCAACCCGAACGCCTCGAAGGATGTCCAGGGGCGCCTGCGCGCCGCGGCCGCGATCAGCGTCGGCGACGATGGTTTCGAGCGTGCCGAACGTCTCATCGAGGCCGGCGTCGATCTGCTGGTCGTCGATACCGCGCATGGCCATTCGCAGCGCGTGCTCGACGCCGTCACCCGCGTTAAGCGCATCTCCAACCACGTGCGCGTCATGGCCGGCAATGTCGCCACCTCCGACGGCACCAAGGCGCTGATCGATGCGGGCGCGGATGCGGTCAAGGTCGGTATCGGCCCGGGCTCGATCTGCACCACCCGTATCGTCGCCGGCGTCGGAGTACCGCAGCTTGCGGCGATCATGTCGGCCGTCGAGGCGGCGCGGGCGCAGGACATTCCCGTCATCGCCGATGGCGGCATCAAGTTCTCCGGCGACCTCGCCAAGGCGATCGCTGCCGGCGCATCCGCCGTGATGATCGGCTCGCTGCTGGCCGGCACCGACGAAAGCCCGGGCGAAGTCTATCTCTACCAGGGCCGCTCGTTCAAAGCCTATCGCGGCATGGGCTCGGTAGGCGCCATGGCCCGCGGTTCCGCCGACCGTTATTTCCAGGCGGAAGTGCGTGATACGCTGAAGCTGGTTCCGGAAGGCATCGAAGGCCAGGTTCCCTACAAGGGCCCGGTCTCGGGTGTGCTGCACCAGCTCGGCGGCGGCCTGAAGGCGGCCATGGGTTATGTCGGCGGCGCCAATCTCAAGGAATTCCAGGAGCGGGCCACCTTCGTGCGCATCTCCGGCGCCGGCCTGCGCGAAAGCCATGCGCATGACGTGACGATCACCCGCGAGAGCCCGAACTATCCGGGTGCCGGCGCCTGACGTTTCTGATCGGAGGAGGTCGTGTGCCTCCTCCGCCTTATCTCTGAAACAGTTGGTTGGACGCCTGCGACCGTGGTGGGCTGCAGGCAGCGGTGAGACTGTGGTGCCGCTCGGACGGTGTGCGCCATTGTGCATCGGCGAACCCGTGTTATTGGGTTCCTCTGACGAGTGAGGAGAACCGATGCTTTCCACCGACGCGACGCTCTGGCCGATGATAGCGCATGCCGCGCTGGTCTTCTTTCTCTACTGGCTCCTGTCGAAGAAACGGTACATGGCCGTGAAGTCCGGCAGCGCCAAGGCCGGTCAGTTCCGTGAAAACCGGGAGGAGCCGCGCGAAAGCCTGGTTGTCCACAACAACCTCAAGAACCAGTTCGAGCTACCGGTCCTGTTCTACGCCGTTTGTCTCGTCCTTTATGTATCGACTGCAGACAATTGGGGCTCGGTTGCTCTTGCCTGGATATTCGTGCTTTCCCGCTATGCGCATTCCTACGTGCATCTCACCAGCAACCGGCTCCGTTATCGCCGCCCGATCTTCATGGTCGGCTTTTTTGCGGTGATGGCAATGTGGGCGTGGCTCGCGGCCTGGCTGGTTTTGAACTAGCCTGGCCAGCGTCAGGATGGGCGCTTGTGGCTTCCGCTACAATTCCGGCGGAGCGGCCGATCGACCGACCTCACGAACAAGTGTAATATCGGGCACTTGGATCACTCAGTGTTTCATCTGCAAGCTGCAGGTCCTCGGTATAGATTTCCCCGTCATACGGTCTGCTACGGAGGAATAGCCATGGACAACGAGACACCGAAGATCACCCAGGCGATGATCGACGCCTATGATGAATACACCCATCTGACTTTGGACCGCCGTCGCTTCATGGAGAAGCTGACCCAGCTCGCTGGCTCCGGTGCGGCCGCCGCGGCAATCGCGCCCCTGATCGGCGCCAGTTCCGCCATGGCGGAGATCATTCCTGCCAATGACGAACGGCTGACCACGGAGGATGTTACCTATCCGGGCGCCAACGGCGGGACGATGAAGGGCTATCTCGTAAAACCCAAGAATGCTTCCGGCACGCGCGGCGGCGTCCTCGTTATCCATGAGAACCGCGGCCTCAACGCCCATATCAAGGATGTCGCCCGCCGTATGGCGCTCGAGGGCTTCAATGCACTCGCCGTCGATTTCCTGTCGCCCCAGGGTGGCACGCCGGCGGATGAAGAGCAGGCCCGGCAGATGTTCTCTTCGCTGAAGCCCGAAGAGGTTTCGGCCAATGGCGAAGCAAGCCGCGCCTATCTCGCCGGCATCGGCGGCGCGAACGGCAAGGTCGGTGCGATCGGCTTCTGCTGGGGTGGCGGCGCGGTCAACAATCTTGCCGTGAAGTCGCCCAGCCTCAACGCCGGCGTCGCCTATTACGGCGCCCAGCCGAAGGCCGAGGACGTGCCCGCCATCAAGGCGCCGCTGATGCTGCATTACGGCGGTCTCGACGAGCGCATCAATGCCGGCATCCCGGCCTTCAAGGCGGCGCTTGAAAAAGGCGGCAAGACTTTCGAGATCTTCGTCTACGACGGCGCCAACCACGCCTTCAACAACGACACCTCGTCGGCCCGCTACGACAAGACAGCCGCCGATCTCGCCTGGAGCCGTTCGGTGGCGTTTTTCAAGAAGAACTTGGCTTAATCGGCACCTTCCGTATATCGCGAAGTTAAAAAGCCGGGCTCGCCCGGCTTTTTTCTATCATAATGTACACTATTTGCGTATTATCTAACGAGCGCGGCGACGTGATCCGGCTGATAACAGCGTGGAAAGGAGTTCGGCATGACCGATCAGAATATCAGAAGAGTATCGCTCACAGAGCTGAGGAAAATGAGGGAGGCGGGGGAGCTTTTTCATGACCCTAAGGCGCCGGATACAGAAAACCTTGGCGCGGAATTTTGGGCCAAGGCTGACGTAAAAAGCCCCGCGAAACCCCGCTCCGTACATTTGAAGATCGATCCGGAAGTTTTTGATTTCTTCTTTCAAGAGGCGAATGGCAAGGGACACCTCACGAAGATGCAGAACGTCCTTCGTGCCTACGTCAGCGCCCATAAACATTCCTGATAGCCGCCAAACGTTTGGCGGCTAGTCGTTTCACCACCCCGGCATTACCTGTGTCGCCCGGGCCCGCGGCATGCGCTGGAACGCTTTGACCTCGCCGTCGAGATCGTCGGGCATCACGGCCGGCGAGATGTTGTCGAGGCAGGCGGTGATGTGGTCGGTGATGGCGTTCATCAGCGACGGTGAAAGCCCGGGCCGCTTCATCAGGCCGATCTGCACCGGCGGCAGCGGCGGGAAGCCGTCGGCGGACGACAGCACCTTCATGCCGGTGCGAAGCGCCGACTCCGGCAGCACCGAGACGGCCATGCCAGCAAGCACCGCGGCTGCGACGACGGTCGAGGACCAGCTCGTGAACAGGACCTGGTATTCGCGCCCGTCCGCATCGAGCGCCGAGCAGGCGAGCTGCCGCCAGAGGCAATCGCGGCGGCCGACCGCGAGCGGTACCGGCGCATCGTCCTTCAGCGGATGGTTGGCCGAGGCGACCCAGCAGAGCGGCTCCGTGCGCATCACGTCGGAAATCCGCTGGCGCGGGTTGTGGGTGACGAGCGCGATATCCAGCTCGCCGCGTGCCATCTTCTCGGCAAGGCTGACCGAGGGCTCGCAGACGATATAGAGTTCGACATTCGGATGGGTCTTGGCGAAACGGCCGATGATCTCGGGCATGTAGCGGTCGGCATAGTCGTCCGGCGTACCGATCCTGAGCGTGCCCTCGAGACGGTTATCGTCGAAGGCGGCGATCGCCTCGTTGTTCAGGCGGATGATGCGCCGTGCATAGTTCAGGAGCTTCTCGCCCTCCGCCGTCAGCCGGTTGCCGCGGCCGTCCTTGGCGAACAGCTGCTTGCCGATCCGTTCCTCGAGACGGCGCATCTGCATCGACACGGCGGACTGGGTCTTGAACACGCGGTCCGCCGCTTTGGTGAAGCTGCCGGTGTCCACGATTGAAATGAAAGTATGCAACTGATCGATATCGAGCGGTGCGGACATGAGAATGATCCATCAGAGAGGTTGATGCTAATCATTAGAAACATTCGTTGGACTGATCAATAGGTTTTACGCGATAAGGAGATCGCAAATCAAAATCGAAGGGTGCTTCTTCCCTGAGCGCCCACCCCGGGCAGCCTTTCCGTCGGACCTCCACGGAAGGGACGGCCTTTCTCGTGCCTGCGAAAGGATAGACCAATGAGCACGACCGACTGCGGAACTGAACTCGATCTGGTTCATGAGGAGCGCGGCACGCAAGGCCGTCTGGCTGTCGTGATGCTGCGAACGAAATCCGTGTGGCGTGCCTTTCGCAATCGTATGGAGAGCAGCCGCCTCCATGATCTCGACGACCGCCAGCTCAACGATATCGGCATCACACGGCATGATGTGGTGATGGCGCTCGATCGGTCCGGCGTGCTGGATGATCCGTCGCTGCTTCTGTCCCGCTCCGCTCGCGAGCGGGCGCGGAACCGCTTTGCAAGGCCGGCCAATCGCTGATCTTGCCTGACCTTTCCCCGCAGGGTGATAGCCAATAGCCCTGCTGCTTGCCCGGCCGGTCGATCCGCGCCGGGCTTTTTTTATTTGGAAGGTTTTGGAGCGGCAGGCGTGGCCGCCGCTTCGTCATTGCCGCCCGTTCCATTGCGCAGATAGGTGTCGAAGATCGCTTCCATGTTCTTCTGGTAGCTCTTCTGCACTTCCAGCCCGCTGTCGAACATGTTGTTCAGCACGTCGCGATAGGGATTGGGTTCGTCCGCCGGCGCTTCCTTGGATTTCTCGGGCGTCGGGGCTGCCGCCGGGCTGGGACTAGCGAAGGCGCCGCCCATCATGTCCTGGAAAGCCTTGGCGAAGGGATTGTCCGCAAACGGATTGCCGCCCGAAGGCTGCGGCTGTTCCGGCTTGTCGAGCCCCCACATGGAACGCATCGCCTGGGCGAAGGGATTGTCAAAGGGATTGGCCGCGGTCTGCGGCTTCGCCTTGGGCTGCAGGCCCATGCTTTCCAGCCATTGCTGCTGCATTTGGCCGATGGGGGAGGCGGCGAAGGTCTCGTTGGCGCCGGTCATCTGACCGCTCATCTGCTTGAACAGCCCGCCCATCAATGTGTCGGCCATGGCCGGCATCATCTTCTTGAAGACTTCCTGGCCGATCCCCGTGAGCTGTTCGGCCTGCGCCGCGATCGCGCGGGAGACTTCCTTGGAGCCGAACAGCTTTTCGAGCACCGCATTGCCGTCCATCGTGCCCTGCGGCGTGAAGGCCTTGGTCAGATCCTCGAAATATTTGCCATAGGCACCGGACACCATGCTGCTCATCAGCGAGGTGAGGTCATAGGGATTGGCGCTGGTGCGCTTGAACCCTGAGGAAAAGGCGGGCATCAGCGCCGCCATGGCCTGGGTGGCCTGCTCCTGAGCCAGGTTGAACTGCTTGGCGATCGCCTCCATGCCTGCGCCGTTCTGAGCTCTGAGCATCATGTCGAACAGTGGCAGCATGGAGAGAATCCTTTCCGGTTCGGGTGATGCACCACTATATCCGGAAAGTGCTGAACGGAAACCGGTTTTTAGAACCGATCTCAATCTGGTCAGTATTGGTATTCCTCGAACACCGGCTCGACCGAGCCGTTCCAGCGGCCGTGATAGAGAGACAGCAGGTCGTCCGCCATGGTCGTCTTCTTGGCGAGCACTTCGTCAAGCGGTTGCAGGAAGATGCTTTCGTCCTGTCCCTCGCCGTTCAGCCGCGCCCGCGCCTTCAAACCCGCCTTGGAGATCGCTACCGCCTCGCGGGCGACGTCGAGCACCGACTTGCCCTTGATTTCGGCCTTCAGGCCCTTGACCGGCACGGCATCGCGCATGGCGATGACGTCCTCGACCGTCCAGTCGGCCGTCAGCGTTTCGGCGTCGGCAAGCGCCGTGTCGTCGTAGAGCAGGCCGACCCAGAAGGCCGGCAGCGCGCAGATCCGCCGCCACGGGCCACCATCGGCGCCGCGCATTTCGAGGAAGCGTTTCAGGCGGACATCGGGGAAGAGGGTGGAAAGGTGGTTGGTCCAGTCGCCCATGGTCGGTTCCCAGTCCTCGACCTCTTGCCTCAGGGCGCCGTCCATGAACTGGCGGAAAGTGACATGCGTGCAGTCGTGGTATTTTCCGTCGCGAACGATGAAATACATCGGCACGTCGAGCGCCCATTCCACATAGTCGGCAAAGCCGAAATCTGGCTTGAACACGAAGGGCAGCACGCCAGAACGCTGGTTGTCGGTGTCGCGCCAGATGTCCCCGCGCCAGGAGACCAGCCCGTTCGGCTTGCCTTCGGTGAACGGGGAGGACGCAAACAGCGCGGTCGCGATCGACTGGAGCTTCATAGACACGCGCATCTTGGCGGCCATGTCCGCTTCCGAGGAGAAGTCGAGGTTCACCTGGATCGTGCAGGTGCGGTACATCATGTCGAGACCCTTGGCACCGACCTTCGGCATGTAACGCGTCATGATGTCGTAACGGGATTTCGGCATGCGCGGGGTTTCCGCGAGCGTCCATTTCGGGCTGCCACCGATGCCGAGAAAACGGATGCCCATCGGTTCGGCGATCTCGCGCAGAACGGCGAGATGCTGGTTGGATTCCCGACAGGTCTGATGGATGTTCTCGACCGGCGCGCCGGAAAGCTCGAACTGGCCGCCGGGCTCGATGGAGATCGCGCCCATCCCGGATTGCTCGCCGAGCCCGATGATGTTTTCGCCGTCCAGGATGGGCTCCCAGCCGAGCTTCTTTTCCATGCCCTTGAGCAGCGCGGAAATGCTGGCGTCTCCGAAATAGGGAACCGGGCTGTTGTCCGTGCGGAAAAAGGCGAACTTCTCGTGCTCCGTGCCGATGCGGAAATCTTGCCTCGGCCGCGGTCCCTGCGCCAGGTAGGCGGAAAGCTCGGACACCGAGGTAAGCGGTGTCTGGTCGGTCGTATCGCGGGCCATGAAAATTACCTTGCTCGGAATGCCTGATCTGGACGGATAGCCGGCTGATTGGACCGGATTGGTGTGCGCTGCAAGTGAATTTCTTTCAAGATAGATTCAGAATTTTCGAGCCGTCATGTCAAGCGGGTCAACGCCAGTCGCCGACCGCGGCCTGGATGACCGCAAGCGCCGCGACCGCGGCCGTATCCGCCCTTAATATCCGGGGCCCGAGCGGTATCGCGGTGACGAAGGAAAGCGAACGCAGCCTTTCCCTTTCCTCGTCCGAAAATCCGCCTTCCGGGCCGACCAGCAGCGCCAGCTTGCTCTCTTTGATCGCCGAGAGGATCGGTAGCGGGTTCTGGCCCTCGTCGCCTTCGTCGCAGAAGATGATGCGGCGTTCTTCGGGCCAGGTGTCGAGCAGGTCGCCGAGTTTCTTCGGCGGCGCGACCTCCGGCACCGACAAAATGCCGCACTGCTCGGCGGCCTCCACCACATTCGCCTGAAGCCGGTCCATGCTGGTGATCTTGCCCTGCACATGCTGGGTCATGACCGGCTGGATGAACCCCGCACCCATTTCGACCGCCTTCTGCACCAGATAGTCGAGACGACCGACCTTCAGCGGCGCGAAAAGATAATGCAGGTCGGAGGCAGGCGGCTGTGGCCGCGTTTCCTCGATCGCCTCCAGCACGATCTTCTTGCGGGTCGGATAGGTGATCCTGGCCTTCCATTCGCCGTCGCGGCCGTTGAAGAGCAGGATCGCCGAACCTTCCTCCATCCTCAGCACGTTGGCGAGGTAGTTGAACTGCTCCGACGACACTTCATGGCGGGCACCGGCGCCGAGCGGCGCCTCGATGAACAGCCTCTGCATCCGGAAATTGGCGCGCATGGAAACCTCAAAGCTAGACGAACAGCGCGAACATAGCCGTGGCGATCAGCGCCGCAAGGGTTGCGGCCGCCGGAAGGGTGATCATCCACGCCGCGATGATGCTCAAGAAATGCGAGCGCCGCACCAGGTAACGCCGTTTCAGCTCATCGTCATTGCGCTCGAAGGGCTCGGTGGTATCGAGGTCCTTGCCGGCCCGCACCCGCATGTATTCGAAGCGGCGGCGGGAATGGCGGGTATACCACTCGCGGAAGAAGCCGACGCCGAACACCGCACCGACGGCGATGTGGGTCGAGGAGACCGGCAGCCCGATCCAGGAGGCAACGATCACGGTCAGCGCCGTCGACAGCGAGACGCAATAGGCGCGCATCGGATTGAGCTTGGTGATCTCGGCGCCGACCAGCCGAACCAGCTTCGGGCCATAGAGCAGCAGGCCGAGGGAGATCCCGAGGCCGCCGATGATCAGTTCCCAGAGCGGGATGCGCACGCCGGCCGAAATGCCCCTTTGCGCCGCGGAAACGATCGCCGCAAGCGGACCGATGGCGTTGGAAACGTCGTTGGCGCCATGCGCGAAGGAGAGCAGGGCCGCAGAAAGGATGAGCGGAATACGGAAGAGCGTGCGAAGCGACTGATTGCGGTTCTCGAGCCCCTCGGCCTGCCGGGCGATCACCGGGATCAGCAGGCGCCAGGCAGCGAGGCCGGTCAGGAGAGCGACGAGCGTGGCAACCGGCGCCGACACGTCCACCAGTTCCCCCAGCCCGAGCAGCGCCAGATAGCCTGCAAAGGCGCCGGTCATCAAGCCGATCAGCACCGGCACCCACTTCTTCGCCGCGGCGATCTTGTCCTCGCGATAGATGATGGTTTCCTTGACGAAGAACAGGAAGGAGGCGGCAATGACGGCGCCGAGGATCGGGGAAAAGACCCAGCTTGCGGTAATGCCCGCAATCGTTCCCCAGTTGACCGCGGAAAGTCCGGCGGCCGCGATCCCGGCGCCCATGACCCCGCCGACGATCGAATGGGTGGTGGAAATAGGTGCGCCGAGCCAGGTCGCGACGTTGATCAGCACCGCGGCCGAGAGGAGTGCCGCCATCATCGCCCATATCAGCACGTCGGGGCTGGTGACCATGCCGCCCTGCATGATGCCGTTGGCGATCGTGTTGGCGACGCCCCGGCCGGCGATGACGGCACCTGCCACTTCGAAGACGGCCGCGAGCCCGAGGCCGAAGGTCATGGTCATGGCGCGTGCGCCGACGGCCGCACCGATATTGTTGGTGACGTCATTGGCGCCGATGTTCATCGCCATATAGGCGGCAAGGCCGGAGGCGGCGATGACGACGACGGCTCCGGGTTTGCCCGTGACGTAGGCGGCCGCAAAGATGGCGACGAGGATGATGAACAGCAGTGCCGTTCCCGGTGCGGCAAGCCCGCGCGACATCTGCCGGGCGGCTTCCTCCACCGAGGATAATTTCTCCAGATCCTTGTCGAGCGTCGGCTTCGCCAGGCGCGGCCTTTTCTGGCCCATATCTCCATCCTTGGGTGAAAAGTGAGGCGCGAGAACGGAACTGCCTGCCGTCTCCGCCTCCCGGAAGAAATCAAGGCCTATCGCTTAATAGCGCGCGCAGGCGAAGGCAATATTGCGGAATTGTGAAGGTGCTTCGAAGCGCTCTAACTTGCGGCCTTGATTGCAAGCTGCGGAACGCGCGGCTGCATTCGTTCGGCGAACTGCAGGAAGAGAATCTTCAGTTCCGGTTCATTGACGCGCATCGCCGCCTCTTCACAGGAAACCCATTCCAGTGTTCGGGAGCCCTTTTCCGGATAGCTCTTCAGGCATTCGTCCACTTCGAGCGCGTGGACCTGCACCCGCACAGGGATCTTCAGGCCGTTATCGAGGGTTTTGCGGTAGTGATAGAAACCGAGGGGTTCCTTCTCCACCTTGCCCTTGACGCCAACCTCTTCGAACGCTTCGCGTTCGGCGACCTGGTGAGCTTTCTTGTCGGTCATCGGCCAGCCCTTGGGCACGACCCAGCGGCCGGTATCGCGGCTGGTCGCAACAAGAACCTCAAGTTGTCCCGGCTTCTTTTTTATCCGGTAGCAAAGCGCAGCATATTGCTGCCGCGGCGGCCGCTGCAGCATCAACTTGAGATTGCTCGTAACCCGATCCATCAAGCCCAATTTCTGTTTAGTCCTCCAGCAAATGGTAATTTACTAATATAATGCTTGCGCGAGGATTAACGACCCTCAGCGGCTTCTTTTGACAAGAATCACGGTGGATAACCACCACGGAAGCGATAACCATTGTGAGGCCACTTAGTTTCACGTCAATAGAAATTTGCACAGGTGTTCAATTGTAACTGTGCATGACGTCCGGCAATCTGCAGGAGGGGCCTCAGATCGTGGTCTGGATCATCCTGAGTTGTGCGATTCGGGTCCATTCTCCCGTGCGTTGGGCCTCGTGGGTGACCTTGGAGATGAAGTCGATATGGTCTTCCGCAGCCTTTCGGGCTTTGGCAGGATCACCGTCCAATATTGCCTGGCCGATCGCCTCGTGTTGCGTCATCACCGCATCATGGGCGGTGCCGACATTAAAGATGATGCGGCGGTTGTAAAAGATCCCGTCGCTGAGCAGCCGGTAGCAGGCACGCAGGGTGTGCATCAGAATGATGTTATGCGCCGCATCGCCGATGGCATTGTGGAATTCGACGTCGGAGGTCAGCTCGTCCTCGAAACGCCCCTCCCGATGCGCGCTGCGCATCGTCTCCAGAATGCGCTCGATGAGTTGCTTGTCGGTGTCCGTCGCGCGTTCGGCGGCAAGTTCCGCCGTCATGCCTTCGAGCTGGCGACGATATTCCAGATAGTCGTGAACCGCCCGCTGATGCCGGCGGATCAGGGCAACCAGCGGCGGCGAGAAGATCTGGCCGACGATATCGGCCACGTAAGTGCCGCCGCCATGCTGGCTCACCAGCAGCCCACGTGCCTCAAGCTCCTTCAGCGCCTCCCGCAGGATCGGCCGGGAAACGTCGAACCTCTGGGCCAGCTCGCGCTCGCCCGGCAGGCGGTCGCCGTCGCGCAGCACGCCGTTGAGGATCAGGCTCTCGATCTGCAGGATGACCTCGTCCGCAGTTCGACCATGCGGCACCGGCGCGAAAAGCTCATGCGTCAACTTTACCGTCTCCAATCGGGTGATGCCAGCCGGGCGTTCGGGCTTCTTGTATCACTGGTAAAAAAAGTATACCAGTTGAATGTCTTTAGGAGGAGCCGGTGGCCGATACGATCAGTTTTCTGAAGCCTCGCGAAGCGGTGCTATCGCGCCGGGCGGCGATCATTGCCGACCTGACCGAGCTTCTGCCGCCCGAATGCCTGGTCCATGAGGCGCGCGAGCTGGTGCCTTTCGAGACGGACGCCTTCGTCTCCTACCGCCGCCTGCCGCTCGCCGTCGCCCTGCCGAAGACCACGGCGCAGGTGGCCGCGGTGATGAAATACTGCAATCGCTACGGCATTCCCGTCGTGCCGCGCGGGGCCGGCACCTCGCTTTCCGGCGGCGCCATCCCGCAGGAGGATGCGGTCGTGCTCGGCTTGTCCAAGATGTCGCGCATCCTGGAAGTCGACTACGCCAACCGCACCGCCACCGTGCAGGCCGGCGTCACCAACCTCAACATTTTCGAAGCGGTCGGCATCGACGGCTTTTTCTATGCGCCGGATCCGAGCTCGCAGCTCGCCTGCACCATCGGCGGCAATATCGGCATGAATTCCGGCGGTGCCCACTGTCTGAAATATGGCGTCACCACCAATAACCTGCTCGGCGTGAAGATGGTGCTGGTCGATGGCACGGTGATCGATCTCGGCGGCAAACATCTGGATGCGGCAGGTTACGATCTGCTCGGACTCGTCTGCGGTTCGGAAGGCCAGCTCGGCATCGTCACCGAGGCCGTGGTTCGGCTGATCGCCAAGCCGGAAGGCGCCCGCCCGGTTCTGTTCGGCTTCGATACGTCGGAGCATGCCGGCGCCTGCGTCGCCGATATCATCGGTTCCGGCATCATCCCCGTCGCCATTGAATTCATGGACAAGCCGGCGATCGAGATCTGCGAAGCCTTCGCCCATGCGGGTTATCCGCTCGACGTGGAAGCGCTGTTGATCGTCGAAGTCGAGGGTTCCGAGGCCGAGATGGACGCGATGCTGAAGGCGATCGTCGAGATCGCCGGGCGCCATGGCGTCAAGACGGTGCGCGAAAGCCAGTCGGCGACCGAGGCGGCGCTGATCTGGAAAGGCCGCAAATCCGCCTTCGGCGCCACCGGCCGCATCGCCGATTACATCTGCATGGACGGCACGGTGCCGCTCGGCAAGCTCTCCTATGTGCTCAACAAGACCTCCGAGATCGTCGATCGTTTCGGGCTCAGGGTCGCCAACGTCTTTCATGCCGGCGACGGCAATATGCATCCGCTGATCCTGTTCAACGCCAACGACCCCGAGGATGCGGCTAGGGCCGAAGAGGCGGGCAACGAAATCCTGAAACTCTGCGTCGATGCCGGCGGCTGCCTGACTGGCGAGCATGGCGTCGGCATCGAGAAACGCGACCTGATGCGCCACCAGTATTCGGAGGCTGACCTCAACCAGCAGATGGCGGTGCGCTACGCCTTCGACGAAGGCTGGATACTCAACCCGTCCAAGGTCTTTCCGCTGGATGGACGGCCTGCCGCATGACCCTGATCCCGAATTCCGAAACGGACGCCGCCTATATCATCCGCAATGCCGCCGGCGACGGCAAGAAGCTCGCCCTATGTGGTGGCAATACCCGCGCCGGTTTCGGCAACTCCGCCGAGCCTGCCGAGATGATGAACTCGACCGGTCTTTCCGGTATCGTCGACTACGAGCCGGCGGAAATGGTGATGACGGTCAAAGCCGGTACGCCGGTCGCCGAGATCGAGGTCGCGCTTGCCGCCAACCGGCAGATGATGGCTTTCGAGCCGATGGATCATCGCGGCGTCATGGGCACGCTCGGCGAACCGACGATCGGCGGCGTGTTCGCCGCCAATGTCTCCGGCCCGCGCCGTTTCGTCTCGGGCGCCGCGCGCGACAGCCTGCTGGGCATCCGGTTCATCAATGGCCGGGGCGAGGCGATCCGCGCCGGCGGACGGGTGATGAAGAACGTCACCGGCCTCGATCTCGTCAAACTGCTCGCCGGCTCGCAAGGCACGCTCGGGTTCCTGACCGAAGTGACCTTCCGGGTGTTGCCGGTGCCGCAGACGGTGGAAACCATCGTCATCTCCGGGCTCGACGACGCGGCCGCCGCAAAGGCGATGGCGGCGGCGATGGCGCTGCCGGTCGAAGTATCAGGCGCCGCCCACCTGCCGCAGACCGTCCGGTTCCGTTTTCTCGGCGGTGCATTGCCGAGCGGGGAGGCGACCGTCCTGCGCCTCGAAGGCCTTGCCGCGTCGGTTTCCGTGCGTGCCGAAAAACTCGCGGCCGTCATGGAGGCATTTGGTCCGGTCTCCCGCCTCGGCCTGGAGGAGAGCCAAACGCTCTGGCGCCAGATCCGCGATGTCTATCCCTATTCGGATGGGACCCTGAAACCCGTCTGGCGCGTCTCGATCGCCCCATCTGCGGGCCACCAGCTCGTCGCCGCGCTCCGGCTCGAAACCGGCGTCGATGCCTTCTACGACTGGCAGGGCGGGTTGGTCTGGATGCGCATGGAAGCCGACCCGGAAGCGGATTTGCTGCGCCGCTATATCCGCGCTCTCGGCGGCGGCCACGCGACGCTGCTGCGGGCATCGGATGCGGTGCGCGCGGGGACGCAGGCTTTCGAGCCGTTGCCGGATGCGGTGGCGGCACTCTCGGCGCGCGTAAAACAGAAGCTCGACCCGGCCGGCATTTTCTGCCCGGGCAAGATGGGATATGCATCCCCGACAGCGGGAGGGATCCTTTAGTGCAAACCAACTTCACTCTCGCCCAGCTTGCCGATCCGCATGTGGCCGAATCGGAAAAGATCCTCCGCCGCTGCGTTCATTGCGGGTTCTGCACCGCCACCTGTCCCACCTACGTCACCCTCGGCAACGAACTCGACAGCCCGCGCGGCCGCATCTATCTGATCAAGGACATGCTGGAAAACGGCCGCGCGGCGGACGAGCAAGTGGTCACCCATATCGACCGTTGTCTCTCCTGCCTTGCCTGCGTCACCACCTGTCCATCCGGCGTCGACTATATGCACCTGGTCGACCATGCCCGCATCCATATCGAGAATACCTACCGGCGTCCGCTGGTGGACAGGATGATCCGCGACCTGCTCGCCGCCGTTCTGCCCTATCCCGCCCGCTTCCGCGCGGCACTTGGTTTCGCCAAACTCGGTCGCCCCTTCGCGCCGCTCCTGAAGCGTATTCCTGCGCTGAAGCCGCTGGGCGCGATGCTGGATCTCGCGCCGAAATCCGCCGCCAGGATTTCCCAGTCGGCGATGCCTGTCACGGATGCGCCAGAGACCGAGAAGCGCGGCCGCGTTGCGATCCTGTCAGGCTGCGCCCAGCCGGTGCTCGATCCGGGCATCAACGAAGCCACCCTCCGGCTTCTTGCTCGGCTCGGTGTCGAAGTCGTGGTGCCGGAAGGCGAGGGCTGTTGCGGCGCGCTCGTCCATCATATGGGCCGTGAGGAACAGGCGCTCGATTTTGCCCGCCGAAATGTCGATGTCTGGATGCGCGAGATCGACAAGGGCGGCCTCGATGCGATCATCATCACCGCGTCGGGCTGCGGCACGACGATCAAGGACTACGGCCACATGCTGAGGCTCGACCCGGCTTACGCGGACAAGGCGGCCAAGGTCTCGGAACTCGCCAAGGACATTACCGAATATCTGTCGGCGCTCGACCTGCCGACGCTCGAACCGAAACGGCTCAACGTCGCCTATCACTCCGCCTGTTCGATGCAGCACGGCCAGAAGATCACCATGGCGCCGAAGAACCTGCTGAAGGCGGCGGGCTTCACTGTCCGCGATCCAGGCGAGGGGCATCTGTGCTGCGGTTCGGCCGGCACCTACAACATCCTGCAGCCGGACATCTCGGCGCAGTTGAAGGCCCGCAAGGTCAGGAATATCGAAGCCACCAAGGCCGATGTGATCGCCACCGGCAATATCGGCTGCATCACCCAGATCGCCTCCGGCACCGCGATCCCGATCCTGCACACGGTGGAGCTTCTGGACTGGGCTTATGGCGGGCCGAAGCCGGAAAAGATCCCGGCCGGATAAAACTCTGATCAATAAAAAAGCCGGCGAAATCGCCGGCTTTTTTCGTCAAAGGCCTGAAGCCTTAGAACTTGTAGGAGACGCCGAGGTTGATGGCGTGCGTCAGGATGTTGGTCTTCAGCGAAGCGCCGCTGTCGATATCCACATCCACGAACGAGTAGTTGCCCTTGTATTCGGCGAACATCGACCACTTTTCGGTGAGCTGATACTTCACGCCGGCCTGGGCCTGGATCGTCGCGCCACCGAACTGATATTCGAAGGTGCGGCCGGAAGCGCGGGTCACTTCGACATGCGGCACGTTGATACCGACACCGGCGCCGACATAAGGCGTCCACTTGCTGCCTTCGATCGGGAACTTGTAGAGCGCGTTGAGCGTCAGCAGGTTCAGGCCGTCGGTGAATTCGAAGACGCTCCAGCCGCCGGCCTTGGCCATGGTCTCGTCGTCTGCATAAACCTTGGCGTGGGTGTAATCGAGCGAAACACCCCAGTTCGTGAGGGCACCGCCGTCGAACCAGTAGGTGCCGCGGACGCCCCAGTAGGGCGGCATCGCGAAGGGCTTGGTATCCCAGCCGGCTGCGAAATCAGGTCCGTCCGAGACGTCGACATCGGAGTGCGGCGCGAACTGGTAACCGCCGTAACCGGAGATTTCAAATCCGCCGGTGTGAACCGGAGCCACATAGGCCTGGGTCGCTGGTGTCATGTCGGCCGCTTGAGCCGGAGCAATATAAGCAAGACCAGCGGTGAGAAGCGTGGAAGCGAAAGCGAAAGAAAGAATTTTGCGCATGAATCAGCCTGCAGGGAGGAACGTTGGCTTTTGATGACTGAATGTTTAGCGGCGGATGCATCGGCGGTCTGTGCTTTTTCTGCATCAGTCGCCGACGAAGCTAGGCGATTTATGGTTAACGAAGTCTAAACCCCTGAAAAGGGCAGCTTTTGCTGCCCTTTTTGACCTTTGGCGGGGTTTCTCAGCCGCCGAAAATCGTGCCGAAAATATCGATGCCGCGATCCTTGAAGTCGACGTTGCCCTGCCGGTTGCCGGGGCCGATGACGATCACCTTCGTGCCGATGTCGGCGCGCGAATAAAGATGCTCGACATCCTTGTTCATCATCCGGATGCAGCCGGACGACATGTTGAGGCCGATCGTCCAGGGCTGGTTGGTGCCGTGGATGCGGAAGATCGTGTCGCGGCCGCCCTTGTAGAGATACATGGCGCGGGCGCCGAGCGGGTTGTCGATGCCGCCTTCCTGCACGGCCGGCAGAATGCGGCCGGCGCGGCGTTCGCGAACGCGCATCTCGGCCGGCGGCGTCCAGGAAGGCCACTCCGCCTTGCGGCCGACATTGACCACGCCCGACCAGCCGAACCCTTCGCGCCCGACGCCGATGCCGTAGCGTGTCGCCCGGTTGGGGCCTTCGATGTAATAGAGGAACTTGTTGTTGGTATCGACGATGATCGTGCCGGGTTTCTCGGTCGTCGAGAAGCGCACCACGCGGCGCTTGAATTGTTCCGGAACTTCCCGTGGCATCGCGACAAGCGTCACGTCGCCCGCAGGGCGTTCGATAGACGTTGCCGCCGGGCTGATTGCGCTCGCATGTCCGGCGGTAAAGAAGATCGCGCCAGCCATTCCCACGGCCATCGCGAAGGTCTTGCCGGCCCCCATTCCCCCTGTCTTCATTCCAAAATCCTCTCCGCTCTGTTGAACGGCGAAGGCTAACCGACTCGGGCATCAAAGCAAGCCGGGATAGATGCAATAAAGAAGATGTGATGGCAAAAAGACGGCGGTACTGTGTCTCCGCCGCCTCACCTTTGGCATTTGGCGGCGTTACATGACGACGACTTTGGTGCCGATATTCACCCGTTCGTAAAGATCCGTCACATCTTCGTTGCGCATGCGGATGCAGCCGGAAGAGACCGCGCTGCCGATCGACCAGGGGGCGTTCGTGCCGTGGATGCGGTAGAGCGTCGAGCCGAGATACATGGCGCGGGCGCCGAGCGGGTTTTCCGGTCCGCCTTCCATGCGGGCCGGCAGGTAATGTCCCTTGGCGGCTTCGCGGCTGATCATTTCGGAAGGCGGCGTCCAGTCCGGCCATTCGGCCTTGCGGGTCACCCGGTGCTCGCCTGCCCATTCAAAGCCCGGCTTGCCGACGCCGACACCGTAACGCCGCGCCTGGCCGTTGCCTGTGACCAGATAGAGGAAACGGTTATTGGTATCGATGATGATGGTGCCGGCCTTTTCCTTGGTGTCGTAGCCGACCGTCTGCGGCAGGAACTGCGGTTCGATCTGGCCGCGGATCGGCTGCGGCCGCATCGCAACCTGTTGGGCCGGCGAGCGGTCGAAGATGCCGCGGCGAACCATCGGCTGCTGCTCGCGCTGCTGGTAGATGGCGCGCTGCTGGGCGGCCTGGCGCGGATGGACGACCGGGCGGCCGTTGGGACCGGCGAGCTGCATCACCCACGGGGCGGCAAGATCGGGGCTGACGACCACGGGCGGACGCTCGCGATAGCGGTCCTGGGCAAACGTGGCGGAACTGGAAAAGGCGGCAGCAAGGCCGAAGGCCAGGAAAAGGGTTTTCTTCATGATCGGATCCACACGTTACAAATCACCGACCGGACGCCCCTCAAACTTTTGGATAATTTGGCGTCGGTGTTGACGAACATGGTGACTGCGAGGTGAAAGCGAATGGTAAACGGGTGGAACATTCAAAGCCGGCCGGCCTATAAACCTTTTGGCAGGGTTACCGCCCGGTTTTGAAACATGGTTGACCAATGTTAAAGCCGGCCAAAAGCCGTTAATCGCAGGGATTCGCCCGAGGGATCAGGGCTTAAGGGAATTGGGAATGGAAAAGGCGGGAATCATCGTCGGCGAAGACGGCAAGGGACGTTGCGCCTGGCATGGCGGTCTCGAAGACTACCGGCGTTATCATGACGAGGAATGGGGCCGGCCGGTGACGGACGACATCCGCCTGTTCGAGAAAATCTGCCTCGAAGGTTTCCAGTCCGGCCTGTCCTGGCTGACGATCCTGAGGAAGCGCGACAATTTTCGCGCCGCCTTTGCCGGTTTTGATTTCGTTGAAGTCGCGCAGTTTGGCGAGGAGGATATCGCCCGCTGCCTCGCCGACGCAGGCATCATCCGCCATCGCGGCAAGATCGTCTCGACCATCAACAATGCCGCCCGCGCCATCGAACTGAAGCGCGAGTTCGGTTCGCTCGCAAAGTTCTTCTGGAGTTTCGAGCCCGGTCCGCACCAGCGTCCGGAGGTGATGGATCTTGCGACGCTCAGGGCCAACCCCACCACGCCGGTGTCGGTAACCTTGTCCAAAGCTCTGAAAAAACGCGGCTGGACCTTCGTCGGGCCGACCACCGTCTACGCTTTCATGCAGGCGATGGGCATGGTCAACGACCATCTCGACGGCTGTTTCTGCCAGCGCGAAGTCGATGAACTCAGGCTGAAGTTCAGGCGCCCGTAATTTCCGACAGCACCGATCCCAGTTCGCCCAGATGTTCGATCTGGCGGAAGCGCGGTGCGTCGGTCGGCGCGTCCACATGTTCCAGAACCCAGGTCAGCGCATGCGGCACGAACACGCCGTAGCTCCCGGCCGCGATCGCCGGCACGATGTCGGATTTCAGCGAATTGCCGACCATCATCGCCCGTTCAGGTCCGTCCGCGACCTTGGAAAAGATGCGGCGATAGGTGGTGGCGTTCTTCTCGCTGACGATCTCGACCGCATCGAAGAAATCGCCGAGGCCCGACTGGGCAAGCTTGCGCTCCTGGTCGAACAGGTCGCCCTTGGTGATCAGCACCAGGAGATACTCGCCGTTCAAGGCCTCCAGCGTCTCTTCCACATGCGGCAGGGTTTCGACCGGATGGCGCAGCAGGTCGCGGCCGATATCGAGGATCTCGCTGATCGTCCTCGTCGGCACCTTGCCGTTGGTGATCTCGATCGCCGTCTCGATCATCGACAGGGTGAACCCCTTGATGCCGAAACCGTAATGGGAAAGATTGCGCTTTTCCGCTTCCAGCAGCCGCTCCGCAATGTGCGTGCCCTCGGCGAACTCGCCGAGCAGCTTGGCGAAGTGCTCCTCCGTCAGCCGGTAATACTGTTCGTTCTGCCAGAGCGTATCGTCGGCATCGAAGCCGATGGCGGTAATCGGGCGCATGGATCTGCCTCCACCCGCTGATATGGCGAAAAAGGGCGCGCCGGGCAAGATGAAAGCCTGCCCGGCGCCGATCTGCATCAGGCCTCGTTACTTGCCGTGCGCCTTCAACCAGGCCTGCATGTCGGCGATTTCCGCCTCCTGCGCCTTGATGACGGCTTCAGCGAGCTTGCGCATTTCCGGATCCTTGCCATGCGCAAGCTCGACCTTGGCCATGTCGATTGCGCCCTGGTGATGAGGGATCATGCTGCGCACGAAATCCGTATCCGGATCACCGGAATACCGGATCGCCATGTCCTTGTGCATTTTGGCGTTCGCATCTTGGAATGCCTTGGTGGAGGGGCTGCCGCCGGTCGGCATGCTCATCTTGGAGTGGTCCATCCCCTTCATCTCCTGCGCGGCGAGCGAGCCGGTCATGAGAGCGGAGAGGGCGGCGGTCATGAGAATGATTTTCGCAGACATAGGGTTTCCTTTTCCGTGTCCGACAGAGTTTTGATGATGACGTGAGCCGAATTTACGTCAGGCGCGGGGAGGGGGCGTCAGCGGCGCGGCGTGACATGGTTCCGAATCTACGGTCGTCCTTGGGGAAATCAACCGCGCCGAGATCACAAGGCGATGACATCGTGCACCGCCTGATACTCCTTGCTGAGCTCTCCATAGGGCGCGACCGGCCAGGTCCAAGCCCGTTTCGCCGCCGGCGCCGGCACGCCATGGAACAGGTCGGCCTCTTCCAGCACCTGGCCCGCCCGATCGGTGACGCGATAGGCGGTATCGGTGATCAGAGCCGTCTTGCAGGGCAGTGCGGTGAGGCCGTCGAGATGCGCACGGACCAGCCGCTGCAAAATCTCGTCGCGTGCGGGATTATCCTCGGCTTCCAGCCGGCGTTTCGATCCCACCCCGATCTGCGACAGGATATTGGCCGAGACGACGAGATCGAGATACGGCACCTGCCGCAGGAACGACAGCGGCTCGGGATTTTTGGCTGCGATCGCATCGTCGAAGCCGGAGAGGTCGCGCGAAATCAGCCGGACATTTCGGAACCGCTTCCCCTTCAGCCGCATCCGCACGTTCGCCAGATGCACGAGGTCGATCAGCACCACAGTATCGAATTTTGCCGAGAGATCATCGATCGGCACGTCGCGCAGCAGGCCCGAACCGAGCACCACGACGGTGCGCCGCTGCTTCATGCCGGCAACCGTCTCGCGAATGAAGGTCTTGCAGTTCTCTTCATGCGCCGCCCAATCCTTCGCGCACCGCCCGGCCCGCGACCATAGGCTGACGGACGAACGGATGAAGGGACGGAATTCTGATGGCGTGACTAGCGAGGTCGCGGCGTATTGGATGGCTTCGGTGAGCATGAGTTAGCGATAGACCTCGCGGCGATGGCCGATCTCGATCACCAGCACGACAAGTCGCTGGTCCTGGATGTCGCAGATGATCCGGTAGTCGCCGACGCGGTAACGCCAATATCCGCCGAGGGCGTGTCCTTTCAGCGCGTCGCCCATCTCTCTGGGGTTTTCGTGGGTCGCAAGGCGTTCTTCAAGAAAGGAAATGATGCGCGCAGCATCCCGTTTTGCGAGGCGGCCCAATTGCTTTTCCGCGCTCGCCCGAAGCTCAATCGTCCAAGCCAAGGCGGAGCTTCACTTCTTCCAGAGTATAGGTCGGTTCACCATCGCGAATGCGCTCCATGGCGGCTTCGGCGAGCGCGATGTCGTGGAGGTCTTCCAGATGCTGTTCGATCAGATCCAGAACATACGCGTCGGTTTTAGCACCGGCCTTGGCCGCATGTTCTGTAATCGCCTCATGCATCTCTTCCGGCATTTCGATCGTGACGCGCTTGTTCATGGCCTTTGCCCTTTCGCCGTTACAATATATAGCATCGCGCCTGCGTCTTCACCAGCCGCCGCCCTTGCCGCTCAGGCCTCTATCCTCTAAGAAACCGCACACAAATCCGGCCTCTCCGGGGCCTTTGGCAATGGAATTCCGATCATGAACGACAAGAGCAAGAAACCGCAGAAACTCAAAGCCCGCCTGCCGCGCGGCTTCGTCGATCGTTCCGCCGCCGATATCCATGCCACCAACGAGATGACCGCCAAGATCCGCGAAGTCTACGAACGCTACGGTTTCGATCCGGTCGAGACGCCGCTGTTCGAATATACCGATGCGCTTGGAAAATTCCTGCCCGACAGCGACCGTCCGAACGAGGGCGTATTCTCGCTGCAGGACGACGACGACCAGTGGATGAGCCTGCGTTACGACCTGACGGCGCCGCTCGCCCGCCATGTCGCGGAGAATTTCAACGAGATCCAGCTGCCGTTCCGCACCTATCGGGCCGGTTATGTCTTCCGCAACGAGAAGCCGGGTCCTGGCCGTTTCCGCCAGTTCATGCAGTTCGACGCCGATACGGTCGGCGCGCCGGGCGTCCAGGCGGATGCCGAAATGTGCATGATGATGGCGGATACGATGGAAGCGCTCGGCATCAAGCGCGGCGACTACGTGATCCGGGTGAACAACCGCAAGGTTCTCGACGGCGTCATGGAGGCGATTGGGCTCGGGGGCGAGGAGAATGCGGGGCGGCGACTGACGGTACTGCGCGCCATCGACAAGCTCGATAAGTTCGGCATTGAAGGCGTGCGTCTGTTGCTCGGGGAAGGCCGTAAGGATGAGTCCGGCGACTTCACCAAGGGTGCGGGGCTCAAACAAATGCACATTGATTACATTGCAAGTTTGTTCTTGGAAACGAAAGATAGCGAATCGATTAAGCAGGTCCAATCTTCAGAAGAAGCCCGACGGTCGATGATGTTGCCGTTGCAAGGCGTACTTGGAGGAAACAAGCAAAACGAGACATACCTGAACGGTATCGATGAGCTGCTTAGCCTTGAGAGTTTGGTCACAGCTGCTGGTTATGGGCCGGAGCGCGTACTTATCGACATGTCTGTTGTCCGCGGTCTCGAATACTACACCGGGATGGTCTACGAAGCCGAACTCACCTTCGACGTCACCAACGAAAAGGGCGAAAAGGTCGTCTTCGGCTCCGTCGGCGGCGGCGGGCGTTATGATGGCCTCGTGTCGCGCTTCATGGGCCAGCCGGTTCCAGCCACCGGCTTCTCGATCGGCGTCTCGCGCCTGATGACGGCGCTGAAGAACCTCGGCAAGCTCGGCCAGGACGAGGTGATCGCCCCGGTTCTGATCACCGTCATGGATGGCGATGTCGAGAGCATGGGCCGGTACCAGCGCTTCACCCAGGCACTGCGCAACGAAGGCATCCGTGCCGAGATGTACCAGGGCAACTGGAAGAAGTTCGGCAACCAGCTGAAATATGCCGACCGCCGCGGCTGCCCGATCGCCATCATCCAGGGCGGCGACGAGCGGGCAGAGGGTGTCGTGCAGCTGAAGGACCTGATCGAAGGCAAGCGCCTTTCCGGCGAGATCGAGGACAATGCGAGCTGGCGCGAGGCGCGCGTGGCGCAGGAAACCGTTCCCGAGGCGGACTTGGTCGCCAAGGTAAAGGAGATTCTCGCCGCTCAGGCGGAGGATCGGAAAAGGGCGGGCAATGCGTAAGTGCTACCCCCCTCTGTCCTGCCGGACATCTCCCCCACAAGGGGGGAGATTGGCTGGGCTCCTGCTCACCACTCTAACGTCGCGTCCTTCGCAGCGCTCCTTCGGGGGCGTCGGTCATGCCGCTTGTGATCTCCCCCCTTGTGGGGGAGATGCCCGGCAGGGCAGAGGGGGGTATTCCTGGGGAGCCATCCCATGCCCCTGATCGACATGCCGGATTTCTCCACCGACCTCCTCGCCGAATTCGCTGCCCGCCGCACCGAGCGGGTCAACACGCCGGTCATCCAGCCGGCCGAACCCTTCCTCGACATGGCCGGCGAGGATCTGCGCCGTCGTATCTTCCTCACCGAAAGCGAGACCGGCGCCAATCTCTGCCTGCGGCCGGAATTCACAATTCCCGTCTGCCTGCGCCATATCGAAACGGCGACCGGCACCCCAAAACGGTATTCCTATCTCGGCGAAGTGTTCCGCCAGCGCCGTGAGGGTTCCCACGAATTCTATCAGGCCGGCATCGAGGATCTCGGCGACAGGGATATCGCCAGTTCCGACGCCCGAGCCATCGGTGATGCGACCGGCATCCTGAAAGCGCTGCTGCCCGGCCGCAAACTCAGCCTGACGCTCGGCGACCAGGCGGTGTTCGAGGCGGTGGTCAAGGCGCTCGGCCTGCCGTTCGGCTGGCAGCGGCGGCTGATCCACGCGTTCGGCGACATGGCGCATCTCGAAGCGCTGCTGGAACGGCTCGCCAGGCCCCAGCCGGTCACCGGCCTCGATCCGCAGATCGCCGAACTGATCGCTTCGGGCGACGAGGCGGATCTCGTCGCCCGCATCGACCGCACCATGCAGGAAACCGGTTATTCCACCAATGCCAGCCGTTCGCCGACCGAGATCGCAAAAAGGCTCAAGGAAAAGCTGGAACTGGCCGAAACCCGGCTCGACGGCACCGCGCTGCTGCTGCTGCGTGAATTCCTGACGCTGCAATTGCCGCTCGCAGAAGCGCCCGCCGCCCTGGCCGGCTTTGCCGATGCCGCCGGCCTGAAGCTCGGCGCGGCGGTTTCCCGCTTCGACGCCCGGCTGGCGGCGCTCGCCAATGCCGGCGCCGATCTCTCCGCCATGACCTATCGCGCCGCCTTCGGCCGTCCGCTCGATTATTATACCGGCCTCGTCTTCGAGGTGACTGAAGCGGGTTCGTCCGCGGTGCTCGCAGGCGGCGGCCGTTTCGACCGGCTGCTGACGCTGCTCGGCGCCAGGGAACATATCCCGGCGGTCGGTTTCTCGCTCTGGCTCGACCGGATTGAAGCTGCGAGGGCATCACGATGAGCACGATCACCATCGCTCTGCCCTCCAAGGGCCGTATCAAGGAAGAGACAGCCGAGATCTTCGAGCGCGCCGGGCTTGCCATTTCCGCGGTCGGCAACGACCGCTCCTATCGCGGCCGCATCGAGGGCATGGAAGGCGTCGAGATCGCCTATCTCTCGGCCTCCGAGATTGCCCGCGAGCTTGCGAGCGGCGCCGTCGATTTCGGCGTCACCGGCGAAGACCTGGTACGCGAAGGCATGGCCGGCGCCGACGGACGGGTGGAATTCTGCGCCCGCCTCGGCTTCGGCCACGCGGATGTGGTCGTCGCGGTGCCGGAAATCTGGCTCGACGTCGAAACCATGGCCGACCTTGGCGACGTGGCGGCGGATTTTCGCGCCCGCCATGGCCGGCGGCTTGCCATAGCCACCAAATACTGGCGGCTCACCCAGCAGTTCTTTTCGAGCCAGCACGGCATCCAGCTCTACCGCATCGTCGAAAGCCTCGGCGCCACCGAGGGTGCGCCGGCTGCCGGCCAGGCGGATATCATCGTCGATATCACCTCCACGGGTTCGACGCTCAGGGCCAACCACCTGAAGATCCTCTCGGATGGGGTGATCCTGAAGTCGGAAGCCTGCCTGGTCAGGGCCCGCAAGCAGGCTCACGAGCAGGATCCGAGGATCGCCAGGATCGTGGAGGCAGTCCGCGCCGCGCTCTGAGTTTTGAAGAGGAGGAAGCACGATGCATGTAACCGGTCGATGCCATTGCGGCTATGAGGCCGAACTCGATCCGAAGCGGATCAGTATCTGCCATTGCACCGATTGCCAGACGCTCAGCGGCTCGCCGTTTCGAGTCACCGCCGTCGTCCCGGAAAGCGATCTGAAGCTCACCGGGCATGAGCCAAAGCTCTATCGCAAGGTGGCCGAGAGCGGCCGCGTCCGCCAGCAGTATTTTTGCCCCGAATGCGGCTCGCCGCTTTTCGTCAACGGCGAAGGTGAGGCGGCCAAAATCTGGGGCATCCGCTGGGGCAGTATCGACCAGCGGGCGGAGTTGAGGCCGCAGCGCCAGATCTGGTGCCGCTCGGCCGTTTCCTGGCTGCCCGAAATGAGCGAACTGCCGACCGTCCAGACCGATTGAGATCAAAAAAATACCCGCCGGACTTCTCATCCGGCGGGCAGTCTTGGGCAGGGAATTTCGAAAGCTTAGGCAGCGATTGCGACAGAACCGCGGCGGGCGTCGATAGAAAATGCACCGGCGCCGACGGCGGCGAGAGCCAGGAAACCACCGGCAATCGTCAGGTTCTTCATCATCATCAGGCTGTTAAAGAGCGTCAGCAGACCGTTGGCGGCCTCCGGGAAGTTCGGGACGTTGATGGCGCCGGAATGGAAGACGAACGCGGTGAAAGCCGAGAAGGCGGCCAGCAGCAGCGCTGCGATGCGCGTCTGGAAGCCGGTCAGCACGGCAAGGCCGGTGACCAGTTCGAACAGGCCTGCGACATAGGCGAGCAGCATGCCGGCCGGAAGGCCGGCACCGGTGATCATGCCGGCGGTGCCGGCGGGATCGATGAGCTTCTGGAAACCGGACATGACGAACATGCCGGACAGGAGGACACGGCCGACGAGAAGCAGGGAATTGGTAGCGGTGGTGGACATTTTGGGATCTCCGGATCGGTGTCTCTGGTTGGACACGCGGGTTGAATTCTCTGGGACCGTATGTGCCCCATTTTATCCGTATCCGGAAGATGAACAATGATTGACGGTTTGTTCGACAAAACGAGACAATCGTTCGCACGGCCGATGCTGCGCCGCCTTCTGCTCCACTCGGCGTAGATCTTAAAGGGCGTTCTCTTTGCTGAACGCAACCTTCAGCAAAGGTTCATCGTTTCTCCTTCAACATGCGATCATTGCCGATGAAAGGAACCCCTCATGAAGAAGATCATCATCACCGCACTCGCCCTCCTGGTCGCATCCGCCGTTCCGAGCCTTGCCCAGACCTACCGCAGCGAGGCGCGGGAAAACCGCCAGGAATACCGCATCTATCGCGGCATGGCCCGGGGTGAGCTGACGCCGCGCGAATTGCGCAACCTCTCCCGCCAGCAATATCGCATCGACCGGGCGCAGTCCCGTGCCGGCCGTGACGGCTACATTTCCTATAGGGAGCGTCAGCGGATCGAGCGCATGCAGGACCGCGCCTCGCGCAACATCTACCGCAAGAGCAACAACGGCCGCGATATCTACTGATCGCGCAACGCGAAACTGTAGATCAGTGTAACGGGGCGGCTTTCGGGCCGCCCTTCGCATGTCAGGGAGCTTGATCCGACAACACCGATCGGCACCGGCTCGCCGTTACCCGCCACAACACTGAGTGAACGGCAGATCAGCTCTCCTCGATCCTGCGTGCGTCTTCCGGGAGGACCGAAAGTTCGCGCCAGTCGATCTCCTCGAGCAGCAGATTGTATTCGTCGACATTGACCTTGTGCACCGAGCGAAGCTTTTCCAGCTCTTCCCGCTGCGCGGCAATCGCCGTCAGGGCAAGCCGCCGGTAGGTCTCGAGCGCGTTGGCGTCCTCGATACGGGAAGCGGCCAGCTGCTCGAGGCGGAACTTGGAGCGCAGCAGTTCCGCCTCCGTCTCGGTCGCGCCGTCGAGCCTGGAAAGGCCGGCGAGGGCGATCTTGCCGCGCAGGACGGCGAGTTCGCCATGCCCTTCGGCACGGCGGTCGAGGCCGAGCCAGCGGATGATCGGCGTGAGCGTCAGTCCCTGGACGACGAGGGTCGCAAGAACCACCGAAAAAGCGGTCAGCACCACCACGTCGCGCTGTGGAAAATCCATCGGCAGGGCAAAGGCGGTCGCAAGCGTCACCAAGCCGCGCATGCCGCACCAGCCGGCCAACAGCGCCTGCGTCGTCGTCGCGGGTTCCGGCCTGCCGCGGCTGCGCTCGTACCAGGCAGTGAGGCGATTGTAGCCGACGCAGACGATAAAACGGACGGCGACGACGATCACGATGGTGATCAGCGAAAACTGCGCGGCATCCCAAAGATGATCCGCCGGCATCCCACCGACGATGTCGCGAACCTGCATGCCCATCAGCAGGAAGGCCATGACGTTGAGCACGAAGACGACTGCGGTCCAGACCGCATAGGACTGCACCCGCATGCGGGCCGAGGAGCGGGCTTCGCTGCTTCTCGCCAGCGTCATTGCGAAGGCGACGATGGCGAGCACCGCCGACAGGCCAAGCCGTTCGGCCAAAATCCACAGAAGGAAGGTCTGGACGAACTGCAGGAGGATGCCGCCGAGCGTGCCGGCGACGAACCGCATGAGATACCGGACCACCCAGGCGGCAAGGATGCCGAGCAGCAGGCCGCCGGGCACGGCAACGGAAAGATGCAGCGCGACGCCCGTGTCGAGGCTGCCGGCCGATTGTACGGAGAGCGCCGCGTCGAAGATCAGCAGCGCGGCCGCGTCGTTGAACAGGCTCTCGCCGCGGAGGACGGTATCGGTGGTGCGCGGGATCGACATCGAAGACAGCACCGCCGTCGCCGCCGCCGCATCGGGGGGAGCGACGATCGCACCGAGCACCAGCGCTGCTGCAATCGGCAACCCGGCAAAAGCCCATCCCGCAAAGGCAACGACCGCCGCCGTCGCACATACGCCGCCGATCGCAAAGACGAGCAGCGGAACCCAGAACCGGCGGGCCGTCCCGAGCGGAAAATCGAACGCGGCATCGAGCAGCGCCGGCGCGATGAACAGCGCCAGCGCTGTGTGCGGATCGAGCGAGATATAGGGCATGCCCGGCACCAGCGCGACCGCGGCACCCGCCAGCGCCAGCATCGACGGATAGGGCACGGAAAGCCGGCGCGAGATCTGCAGGAGCACGATCGCGACAAGCAGCAGGACGAGCAGGCTCTCGAAGAAACTCATGGCGCGACTGTAATTGTGGTCTGCGTCTTTGTCAGCTGCGGGTTTGCGCAATTGGTTTCAGGCATATGGGCGCCGCTTGCCTCGTGTTCGGCCAGGACAGAATGGCCACGCTTGACATATCCTCGAAGACTTTCCTACAGCTGGACATGCGCCTCCGTTAAAGACGAGAGGTTTTGCATCAAACCGTGGTCATCAGCACATAGAGGTCCCAATGCGCCGAGTCCCTTCTCACGAAAATCACGTTCGAAATTCTGAGAAGTTGAGGATCTATGCGCACTTTGAATCTGGGCATCCTCGCCCATGTGGACGCAGGCAAGACTAGCCTTACGGAAAGACTCCTTTTTAATGCCGGTGTGATCGACAGGCTGGGCAGCGTCGATACCGGCGACACGCAGACCGACAGCCTTGAGATCGAGCGCCAGCGCGGTATCACCATTCGCGCTGCGGTCGTGTCCTTTACGATTGGCGACACGGCCGTCAACCTCGTCGATACGCCCGGCCATCCCGATTTCATTGCCGAGGTCGAGCGGGTCCTTGGATTGCTGGACGCTGCGGTCGTCGTCGTCTCGGCGGTCGAGGGAGTGCAGGCGCAAACACGCATATTGGTGCGGGCGTTGCAGCGCCTGGCCGTGCCGTTCGTCTTCTTCATCAACAAGGTCGATCGGGTAGGCGCTCGGTATGACCTCGTGCTGGAGGATATCGCCCGCCAGCTGGCGGTTCGGCCAATTGCGATGTCCGCCGTCATCGACCCCGGCAGCAAACTCGTACAGGTGGAGACACCCGACCTGCTTGCCGAACCGTTGTTCACGGTACTCAGTGAAATGCTGGCGGACAACGACGACGCACTGCTCCGTGACTATGTCACGGCCCCCGACCGTCTGACCGCAGAAAGGCTCGGAAACTCTCTGGTCGGTCAGGTCGCGAGGGGGCTGGTGCATCCTGCATTCGCAGGAGCGGCGATGACCGGCGCCGGCTTGTCTGCGCTGACATCGGCCATCGCGACGCTGTTGCCCAGCCGCGCGCTCGACCCGGATGGCCCGATCGAAGGGAAGATCTTCAAGATCGAACGCGGGTGGGGCGGCGAAAAGCTGTCCTACATGTATCTGACATCCGGCACGGTCCAGCTCCGGCAATACCTGGATCTGCCCAAAGGCCCGGCAAGGGTGACGGGAATCCAGATTTTCGAGGCCGGCGGGACCCATCCCGTCACCAGTTTCCACGCAGGGCAGATCGCCCGCGTAAACGGACTGGCCGGCGCTCGGATAGGGGATGCGGTGGGAGGCGATCTGCTTTCCGGCGGCCGGCATCACTTTGCTCCGCCTACCCTTGAAACCCGGGTGTTGGCCAGACGCCCCTCCGACAACGCGGCACTCTGGCTGGCGCTGAACCAATTGGCCGAACAGGATCCGCTGATCAATCTGCGTCGCAACGACGACGCCGACGAAGTCTTCGTGTCGCTGTATGGCGAGGTGCAGAAGGAGGTCATCCAATCGACCCTGCTGGCGGATTTCGGTCTCGAAGCGATCTTCGAGGAGAGCACGGTCATCTGCGTGGAAAGGCTTGTCGGAACCGGTGCCGGCCTTGAGATCATATTCAAGGAGCCCAATCCCTTCATGGCGACAGTCGGGCTGCGCGTCGAGCCACGCCCGGAAGGCGCCGGCAACAGCTTTGCATTGGAAGTGGATGTCGGCCAAATGCCCGCAAGCTTTTATCGGGCGGTCGAGGACACCGTATTCGAAACGTTGAAACAGGGGCCTTTCGGCTGGCAGATCATCGATTGCCACGTTGCAATGACCGCGGCCCGGCATAGCTCGCCGGTGAGCACCGCTGCCGATTTCCGTCGGTTGACGCCGCTGGTGCTGGCGACCGCTCTTTCGGCGGCGCAAACCATCGTCTGCGAACCGATCGACCGCTTTTGCCTCGAAGTGCCTGCCGCGGCTTTAAGCGGTGTGCATGCCATGCTTGCGAAATCCGGCGCGATAACCAGGGAAGCAGCGATTGCAAATGGCGTAGCCCGGCTGGAAGGCACGACTGCATCCACGACGACCCAGGGCATACTGCAACAATTGCCGGGACTGACAAGCGGCATGGGTACGATGCAATATTCCTTCGATCACTATGCCCGGATGCCCGATCCGCCGCGTTCGCGCCAACGTTCGGGCGCCAATCCCTTCAATGCTGCGGAATACCTGCTCCGTATGCGCTGAAACGTTGTCGGATTGGCCGGGATCAACGACAAACAAAAAGGGCGATCCGAGATCGCCCTTTTCTCAACTGAACCGGTTGGCTCAGATGTGAAGACCCGGAGGTCTTACATCATGTCCATGCCGCCCATGCCGCCCATGCCGCCCGGCATGCCGCCGCCAGCCGATTCCTTCTTCGGAAGTTCGGCGATCATGGCTTCGGTGGTGATCAGCAGCGAAGCAACCGAAGCTGCGTTCTGCAGAGCCGTGCGAACGACCTTGAGCGGGTCGACGATGCCCATGGTGATCATGTCGCCATATTCAGACGTCTGGGCGTTGTAGCCGTAGTTGTCTTCGTTCTTTTCGAGGATCTTGCCGACCACGATCGAAGCTTCGTCACCAGCGTTTTCAGCGATCTGGCGAACCAGCGACTGAAGAGCGCGGCGAACGATGTTGATGCCGGCTTCCTGGTCGTCGTTTGCACCCTTTGCGGTGATCTTGACGGAGGAACGCAGCAGGGCAACGCCGCCGCCCGGTACGATGCCTTCCTGAACGGCAGCGCGCGTCGCGTTGAGAGCGTCGTCGATGCGGTCCTTCTTTTCCTTGACTTCGACTTCCGTCGAGCCGCCGACGCGGATCACGGCAACGCCGCCGGCCAGCTTGGCCAGACGTTCCTGCAGCTTTTCGCGGTCGTAGTCGGAAGTGGTTTCTTCGATCTGAGCCTTGATCTGACCAACGCGGCCTTCGATGTCGGCCTTGGAGCCGGCGCCGTCGACGATCGTGGTGTTTTCCTTGGAGATCGAGACCTTCTTGGTGCGGCCGAGCATGTCGAGCGTGACATTTTCGAGCTTGATGCCGAGGTCTTCGGAGATGACAGTGCCGCCCGTCAGGATGGCGATGTCTTCGAGCATGGCCTTGCGGCGGTCGCCGAAGCCGGGAGCCTTGACGGCAGCGATCTTGAGGCCACCGCGCAGCTTGTTGACGACGAGCGTTGCAAGAGCTTCGCCTTCGACGTCTTCAGCGATGATCAGGAGCGGCTTGCCGGTCTGGACGACGGCTTCGAGAACCGGGAGCATCGCCTGCAGGTTCGAGAGCTTCTTCTCGTGGAGGAGAATGAAAGCGTCGTCGAGGTCGGCAACCATCTTTTCCGGGTTGGTGACGAAGTAGGGCGACAGGTAGCCGCGGTCGAACTGCATGCCTTCGACGACTTCGAGCTCGGTTTCGGCGGTCTTGGCTTCTTCAACCGTGATGACGCCTTCGTTGCCGACCTTCTGCATGGCTTCAGCAATGTCGAGACCGACCTGCTTGTCGCCGTTTGCGGAGATCGTGCCGACCTGTGCGACTTCTTCCGAGGTCGAGATCTTCTTGGCCTTGGCCTGGAGATCCTTGACGACGTCTGCCACTGCGAGGTCGATGCCGCGCTTCAGGTCCATCGGGTTCATGCCGGCGGCAACGGCCTTGTTGCCTTCGCGAACGATCGCCTGGGCAAGAACGGTAGCCGTCGTGGTGCCGTCGCCGGCGATGTCGTTGGTCTTCGAAGCGACTTCGCGGACCATCTGGGCGCCCATGTTCTCGAACTTGTCTTCAAGTTCGATTTCCTTGGCGACCGAAACGCCGTCCTTGGTGATGCGCGGAGCGCCGAAGGACTTGTCGATGATGACGTTGCGGCCCTTCGGGCCGAGCGTTACCTTGACTGCGTCGGCGAGAATGTCGACGCCGCGCAGCATCTTTTCGCGCGCGGTGCGGCCAAACTTGATTTCTTTAGCTGCCATTTTGGGAACTCCTGAAAAGGGGTGTCAGCGATATTTCAGTGAAAGCAACCGACTGAGATCAGCCGATGATGCCCATGATGTCGGATTCCTTCATGATCAGAAGGTCTTCGCCGTCGAGCTTGACTTCGGTGCCGGACCACTTGCCGAACAGGACGCGGTCGCCTGCCTTGACGTCGAGAGCGGTGATGTTGCCCTTGTCGTCGCGGGTGCCGGTGCCGACGGCGACGATTTCGCCTTCCTGCGGCTTTTCCTTGGCGGTATCAGGAATGATGATGCCGCCCTTGGTCTTGGCTTCGGATTCGACGCGACGAACAACGACGCGGTCGTGAAGGGGGCGGAAATTGGTGCTTGCCATTGTCTAATCCCTCGATCAAATGACATGGACGGGTGGAAACCCGTATCTCGGTGCTGTTAGCACTCCCGTTTGGAGAGTGCCAGCCGCGTCGAGATAAGGGTGCCCGGCGGATGAGTCAAGAACGGCCGTAAAATTTTCAGAACGGCTCGAAACTCACGGGAAATACGCTTAACGATTACGGATGCTCGGCAACGCCTGCGCCTGGCGGAACTGATGGCCGCTACCGGCCACATCGGGTCTTCGGTCTAAGCCACCTCTCCGGGCAGGTCGGCATGTTGCACCGGACTTTGGTGGAAGAAAGGCGCTGGCGCGTTTGAGGGCAGTATGCAGTTGCGAATGCGCCGCCGGACGCATGAAGATCGGCATGGTGCCGGTCCTGGTCGTCAGCGCGGCCGTGGGCCTTGCCGTCAGGTTGACGGCAGCGGGCTAGGGACGAAGTGGGGGAAGTTACCCCGCTGACATCGCCGATGCCGTCGCGGCTTTTCTCCCGAATATCTCTTGTAATCCTTAACCGGGTTTGTCATGTGACCCGGGACTTGCGAGATGGGAAGGTTACATGGCAAAGCGCATCGGCAATCTGAACGAAGTGATCGGCGACTACGACGTGGTCCTTTCGGACGTCTGGGGTGTGGTTCACAACGGTGTCGAGGCTTTCCAGCATTCCTGCCGGGCGCTCGCCGCGGCCCGCGAAGCCGGTGCCACCGTCGTGCTGATCACCAATTCGCCGCGCACGGCACCCGGCGTCATCGAGCAGATGCGCACGCTCGGCGTGCCAGACGGCACCTATGACCGGATCGTCACGTCCGGCGACGTTACCCAGCACCTGATCGTCGACGGCCCGAAAAAGGTCTTCCTCATCGGTCCCGAACGCGACCTCAACCTGTTTGACGGGCTCGGCGTCGAGGTGGTCTCTGCCGACGAAGCCGAATGCATCGTCTGCACCGGTTTCTTCGACGACGAGAAGGAAGTCCCGGAAGATTATACCGACATGCTGGCGGCGTTTGCCAAGCGTGACGTGCCTTTCATCTGCGCCAACCCGGATCTCGTTGTCGAGCGCGGCCACAAGATCATCCCCTGCGCCGGGGCGGTGGCGGCCTATTACGAAGAGTTCGGCGGCAAGACCCGCGTTGCCGGCAAGCCGCACCGTCCGATCTACGAGGCGACGATCGAAGCTGCCCGCGAAGTGCGCGGCGATTTCCCGATGAACCGGGTGCTGGCGATCGGCGACGGCATGCCGACCGACGTGCGCGGCGCGCTCGCATACGGCCTCGACCTGCTCTATATCAGCGCGGGCATCCATGTCGCGGAATACACCGTCAACGGCCAGACCGACGAGGCGATCCTCAATGCCTGGCTAAAGCGGGAAAATGCCGCGCCGAAATACTGGATGCCGCGCCTCGCATAGCCCCCTGGGCCTGAATTCGGCCTGAACCGGAACCCGCCGCATGACTGTCTTCCACCGCAACGAGAAGAAGGAACCGCTGCCCGAGGAACTGAAGGGCGGCGTCATCGCCATCGGCAATTTCGACGGCGTGCATCGCGGCCATCGCAGCGTCCTGGAGCGCGCGCTGGCACTTGCCGAACAGCACGGCGTACCCGCCCTGGTGCTGACCTTCGAGCCGCATCCGCGCACCGTTTTCCGCCCGGAGGAACCGGTCTTCCGCCTGACCCCGGCGCCGCTCAAGGCTCGCCTGCTCGAGGCCATGGGTTTCCGCTCGGTGATCGAATACCCCTTCACCCGCGAGTTCGCGACCCGCTCGGCGGAAGAATTCATCCAGACCATTCTCGTGGATTGGCTGGCAGCCAGCGCCGTCGTCACCGGCTTCGACTTTCATTTCGGCAAGGACAGGAAAGGCGGGCCGGCCTTCTTGATGGCATCGGGCACCAAGCACGGTTTCAACGTGCAGCTGGTCGATGCCTTCCGAGACGAAAATGCCGAGGTGATCTCGTCCAGCCGCATCCGCGACCTGCTGGCGGAAGGCGATGTCTCTGCCGCGGCCGGCCTGCTCGGTTATCGCTATACGCTTGAGGCGGAGGTGATCGGCGGTGAAAAGCTCGGCCGCCAGCTCGGTTTCCCGACGGCCAACATGCAGCTGCCGCCGGAGGCCATACTCAAGGCCGGCATCTACGCCGTGCGCTTCCGCCGCCCCGACGGCACGCTTTTCGACGGCGTCGCCAGCTACGGCCGCCGCCCGACGGTGACCGAAAACGGTGCGCCCCTGCTTGAAACCTACCTCTTCGATTTCTCCGGCAGCCTTTACGGCGAAACCTGTTCCGTCTCCTTCTTCGGCCACCTGCGCGACGAACTGAAGTTCGACGGGCTGGATGCCCTGGTCGCCCAGATCAGGCGCGACGAGGAAGAGGCGCGGGCGCTGCTGTCCGGCATCAGGCCGCTCGGCGAGGTGGACGCCAAGATCGCGTTTTGAGGGGTTAGCGGCGGCTCAGCGGAAACCGCTCGGGGTCGTCCTGCCAGGGATCGAAGATTGCCGCGCCCGACGCGCGGGTGTCTTTCACGTTGCGGGTGGCGAGATAGAGATTATGCTCGATCGCCGTCGCGGCAAACAGCGTATCGATCACCGGCGGCGCATGGCTGGTCGCCAGCTTCACCCTTCCGGATATAGCGCCCCACCGCCTGACGATCGCGTCGCTGACGGAAAGGGTCCGGCCGGCAAACCTGTCTTCGAGCGCATCACGGGCCGCGGCATAACGGTAGCGGTTTTCGTCATCCGTCGGCAGGTTCTCGATGCCCTTGTCGTATTCCGCCAAGGTCAGGATGCTGATGAGGAAACGGTTTTCATCTTGCCCGGCGGCCCACCGTTTGACGGAAGGTGCTCCGTTTGGATTGATCAGCGCAGCGACGACATTGGTATCCAGCAGCCAGCCGATCACAGGTCGATATCCCGGCCGCGATCCGCTTCCCGCTCCAGCTCCAGCGTGTCCAGCCCCAGGCCTTCCATGAACTCCAGGAAGGATTTCTCAGGTTCGGCTCTGGTCAGCCTCTCCAACTCTTCCGTGCTGATCACGACGACGCTGTCGCGACCCCGCACGGTCACACGCTGGGGGCCTTCGCTATGCGCGCGCCTCACCACCTCGCTGAAGCGTGCCTTGGCATCCTCCAGCTTCCAGCTATTGTCGTGAGCGGTGGGCTTGCCCGGCATGAAAATCTCCGACTGGTCAGATAGTCAGATATAGTCTCCGCGTGTTTGAAAGTCTAGGACGACATCTTGGTTTTGCCCCTTCCTTTCCGCCGCAAAAACCCTTAAGAACCGCCACCATGAAAAAATTCCGGCTGGCCCAGATCATTCGAATTATAGGCCCGGCCTTCCGCGCGCTGTAAGAGCGGCCGGAGGGTCCGGGTTTTTGGCGCTTCATGAGCGCCTTCCGCCAGCGAATTTTCATCGAGATGCGCCCCGTCGCGGCGCCAGGACGATTGCTTCCATGACCGATACCGCCGAAAAGCTCGACTATTCGAAAACCCTCTATCTGCCCGAAACCGACTTCCCGATGCGTGCCGGGCTGCCGCAGAAGGAACCGGAACTGGTTGCCCGCTGGCAGCAGATGGACCTCTACAAGCAGCTACGCGCCTCTGCCGCGGGCCGGACAAAATTCGTGCTGCATGATGGCCCGCCCTATGCCAACGGCAACATCCACATCGGCCACGCGCTGAACAAGATCCTGAAGGACGTCATCACCCGGTCGTTCCAGATGCGTGGTTATGACTCGAACTATGTTCCGGGCTGGGATTGCCACGGCCTTCCGATCGAATGGAAGATCGAGGAAGCCTATCGCGCCAAGGGCAAGAACAAGGACGAGGTTCCGATCAACGAATTCCGCCAGGAATGCCGCGAATTCGCCGCCGGCTGGATCAAGGTCCAGGGTGAAGAATTCAAGCGCCTCGGCATCGTCGGCGATTTCGAAAACCCCTACCTGACCATGAACTTTCACGCCGAGAGCCGCATCGCCGGCGAGCTTTTGAAGATCGCCCAGAGCGGCCAGCTCTATCGCGGCTCGAAGCCGATCATGTGGTCGGTCGTCGAGCGCACCGCGCTGGCGGAGGCTGAGGTCGAATATCACGACTATGAGAGCGATACGATCTGGGTGAAGTTCCCAGTCAAGGGTGTTCGCCGTGAAGGCTATGCCGATCAGGTTGTTGCTATTGCAGAGATCCTCAAAGGAGAGGGTGAAGCGTCCGAGCCTGCTGACGTTGAAGCTGACTTTGCTGATTTGCTTACTAGCTACGTCGTCATCTGGACGACCACGCCCTGGACCATCCCCGGTAACCGGGCGATCTCCTATTCGCCAAAGATCTCCTATGGCCTCTACGAGGTTACCGAGGCGGCGAATGATTTCGGCCCGCGCTCGGGCGAAAAGCTGATCTTTGCCGACAAGCTGGCGGAAGAGAGCTTCGCCAAGGCGAAGCTCCAGTACAAACGCCTGCGCGATATCTCCGCCGATGAGCTTGGTGCGATCGTCTGCGCCCATCCCTTCAAGGGCCTCGGTGGCGGCTACGACTTCGACGTCCCGCTCCTCGCCGGCGACCACGTCACCGACGATGCGGGCACCGGTTTCGTTCACACCGCCCCCGGCCACGGCCGCGAGGACTTTGACGCCTGGACATCGGTTGCTCGCGAGCTCGAAGCCCGCGGTATCTCGTCGAAAATCCCCTTCACGGTCGACGACGGCGGTTTCTACACGGCCGACGCCCCCGGCTTCGAAGGCGCTCGCGTCATGGATGACAACGGCAAGAAGGGCGATGCAAATGATCGCGTAATTCAGGCGTTGAAGGACCATAAAGCGCTGTTTGCGCGCGGCCGGATGAAGCATCAATACCCGCATTCGTGGCGGTCGAAGAAGCCGATCATCTTCCGCAACACGCCGCAGTGGTTCGTCTACATGGACAAGGACCTTGCCGACGGCACCACGCTGCGCTCACGCGCGCTGAAGGCGATCGACGACACCCGTTTCGTGCCATCAGCCGGCCAGAACCGCCTGCGCGCCATGATCGAACAGCGCCCGGACTGGGTGCTTTCGCGTCAGCGCGCCTGGGGCGTCCCGATCTGCGTCTTCGTCGATGAGCAGGGGGAAATCCTTCAGGACGAAGCCGTCAACCAGCGCATCCTCGAAGCCTTCGATCTCGAAGGTGCCGACGCCTGGTTCGCCGAAGGAGCGCGCGAGCGCTTCCTGGGGTCGCGCGGGAATGAAGGCTGGACCCAGGTGAGGGATATCCTCGATGTCTGGTTCGACTCGGGCTCGACGCACACCTTCACGCTGGAAGACCGACCGGACCTGAAATGGCCGGCCGACGTCTATCTGGAAGGATCTGACCAGCATCGCGGCTGGTTCCACTCCTCGCTTCTGGAATCCGCCGCCACTCGCGGCCGGGCACCCTATGACACGGTCGTCACCCATGGCTTCACCATGGATGAGAAGGGCCAGAAGATGTCGAAGTCGCTCGGCAATGTCGTGGCCCCGCAGGACGTCATGAAGGATGCCGGCGCCGATATTCTGCGCCTCTGGGTGATGACGACGGACTATTGGGAAGACCAGCGCCTCGGCAAGACCATCATCCAGACCAATGTCGATGCGTATCGCAAGCTGCGCAACACGATCCGCTGGATGCTCGGCACGCTCGCCCATGACGAGGGCGAGGAGATCGCCTATGCCGACCTGCCGGAACTCGAAAAGCTGATGCTGCATCGTCTCGCCGAGCTCGATAAGCTCGTGCGCGAGGGCTACGACGCCTTCGAGTTCAAGAAGATCGCCCGGGCCCTCATCGATTTTTCCAATATCGAGCTGTCGGCCTTCTACTTCGATATCCGCAAGGATGCGCTTTATTGCGACGCGCCGTCGTCGCTGCGCCGTCGTGCGGCTCTCGCCGTCATCCGCAAGATCTTCGACTGCACGGTGACCTGGCTTGCACCTATGCTGCCGTTCACCACCGAGGAATCGTGGCTGTCGCGCAACCCGAACGCCGTCTCGATCCATCTCGAGCAGTTCCCGACGGTTCCGGCCGAGTGGAAGAACGAAGCGGTGGCCGAGAAGTGGGCGCGGATCCGCAAGGTGCGCTCGGTTGTCACAGGAGCGCTTGAAATCGAGCGCAAGGACAAGCGGATCGGCTCTTCGCTGGAGGCCGCACCGGTCGTTTATGTCAACGATCCGGAGCTGATGAAGGTGCTGGAAGGCCAGGACTTCGAAGAGACCTGCATCACCTCGGGCATCGCGATTGTAGCGGGCGAGGGGCCGGAAAGCGCCTTCCGTCTGCCGGAAGTGCAGGGCGTTTCCGTTGATCCGAAGCTCGCCGAAGGCACCAAATGTGCCCGCTCGTGGCGGGTGACGACCGATGTCGGCTCCGATCCTGCCTATCCGGATGTTTCGGCGCGCGACGCTGCCGCATTGCGCGAGTTGGCCGCTCTCGGCCGGCTTTGATGGTTGAAAGTTACCGGATGATTGCGCTTTGAGCAATCATCCGGTAAAACCGCCTGAAATTGGCCGGATTTTCCGGTCATCAGGCGTTTGAGTGTGTCTGAGGCGTCAGGACGGGCGCCGCTGGAAGGGTTTTGATGAAAGCGACATATGCGTTTCGTGTCGGCATGGGCGTGGCCGGCGTCCTCGCCTCGACATTGACCCTTTCGGGCTGCATCGGCGGCCCGACATACGGCACTGACAAGACAGCCATGGAGCAGCTGACCGACGACCTCGGTCAGTCCGTCTCGCTCGGCGGCAAGAGCGCCGAGAAGAAAGCCAGCCTGAAATACAACCCGCGTCCTTCGCTGGTTGTCGCCAAGGGCCAGGACCAGACGCTGCCGGCGCCTCAGCAATCGCTGGCGAACCGCGAAAGCAACCCCAACTGGGTCGAATCTCCGGAAGAAACCCGCAAGCGTCTGCGTGACGAAGCGGCGGCCCACGAGAACGATCCCAACTATCGCTCACCGCTACTCGCGGGCAGCGGTCAGGCCGGTCAGATGACCGAAACGGAAAAGTGGGAAGCCTTCCGCAAGGCCAAGGAAAACGCCGAGACCGTCAGCGTCACCGGACGCCGCCGTTCGCTCGCGGATCCGCCGGCGGAGTTCCGGTCGGCGGATGCGGCTGCCCTGTCGGATGTCGGCGAGCCCGAAAGCCAGAAGGAAAAGCGCCGCAAGGCGCAAGCCGCGGAAGCCAAGAAGGGCAGCGACTGGTGGAAGCTCTTCTAAGCCCGCTTTATTAGCTCTCTCTTTTCGATCTGAAGAAGCCGGTGAGCAGGATCGCGGCCTCGCTTTCGCCGAGGCCGGAATAGACTTCCGGCGCATGATGGCAGGTCGGCTGGGCAAAGAAGCGCACGCCGTTGTCCACCGCTCCGCCTTTCGGGTCCTCCGCGCCGTAATAGAGCCGCCGGATGCGCGCAAACGAGATCGCCGCCGCGCACATGGTGCAGGGTTCGAGCGTCACGTAAAGGTCGGCACCCGATAGCCGCTCCTGTCCAAGGGCGGCCGCGGCATCCCGGATGACGGCGATTTCGGCATGGGCGGTAACGTCGTTTTCGGCGCGGGTCCGGTTTCCGGAGCGGGCGACGATAACGCCGTCGATGACCAGAACGGCGCCGATCGGAACCTCGCCGCGGGCGGCGGCGTGTTTGGCTTCCGCAAGGGCAGCATTCATGAACCCGTCGGTATTAGGCATTTCGGCGATTTCCTCTTAACCCGGATCGCGCGAACTGGTAGGAAGCATCCAACTGGACGCCCGGCTGCGGGCACGAATCCATCTCAGTCAACACGAACAAGAATGTCCGGATCGCTCCGTAGACATCACGCTTCAGGCAAACAACAAATGAATTCCAAAGACAAGCCGAAGCGCGGCGAAGGCAAGACTTTCGTTCGCGAAACCAAACCGAGAGCCGCTCCGAAGGCCGGCGCTGGCGGCAAGGCGGGCTTTTCCGCCAAGGAAGGCCTTGCGCCCAGGAAGAGTTCCGCGGCCAAGAGCGGCGCTGAAAAGGCGGCAAAGCCCGTCCGCAAGCTGCCCCCGGCACCGGAAACCATGGAGGCCGAGGGCAAGCCCGAGCGCATCTCCAAGATCCTCGCACGCGTCGGCGTCGCGTCGCGCCGCGATATCGAGCGGATGATCATGGAAGGCCGGGTCAGCCTGAACGGCAAGGTCCTCGATACCCCGGTCGTCAACGTGACGCTCGCCGACAAGATCGAGGTTGACGGCATGCCGATCCGCGGCATCGAGCGCACCCGCCTCTGGCTCTACCACAAGCCTGCCGGCCTGGTGACCACCAATTCCGACCCGGAAGGCCGCGCGACAGTCTTCGACAACCTTCCCGAAGGGCTGCCGCGGGTGCTCTCCATCGGCCGCCTCGACATCAATACCGAAGGCCTGCTGCTGCTGACCAACGATGGCGGCCTGTCGCGCGTGCTGGAACTGCCGACCACCGGCTGGCTGCGCCGTTACCGCGTGCGTGCCCATGGCGAGATCAAGCAGGAGGAACTGGACAAGCTGAAGGAGGGCATCGCTGTCGAAGGCGTGCTGTACGGTTCGATCGACGCGACGCTCGACCGCACCCAGGGCAGCAATGTCTGGATCACAATGGGCCTTCGCGAAGGCAAGAACCGCGAGATCAAGAACGTGCTCGGCGCGCTCGGCCTCGAGGTCAACCGCCTGATCCGCATTTCCTACGGACCGTTCCAGCTCGGGGACCTGCCGGAAGGCGAGGTGGTGGAGGTGCGGGGCCGCATGCTGCGCGACCAGCTCGGCCCGCGCCTGATCGAGGAATCCAAGGCGAATTTCGACGCGCCGATCTATACCGAGACGGCTGCGGAAGAGGATGAGAAGCCCGCCCGTGCCGAGCGCTCGGCCCGCACTGAGCACTCGGAATGGGCGGCAAGGCCGGAGCGGACCGAGCGTCCGCGCGCCGGCAAGCCGGAGGACCGGCGCGAAAAGGCGCTCGGCCGTCTGGATACCAAGCGCGACGACCGCAAGTTCGCCGACAAGCCGCGCGGCGCAAAGCCGTTCGGCGGTCGCGCTGAGGACGAGGATGACCGGCCGAAGAAGCGTCCGCCGATGGGCACCAGCCGCACCGCCAATGTATGGATGGCGCCGGGCGCCCGCCCGACCACCGAAAACAAGACGCGCAAATCCTCCGTCCGTGCCGAGGCCGAGCAGCTTTTCAAGAAGCCCACCCCGCAGAACGACCGGCCGGTCATCGTCAACCGCGCCGAAGAGGACCGCGACTGGATCCGCGCCGACGGGCCTGACAAGCCGGAAAAGGCCGATTTCGGCCGCAAGAAATCCTTTGGCGACCGCCCGGATCGTGGCGACCGTCCCTTCGGCGACAAGCCGAGGGGCGACCGCAAGCCGAGCGAGGACGGCGACCGTCCCCGGACCAAATCCTTCTCCGGCGATGCTCGCTCGGAACGCCCGCGTGGTGACCGTCCCTTCGGCGACAAACCCCGCGGCGACCGCCCGTTCGGCGACAAGCCCAGAGGCGACCGCCCGTTTGCTGACCGTAAGCCGCGCGCCGATGGTGATCGGCCTGCTCGTTCCTTCGGCGAAGGCCGTTCCGAGCGTCCGCGCGGCGAGCGTCCTTCCGGTGACCGTCCGCCCCGTGGTGACCGTCCGTTCGGCGATAAGCCAAGGGGCGAGCGCTCTTTCGGTGACAAGCCCAGAGGCGAACGGTCGTTCGGCGACCGCAAGCCGCGCGAGGATGGCGAGCGTCCCGCACGGTCCTTCTCCGCAGGCGAGGGGCGCTTCGAGCGTCCGCGCAGCGACCGGCCGTTCTCGGATCGGCCGCCGCGTGGTGACCGTCCCACAGGTGATCGGCCCGCCGGCGACAGGCCGCGCGGTGGAAAGCCTGGCGGCAAGCCCTTCGGCGCAAAGCCGGGCGGCGGCAAGAGCTTTGGCGGAAAACCTTCCGGCGGCCGCGGGAAACCGACGGGTGCCGGTGGCAAGCCCGGGGGCAGGCCTGGTGGCCGGCCCGCCTCGGGCGGACGTCCGGCCGGCGGCAAGCCGCGCACGCCGAGAGGGTAACGCGCAGTGCGGATCGTCGGTGGTGAATTTCGCGGCCGGTCTCTGGCCACGCCCAAAACAAGCGACATCCGGCCGACCATCGACCGGACGCGTGAAAGCCTGTTCAACATCATCGGCCACGTCTATCCGCAGGCACTGGATGGCGGCCGGGTGATCGACCTTTTCGCCGGCACCGGCGCGGTCGGGCTGGAGGCGTTGTCGCGCGGCTGCAAGAGTGCGCTCTTCGTCGAGAACGGCGTCGAGGGCAGGGGCCTGTTGTGGGAGAATATCGACAGCCTCGGCCTGCATGGCCGGGCGCGCATCCTGCGCCGTGATGCCACCAAGCTCGGCACGGCCAACAATATCGAGCCGTTTCATTTCCTGTTCGCCGACCCGCCTTATGGTCAGGGGCTCGGCGAGGGCGCCATGCTTTCGGCCCATGCCGGCGGCTGGCTCGCACCCGGAGCCCTTGCCATTCTGGAGGAGCGGGCCGACATAAACCCCGCCGTCGATGCCGTCTTCAAGTTTTTGGAGAGCCGGACATTCGGCGATACCCGCATGGATTTTTTCCGCTACCAGCCGGCCTGAGGTCAGAGGAATGAATACAAGGCTTGCAGTTCCCGATCTCGAAGCCGTCAGAGCCAAGGGTGGCCTGACGTTTGCGGTTGCTCTCGGCGGCGGCGGCGCGCGCGGCCTCTCGCATATCCAGGTCATCGAGGCGCTCGACGAACTCGGCATACGGCCCGTGGCGATTTCCGGCTCGTCGATCGGCGCGATCATCGGCGCCGGCATGGCCTCGGGCATGACCGGACGCGAGATCCGCGAATACGCGCTGGAGACCGTCGGCCATCGCGGCACCCTTTTGAACAAGCTCTGGGGTCTCGGCCCGGCGACCATGCGCGACAAGCTCGGCGGTTTCCGCTTCGGCCAGTTCAATCTCGAACTCATCCTCGATGCCTTCCTGCCGCCGCAGGTGCCGGAGGATTTCGCCGATCTCGAAATCCCGATGAAGATCTCGGCTACCGATTATTACGGCCAGGCGGAGGTGATCCTCGAACAGGGCGAGCTGCGCACCGCGATCGCGGCGTCTGCCGCCATTCCCGGCCTGTTCATGCCGGTCCGGGTGAACGGGCGGGTGATGATCGACGGCGGCGTCTTCAATCCCGTCCCTTATGAGCAGCTGATGGACGTCGCCGACGTGGTGATCGGCGTCGACGTGGTCGGTGCGCCGGAAGGCGACGGCACCCATGCGCCCAATCGCATCGACAGCCTGTTCGGCGCCAGCCAGCTGACCATGCAGGCAAGCATCGCGCTCAAGCTGAAGCTCAATCCGCCCCAGATCTTCCTTCGGCCGTCGGTCAACCGTTTCCGGGTGCTGGATTTCCTGAAGGCCCGCGACATCCTCGACGAATCCGAGCACGTCAAGGACGAGCTGAAGCGCGCCATCGACGCGCTTCATGCGGCGGCAGCCGAAGCCTGAGGTTTTGGCCAGCTATGCGGCCTCGGTTTTCCGGGGCGCGCTGAAAACATTACGGCCGATCTTGCGTGCGATCTCAGATGGGAAATCGGGTCTATCCAGTTCCTCTTCCAGGAGAAGCTCGGATGCCATGACCGGCGCGCCGCAATAATCGAATATCCCATGATCGATCTGCGTCCTCATCACGCCGAAATAACCGTGCCGCGCATAGGTCCGCATGTCGGCGCCGCCGATCGCGACTAGGTGGATGGGAAGGTGGCGAAGTTTCTTCACCACCTTGGCACCCTGCCCATCGTCATAGGCCCAGCCGTTTGCGAAGACGCGGTCGATCCACCCTTTCAATAGCCCCGGCATCGACCACCAGTAGACGGGATAGACGAGCACCAGCGCATCGGCGCGGTCGATTCTCGCCTGTTCGGCCGTGACATCCGCCGAGGGTAGTGCCTCCCTGCGATGCGCCGCCAGATCCGCCTGCGTAAATCTCGGATCGAAGCCCTCCGCCGCAAGATCGGCAATTTCAAAAGAGCCGCCGGACATGGTGATGCCTTCGGCGAGATGGGCGGCGACGTTATGGGTGAGGGATCCAGGTTCGGGATGCGAAACGACGATCAGCGCGTGCATGGCGAAAACTCCTGCTGGCAGATTGAAACTCACGGGCAGTGGTTATATACTTTTAGTAAGTTACTTTTGGTATATAGTCATGTCAAGCACCGAAATGAAAGAACCGGCGCGTCTCCGGCAGCGCCTCTCGCGGCAGGGAAGGCGCCAGCAGTTGATGGAGGTTGCGTGGCGCATCGTCCGGCAAGAAGGCACGGATGCCCTGACGCTGCCCCGGCTGGCGGAGCAGGCAGGGGTCGCGAAGCCCGTCGTCTACGATCATTTCAGCACCCGGCCCGTTCTCCTGGCCGCGCTTTATCAGGATTTCGACAGCCGCCAGACGGCCATCATGGACGCGGCCCTGCAATCGAGCGGGCCGACGCTCGCTGACCGGGCTGCGGTCATTGCCTCCTCCTATGTGGACTGTGTCCTGTTGCAGGGCCGGGAGATACCGGGCGTCATTGCGGCCCTGGAGAGCTCTCCCGAACTTGAACGGATCAAGCATGAATACGAGGGCATATTCATGGAAAAATGCCGGCTTGCGCTTCTCCCGTTCGCAGAGGCCGGCCATATAGCGTCGCCCGGGCTCTGGGCCATGCTCGGTGCAGCCGAAGCGCTTTCCAACGCCGCCGCCAGCGGCGACATCACGGCGGCAGAGGCCAAGGCCGAGCTTTTCGAAACGATCGTCGCGATGGTCGCAAGAGGAAAAGCTGTGCGGCCCTAGCCGTTCTCCGCCGTCGCCGGTTCCGTGCTCAGTTCGTCGGCGTCCACCACCATCGACCGTTTCGGCTTGATCAGCGGTTCCGGCCGGACCGGACTGTTGAACAGCATCTCGCGGCCGGCGCCGAGCCCCTGGACGGCCTGGATCTGCAGTCGCTCCTCGTCGCGCTGGCGGATGTCGTCGCCGATCTCGTCGGTCTCGTTCTCGCTCATGCCGAGCGCTTCCAGCGTCTTTTTTCCGAACAGCAGGCCGGATTCCAGGGTCTCGCGCAGCTCGTATTCGACGTTCCGATCCCGCAGCGACAGCGCATGGATACGGTCGTAGGAGCGGACATAGAGGCGCACGTCCGGAAATTGCGAGCGGATGAGATCGACGATCTGGTCAGTCGTCTCGCGTTTCTGGGTGGTGACGGCGACGATCTTCGCCTTTTCGATGCCCGACGCGATGAGCACGTCGCGACGCGTCCCGTCGCCGAAATAGATACGGAAACCGAAGGAGGCGGCCTGGCGGATGCGGTCGGCGGAATCGTCGATGACGGTCACCTCGCGGCCGCCGGCCAGCAGGATCTGCGCGGCGATCTGGCCGAAACGCGAAAACCCGATCATCAGCACGTCGGCCCCGGCACCGTTGAAATCCTCCTCCAGTTCCTCGCGGCTCTCGCCGTTGAGGAGCCGTTTGGAAAGTGCCGCACCGAACGGCGTGAGCGCCATCGACAGCGTCACGCCGGCAATCAGCAGCGAGGCGGTAGCCGACGAGAACAGGCCGCTCGCTGTTGCAGTGGTGAACAGCACGAAGCCGAATTCGCCGCCCTGCGGCAGCAGGAACGCGATGCGCACCGCATCATTGTGCGGCGAACCCCACAGCCGGGAGAGCCCGTAGACGATCAGCGCCTTGAGTGCCATGAAGATCGGCACCGCGGGCAGGATGAAGAAGATGTTGTCGAGGATGACATGGACTTCCAGCGACAGGCCGACGGCCATGAAGAACAGCGCCAGAAGCAGGCCGCGGAAGGGTTCGATATCCGCTTCCAGTTCGTGCCGGTAGGAAGACTCGGCCAGCATCACGCCGGACAGGAAGGCGCCCATCGCCATCGACAGGCCGACCGCCTGCATGGCGGCTGCCGACCCCAGCACCACCAGCAGGGCTGCGGCGATCATCACCTCGCGCGCACCGGTGCGGGCGATGATCTGGAACATCGGCGTCAGGAGATAGCGCCCGGCGATCACCATGGCGCCGACCGCCCCGACCGCGATGGCAAAATCGAGAAGCGGCGAGGCTTCCGTCTCCGTGGTCCCTGGCGCCAGGATGGTGATCAGCGCCAGCAGCGGCACGATGGCGAGATCCTGGAACAGCAGCACCGAAAACGATCGTTGGCCGTGTCGGCTGTTCATCTCGCCGTCGTCGTTGAGGATCTGCAGCGCAAACGCCGTCGAGGACAATGCAAGGCCGAAACCGACGATCAGGCTGCCGCGCCAATCCGCCATGTTGCTCAGATAGGCCAGTCCGGTCAGCACCAGTCCCGAGATCACCACCTGCGCCGGCCCGAGACCGAACACGTCGCCGCGCATCTGCCAGAGACGCGAAGGCTTCAGTTCGAGCCCGATGATGAACAGCAGGAAGACGACACCGAATTCGGCAAAATGCAGCACTTCTTCCGTTTCGACGATCTGCTGCATGATCGGTCCGATGACCACGCCGGCGGCGAGATAACCGAGCACCGTGCCGAGTCCCAGCTTTCTGAACACCGGGGCGGCGATCACCGCGCCGGCAAGCAGGAGAAGCATTTGGGAAAATAGCGAGCCGGGAGCGGTCATGCGGGATACTTTCAGTCTAAGGTGGGAAATCAAGAATCGGCGAGCCGCCCTTGATGCTTCTGACAGTGCACAATAAATGGGACGAGAATGAAAGGCTTGCAATCATGACCTCTGAAATCGATTCCGCCGAACTGCTTTCCCGCGCCAGCCAACTGATCGATCTAGCCAAGGCCGCGGGAGCGGATCAGGCGGATGCGGTCGTGGTTCGCTCCCGCTCCCGTTCCGTCAGCGTCCGTCTCGGCAAGGTCGAGGGCACGGAAGCGTCCGAGAGCGACGATTTCTCGCTTCGCGTCTTCGTCGGCCGGCAGGTCGCCAGCGTCTCGGCCAATCCCGGCTTCGACATGAAGGTGCTTGCCGAGCGCGCCGTCGCCATGGCCAAGGTCTCTCCCGACGATCCCTTTGCCTGCCTTGCGGACGAAGCCGATCTCGCCAGATCCTATCCGGACCTCGAACTCTACGACCCGACCGATGTGCCGACCGATGCATTGCGCGAAGCGGCGCTCGAAATGGAGCAGGCGGCGCTCGACGTCCAGGGTGTCACCAATTCCTCCGGTTCCGGCGCATCGTCCGGCATGGGTGGCCTCGTGCTCGTCACCTCCCACGGCTTTTCCGGCAGCTACATGGCATCCCGTTTCGGCCGTTCTGTCAGCGTCATTGCCGGCGAGGGCACCAAGATGGAGCGCGACTACGATTTCGACAGCCGCCTTTATGCCGCCGACCTCGACGATCCGAAGCTGATCGGCCTCCGCGCCGGCGAGCGCGTCGTCAAGCGCGTCAATCCGCGCCAGGTCGATACCGGCAGCAACGTCACCGTCGTCTTCGATCCGCGCATCGCCCGCGGTTTCGTCGGTCACATAGCCGGCGCCATCAACGGCGCGTCCGTCGCCCGCAAGACCAGCTTCCTGCGCGACAAGATGGGCCAGCAGGTGCTCAAAGCCGGGCTCAGCATCACCGACGATCCGCTGATCGTGCGCGGCTCCTCTTCGCGTCCTTTCGACGGCGAGGGTGTCTCCGGAAAACGCATGGTGATGATCGAGGACGGCGTCCTGAACCACTGGTTCCTGTCGACCTCGACGGCGCGCGAACTAGGGCTTGCCACCAACGGCCGCGGCGTGCGCGGCGGCACGGCCGTCTCGCCTGCCTCCACCAATCTGGCGCTGGAGCCCGGCGACATCTCGCCCGAGGATCTGATCAAGTCGATCGGCAACGGTTTCTACATCACCGAACTGATCGGCCAGGGTGTCAACATGATCACCGGCGAATACTCGCGTGGCGCGACCGGCTTCTGGATCGAGAACGGCGAGCTCGCCTATCCTGTTTCGGAAGTGACGATCGCCTCCAACCTCAAGGACATGTTCATGCGCCTGACGCCGGCCAACGACATCGACCGAAAGTTCGGCGTCGCTTCCCCGACCATCGCCATCGAGGGCATGACGCTGGCGGGACGCTGATCCCGATGACGGTTGCTGAAGCCTGGGGCCAGGATCTCGAACTCATTCTCGACGCGGCGCGCCAGGCCGGCAACATCGCCCACGGATTTTTCGGCCGCTCGCCGGAAGTCTGGTGGAAGAACGAGGGCAAGTCGCCGGTCAGCGCCGCCGACTTCGCCGCCAACGACCGGCTGCAGAGCCTGCTCCTGATGGCCCGGCCGAACTACGGCTGGCTTTCCGAGGAAACCGACGACGATGTCGCCCGGCTCAGCTGCGAAACGCTCTTCGTCGTCGATCCGATCGATGGCACCCGCGCCTTCATCAACGGCGAGAAGACCTGGTGCGTCTCGGTCGCCGTCGTGCATCGCGGCCAGCCGGTGGCCGGTGTTCTTGTGGCGCCGGCACTCGACGAGGAGTTTTCCGCGGTGAAGGATGGGCCGGCTCTGAAGAACGGCCGGCCGATTTCAGTCACCGTCGCCCGCAGCAATGGCGAACTGGTCATCGCGGCCGACGAGAACCTCGTCAAGAAATTCGAGCCGGATTTTCGCGACGAAGTCCGCCGGGTGCGGCATGTGCCGTCGCTCGCCTACCGGCTCGCCATGATCGCCGATGGCGGTATTGACGGCACCGTCGTCAAGCGTGCCTCCCATGACTGGGATCTGGCGGCCGCCGACCTTATTCTCGAACGGGCGGGCGGCCGCCTCGTCGATCTCGCCGGCAACCGGCTTGTCTACAATCGCGAGACCGTCAGCCACGAAATGCTGGCCGCCGGCGCCGAACACGCGCTCCACAGCCTTTTACCCCAGCTCGCGAGGCTCGCTCCGGGTTGACCTTTCCATGGGAATGCAGCAGAGGAAGAGCCGGGGGAGCTGGAACGGACGGAATATCGGACAATGACGGAAACGGGCGAAAAGAAACAACTTCTGCACCTGGTCTTCGGTGGCGAACTGCAGAGCCTGGAGGGCCTTCAATTCAAGGACCTTTCGGCGCTTGATATCGTCGGCATCTATCCGGACTACGCAAGCGCGCTGATCGCCTGGCGGGGCAAGGCGCAGCAGACGGTCGACAACGCCCATATGCGGTATTTCATCGTCCATATGCACCGTCTGCTCGATCCTGATACTAAGTCGGCTTGAGATAAGCCTCGCGTTTTACAATGTGCTCGCAATGCTGGTCCCTCGCCTGGTATCGATCCCGGGGACCCTTTTTTGACGCATTTGTAAAACACAAAAAACTGGGTTACGGATGAGCAATCGGAGGGTCTATCACATTGATGGCGGCCATCACGCATCGGGGGCAAACACGGTGAGCAAGATTTCTGCGCGCCTGGCTCTCGTTGGTTACCGGGTGGCCGGTATTTCCCTTTATCCCCTGGTCGGCCCTTATCTTGCCTATCGCGCCATGAAGGGCAAGGAAGACAGGACCCGCAAGCTGGAACGGCTCGGTTATGCAAGCCTTGCCCGGCCCCGTGGCCCGCTCATCTGGGTGCACGCGGCAAGCGTCGGGGAAACCATCGCCATCATGCCGATGATCCGCGAGCTGCGGCGCCGCGAGATTCACATCCTTCTGACGACGGGCACCGTCACCTCCGCAAATCTCGTCCGGTCGCGGCTGGCCGACGAGGTGATCCACCAATACGTGCCGCTCGACCTGAAATTTCCGATCAAGCGGTTCATCGCCTACTGGAAGCCGGATGCCTGCATCACCGCGGAATCCGAGATCTGGCCGACCACCATCGCCGAACTCGCCCGCCGCCGCATTCCGCAGATCCGCGTCAATGCCCGCATCTCCGACCGGTCCTTCGATCGCTGGCGCAACCGCAGCTCGATCGCCGAAGCCATCTTCGGCAAGATGGCTCTGGTGGTCGCTCAGTCGGATCTGGATGCCGAGCGCTTCCGCGATCTCGGCGCCTGGCCTGTCATCGCTTCCGGCAACCTGAAGAGCGATACTGATCCGCCGCCCTGCGACGAGGCAGTGCTGGCAAGCTATCGCAAGCAGATCGGCAGCCGCCGGACCTGGGCGGCGATCTCGACTTTCGACGGTGAGGAAAAGGCGGCGGCGACCGTCCATAAGGCGCTGAAACCGAAGAACGGCCAGCTGACCATTCTCGTGCCGCGCCACCCCGACCGCGCCGACGCGGTCGAAGAGATGCTGAAGGAAATGGGCCTGACCGTGGCGCGCCGCTCGCGCAACGATGTCGTAACCCCGGAGACCGACGTCTTCCTCGGCGACTCGATCGGCGAAATGGGGCTTTACCTGCGTTTGACCGAAATCGCCTTCGTCGGCAGGTCGCTGACGAACGAGGGTGGGCAGAACCCCCTGGAGCCGGCCATGCTCGGCTGCGCCGTGCTGTCCGGCCCGCATGTCCAGAATTTCCGCGACGCCTACCAGCATCTGGTGCGCAAGGGCGGCGCCCGCATCGTCAAGGACGTGGAGATGCTGGCAAAGGCGGTCCACTACCTGATGATCAACGATCTCGCCCGCGTAAAGATGATCGATTCCGGCCATGACGCGATGGACGAGATGCGCGGTGCGCTGTCGAAGACGATCAAGGCGCTGGAGCCCTATGTCAATCCGCTGACGGTGAGCGCCAGGCTGCAGCCGAAAGCCGCCGCCGTTCGATGACCCCGGAAAAGCTCGCACACATCGCCGGCATCCTGTTCGACAAGGACGGCACGTTGTTGCTCTATGACGAGAGCTGGGGACCGGTGAACCGCGAGGCTGCCCGCATCGCTTCCGCCGGCGACGCCGAGCTCGAACCGCAGCTTCTGTTTTCCGGCGGCATGGACCCGGTATCCGGCCACACCCGTCCGGACAGCCTGCTGGCCGCCGGCAACGCCGCCGAGATCGCCGCGGGATTTGTCGCCGCCGGTTCGCCGCTCGACGTGGGTGAACTCACCCGGCTGCTCGACGACCTCTTCATCCGCTCGGCTGAATTTTCCGTGGCCGTCACCGATCTCGCGGCACTGTTTGCCAAACTCAAGACGCGCGGCTTCAAGCTCGGCATCGCCTCCAGCGACAACGAGCAGGCGATCCGCCAGACCGCCATCCGCTTCGGCATCATCGATCATGTCGATTTCATCGCCGGCTACGACAGCGGTCACGGCGTGAAGCCGGAGCCCGGCATGGTGCTCGGTTTCTGCCGCGCCACCGGCCTCGATCCCGCCGAGGTCGCCATGGTCGGCGACAACAATCACGACATGCATATGGGTGCGAGCGCGGGCGTCGGCCTGAAGGTCGCGGTGCTGACCGGCACCGGCTCCCGCGAAACGCTGTCGGCATCGGCGGATATCTGCCTTGCCGATATCACCGCGCTCATGGACCTTCTGCCGGAAAAGCTTCACGCCTGAACCGGGCTTTGGTTTCAAAGACTTGCCTTTTTTCCAAAACTGCCATTTTGTTCGCGGGCTGTTTCAGGACGGATCAGCCGGAGTTTGGGTATGGTATCGGAAGCACCGCCATTCTGGTGGACGAAAGCGGATTGGCGTGCCTGGGGCCTTGCCCCCGTTTCGTTTCTTTATGGCAGTATCGCCGGCCGCCGCATGGCCAAAGCCAGGCGCGCCAGCATTCCCGTGCCGGTCATCTGCGTCGGCAATTTCACGGTCGGCGGCGCCGGCAAGACCCCGACCGCGATCACCCTTGCCCGAGCGGCAAAAGAAAAGGGCTTGAAGCCAGGTTTCCTCAGCCGTGGTTACGGCGGTTCGCTTGACGTCACGACCGTCGTCGATCCCGAACACCACCGGGCCGAGGCGGTGGGCGACGAGGCGCTCTTGCTCTGCCGCGAGACGCTGACGGTGATTTCCCGCACCCGCGTCGAGGGGGCTCATCGACTGGTCTCCGAAGGCGCCGACCTGATCATCATGGACGACGGTTTCCAGAGCGCCCGCCTGGCGCTGGATTTCGCCCTCGTCGTTATCGACACGGTGCGCGGCATCGGCAACGGCCATCTCGTGCCGGGCGGGCCGGTGAGGGCGCCGATATCCGAGCAGATGCGTCAGCTCTCGGCGATCCTCAAGGTCGGCAACGGCGAGGCGGCCGACAAGCTGGTGCGCCAGGCTGCCCGCGCCGGCAAGCAGATCTATGTCGCGGCGCTGAAGCCGCGTGAAAATCGCGACATCGCCGGCAAGGCGCTGTTCGCCTTCGCCGGCATCGCCGATCCGGAGAAATTCTATCGTACCGTCAGAGAAGTCGGCGGGCTGGTCATGGAAAAGCGCGACTTCCCCGACCATCATTATTTCAGCGAGGACGAGATCTCGGACCTCCTGGATGATGCCGCCAAGGACAAACTGACGCTCGTCACCACCGCCAAGGATGCGGTGCGGCTGCAGGGACATCACGGGCGCATGGAGGAACTGGCGGAAAAGGTAAGCGTGGTCGAGGTCGACATGGCGTTCGACGATCCGCAGGCACCGGCCAAGATCATCGATACGGCGATCGCCAATTTCCGAGAGCGGCGTATCAGGGAAGGAAACGCCGCGAAGGTTTAGCCGCGGCTCTGGTTGGGCAGAATGCCGGCGCGCTTGTCGGCTTCCAGCGAGGAGGCGCAATCGACATAGGGCTCCTGCCGGGCGACGCTCCAGTACCGCAATTCGTCGATCGGAATCTGCGCCCCCGTCATGGCGCATATCACATAGGAGCCGGCGGTCAGGATCTGGTAGTCGCCATCGAGATACCGGATCTTCGCTTCGCGGAATCCGCTTCCCTCGAACCGGTTCATCTGTCGTCTCCTGCGGAAAAACATGGCGCCTGCTCTACCCCGATTGAACCTGAATTGCCAGCTTTTTCAGCTTCGGCCGAAGAGCCGCTCGATGTCGGAAAGCTTGAGTTCGATATAGGTGGGCCGGCCATGGTTGCAGGTACCGGAGCCGGGCGTCGCTTCCATTTCGCGCAAAAGCGCGTTCATCTCCTCCGGCCTCAGCCGCCGGCCGGACCGCACCGAGCCGTGGCAGGCCATGGTGGCGGCGACATATTCGAGCTTGCCGCGCAGGCCCCCGGCGGTGTTCCATTCGGCGATCTCGTCGGCGAGGTCCCGGACCATCGAGGCCGCATCGACTTCGCCGAGCATGGCGGGCGTCTCGCGCACCGCGACAGCGCCCGGACCGAAACGTTCGATCGCCAGGCCCAGCCGGTCGAGTTCCGTCGCATTCGCCATCAGCCGGTCGCAATCCTCTTCCGGAAGGTCGATGATCTCCGGGATCAGGAGGACCTGGCTCACCAGCCGCTTGGTGTCGAGCGCCTTGCGCATCGCCTCGAACACCAGCCGTTCATGGGCGGCATGCTGGTCGACGATGACAAGCCCGTCTTCGGTCTGGGCCACGATATAGTTTTCGTGAACCTGCGCGCGGGCGGCACCCAGGCGATAGCGCGGCGCGTCTTCGCCAGCGGTCCTCGGAGCGGGTTCCGCGATCACCGTATCGGCACGAGCTGTCGGCATGGTCAGCACGTCGAAGCCGGATTGCACCTGTTCCGCAAAGCCGTTGGCCGGCTGCGGATGGAGCGGCCTGAACGGCGAGGCCGCGGCCGCCCAAGGAGTGCGCGGTGCGGCATGAGCCGGCTGGAAGCCGGGGCGGAAGGCGCGCATCATGCCCGACGTTCCGGTCGTCGCCGCCCGATCGCCCTCGCGATGCAGCGCCTCGCGGATCGCCCCGACGATGAGGCCTCGCACCAGGCCGGGATCGCGAAAACGCACGTCCGACTTCGCCGGATGCACGTTGACGTCCACCAGCGCCGGATCGATCCTGATCGACAGGACCGCCACGGGGTAGCGGCCGGAGGGCACGCTTTCCGCATAGGCGCCGCGCAGCGCCGACAGGATCAGCTTGTCCTGCACCGGTCGGCCGTTGACGAAGGCATATTGATGCGCCGAGTTGCCACGATGGAAGGTCGGCACGCCGACGAAGCCGGAAAGCCCGACATCTTCCCGCATCGCATCGATCTCGATCGCATTGTCGCGGAAATCGGCGCCGAGGATCTGCGCCATGCGGGCGAGATGGTCGTCGCCGGTCGCCGGGAATTCGAGCGTCGTGCGGTCGGAACCCGACAGTACGAAGCGGATATGCGGGAAGGCGATCGCCATGCGCTTGACCACTTCGGTGATCGCGCCGGCCTCGGCCTTCTCGGTCTTTAAAAATTTCAGCCGAGCCGGCGTCGCAAAGAAGATATCGCGCACCTCGACGACCGTGCCGGTATTGGCCGGCGCCGGCTTCACGCCGGACATCTTGCCGCCGATCACCGCCACCTGCGATCCTTCAGAATGACCGTTGCGGCGGCTGGTGATGGTGAGCTTCGCCACCGAACCGATCGAGGGCAGGGCCTCGCCGCGGAAACCGAGCGTGCGGATGTCGTCGAGCGTCTCGGATATTTTCGACGTGCAGTGTCGCCGCACGGCTAGATCGAGATCGGCGGCATCCATGCCGGTACCGTTGTCGGTAATGCGGATCAGGCTTTTGCCGCCGCCCGCGGTGGCGATCTCGATGCGGGTCGCGCCGGCATCGATGGCGTTTTCGATCAGTTCCTTCGCGGCGCTGGCGGGCCTTTCGATGACTTCGCCGGCAGCGATCTGGTTGATCAGGGTCTCGGGGAGCTGTTTGACGGACATGCGCCATTTTCCCGGATTCGGCGCCGGAAGGAAAGCCCGGATCGCACCTTTCCTAGCCGATTGAAATGAACTTTAAGGTTGATGCACGGCCGTTCATTAATCCGGCTTTAAGATAAACGGGATAATTTGTTCCGTATTAAACTTGGATGAAACCGGGGAGGCGCCAGCTTCCCGCGAGTGACCGGGATGGCGGCCAGCTGGGCACCGTCATGCGAGCCCTGATCACCCGTTGAGGACTTGGAGCCAGCATGTTCCCGCGCCGACAAGACGAAAACTAGAAGGAATAACGCCGACAGGCGAATATCGGCATTACGGTCCGATTTTTCATTCGGTCCGAAAAAGCATACGGGGAGTTTCATCCTATGGATGATTTGGCGTCGGCGGACGCAAACATTCAAGCTGTCATGCTCGAAGTGATCTCCGAGGGCATTTCGGGCGGCGTCTTTGTCTATGACAGGAATGACCTGATCGTCTTTGCGAGCCAGCAATTGCTGACCCTCCTGCCGGTTCCGAAGAGCTTTCTAACGCCCGGCACGCGCCTTCGCGATTTCCTCGGGGCCGTCTATGATGGCGGTGGACGCTTCCTGACCGATGCTTCCGGTCCGCGCCGGATGCTGAGCCGTGAGGACTGGATCGCTGAGCAGATCGCCACTCTCTGGAAGGAACGGGCCGAGTCGCAGGAGCGCCGCGGCACCGACCGCTGGGTGAGCTTCACCAAGCGCCGCCTGTCGTCCGGTTACGGCGTCTGCGTCGTCAGGGATATCTCGGATCACAAAAAGCGCGAGGAACAGTGGCGCGCCGACATGGAGCGGGTGCAGATCACCGAAGAGGTGCTCGACAACCTGCCGTTCCCGATTACCGTCAAGGACAGCAGCCTGACCTTTGTTGCCGTCAACAAGATGGCCGCGAGTTTCCTCGATCTGCCGCCTGAAGCAATTCTCGGTCACAAGGGATCCGATGTTCATCCGCCGCAGGTGGAGCAGCGCCTGGACCGCATCAATCGCGGGGTCCTCGATCTTGGCGAACCCCAGCAGATGTCCGAACTGGTGACGCGGCCGGACGGCTCGCAGGCCGTCATCATCGCCAACAAATACCGCATTGGAAAGCCGGGCCGTTATTATCTGGTCACCGCCATGGAAGACATTACCGGACTGGTCGCGACCGATGAAGACGGCGAGCAGATCAAGCCGCGCATGAGCCGGGGCGGTTTGATCACCACGTCGCTGGCCCGGCAGGAGCGCGAGGTGCCAGTGAAGGCGGCGGTTGAGTCCGATACGATCCATCTTTCCAACCGCAAGGTTCTTGTCGCCTCCTCCGACCCGAGGACGAGCGCCGAGGCGCTGGAGATTCTCGACAATCTGGAATTCGACACCTCCTCGGTTTCAGACGGTGAGGAACTGGAACTCTTCCTGCAACTGGCAAAGGAAGCCAGCATCGCGATCGATCTCGTCGTCGTCGATACGCTGGCGGACAAGGCTTGCCTCGAAATCGTCCAGCGGCACCGCATTCCCGCCTTGGCGATTAATGGGGTCCGGGTGAAGCGGGAACTAGCCGCCGGCGTCACTCGCCAGTTCAGCCAGCCTGCCGCAAACGAGACTGCGCGCGACGAAGACGCCTGGATTGCCTCGCAAGCCGACGAAAGCGTCGGCATCGACATTCTGGTCGCCGAAGACAACGCAGTGAATCAGATCGTCTTTTCGCAGATCCTCGAGGGTCTGGGTTATCGTTATGCGATCGCCGCCGATGGCGAAGAAGCGGTGCGGCTCTGGCAGGAGCGGTCGCCGCGGCTGATCCTCATGGATATCACCCTTCCGAAGCTCAGTGGGTTCGATGCGAGCGTGCGCATCCGGAACCTGGAGACGATCGACAACTCCATTCCGATCATCGGTGTCCTTCCCCAGGCCTTCGAACGCGACCGCGACCAATGTTTTGCCTCAGGCATGAACGAGGTGATCCTCAAGCCGATTAGCCCCGAGGCGCTGGAAGCCGTCTTCCAGACGTTTCTCGGCATACCGGCAAGACAGTCCTATGCTTAACCGATTAATCAATCCGTCCATGTAAGTTAAGCCCAAGCCATTATTTTTTAATCTTTTTCCCGCATCCTGCGCCCGTCTGTGAAGCGCAACGGGATTATTCATGAAGTCGGCGGGAAACCCATTGCCGCAGGTCAGCCAGAATGAACTGCAGGCAATGGCCTACAGTGACGCCCTGACGGGACTCGGAAATCGATACCGTCTGCGTGACAAGGTGCGCCTGCTGGCTGCGGAGCGGGCCCAGGATCCTGCACCCTTTACCATCTGCATTGCCAATCTCGACGGCTTCAAGCCGATCAACGATCTGTTCGGCGCCGAAGCGGGCGACGAGATCCTCTGCCAGGTCGCTCATCGCCTGAAAGCCTGTATTCCGGACGGCGCGACCGTCACCCGCCATGACGGTGACGAGTTTGCCTTCATCCTGCCCCTGGTTTTCGAGCGCATCGGCGCCGAACGTATCGGCCAGATGATCAAGGACGTCCTGTCCGCCCCCTACGATCTTGGCGACCGCAACGTCCGCCTATCGGCCTCCTTCGGCTTTGCGATCTATCCCTTCGCCGGCGAGGATTTCGAGGAACTGCTGAAAAGCGCCGAAACCGCGCTCTACCGCTCCAAACGCCGCGGCCGCGGACAGATCACTGTCTACTCCCGCGAGATCGCCCAGGAGATGAAGCGGGCGACACAGCTGGAGCAGGCGCTTCGCAACGCCATCATCGCCGATGCCGTGGATGTCCACTTCCAGCCGATCGTGCGCATCAGCGATGGTGGAGTCGTCGGTTTCGAGGCGTTGGCCCGCTGGATCGATGCCGATCTCGGCTTCGTCTCGCCTGCGGTTTTTGTGCCCCTTGCCGAAGAGCGGGGTTTTATTGACGCACTTTCTGAAACGTTACTGCACAAGGCCGCAGAGGCCGCACTCTCCTGGCCGCGTGAGCTTTTCCTCTCCTTCAACCTCTCTTCAGCGCAGTTGATGGACCCCGGCACGACCGAGACCATCCTCGCGACCCTCGCACGCGTCGGCCTCGATCCGCATCGCCTGGAACTGGAAATTACCGAAACGGCGGTGATGACTTCGGCCGATACGGCGCAGCGCATCATCACCGACCTGCGCCAGCAGGGCGTACGCATCTCGCTCGACGATTTCGGCACCGGTCAGTCGAGCCTCGGGCGGCTTCGGGACTTCACCTTCGACAAGGTGAAGATCGACCGCGCCTTCGTCTCGCGCATCACCACGGACCGCGCGTCGGAACACATCGTCAAGGCGATCATCGCCATGTGCGACGGTCTCAACCTTGCCGTGGTCGCGGAAGGCATCGAGGAAAAGGCCGATGCGGACAAGCTCAGCGAGCTCGGCTGTGCGATGGGGCAGGGTTATTATTACGGCAGACCGGCTGACAGCGCTGTCACCCTGCGCTACCTCCAGGAACACTATCGCGACTTCATGACCATCGAGCGGGCTTGAAGCGGTCACCCCTCCTGGAGAACGGGCTCGATCTCGTTGACCATTGCCCGGAACTCCCCGCCCGGCCGTTCCGGCATCGGGTCGAATACCAGCTCTTCCGGCTTGCGCGTCAGGCGTATCTGGTCGCCGACTTCCTCGATGAACGTATCGAAATGCGTGTAGTTGAGTTCGACGAGGTCGAAGACAGGCTCCTCGTTGAGCTCCAATGCGTCCTTGAAGCCTCTGATCGATCCCGCCTCCGCAACATAGTCGGAAGCGCGACGAAAGAGTTTCGGCATCAGCACGAGCGTTTCCGTCAGGGATCCGATATTCTCGATGGCCGATAGGGTGTTGGTGCGGTCGACGGCGTATATTCCCTTGTTCGCGGCCCGGGCTTGCTGGACTGTCTGGGTCAGCGCCGTGCGCAATTCGCCGAAAAGCGTCTGGTAATAGGTCGGGAAAGCCAGTCCTTCCTGCAGCATGAACCGGTTGAGGCTCGCGTCGAGCATGGCGGGCCGAACGAACACGTCGGAGCCGCTAGGGCCGGAGGGCGCGCCTGGGAAGAGAAAGCCGATGATGCGCCCAAATTTGTCGGTAGCCCGAGCGAGGATATAGCCGTCGACGCCATCCGTGGCCGAGAGAACGCTTGATTGGTTGGTGTCCCAAACGACGTCGCTTATGCCGAGAAATGCAAGGAGCGCGTTGCGGGCCTCGTTCGCCAGCGCGAGCGGCTGGTGGCGACCGCCATAATGTGTTTCCAGAGCATCGATGGCCTCGACGCGCACGCTCGTATGCCCGCGCGCATTCACCTTGGCCGGCACCCCCTGGAGAAGGGCCAGCTCCGAAAGGTCATTGGGGGCAAATCGTATCGTGTCCCCGTCGGGAGAGTAATTCACGCAATGAAATTTACCGGCAATGACGAAGAATGGCATGTTTAACCCCTCGCTCCCGTAGGCGTGCATTATTAGTCGCGACACAACCGGATGTAAATCCTTTCTCGTAGCGATCGGCGGAAATTGCAGTGGCATGGAAGTGGAGGTTGCCGAAGGCAAGCCCTATCGCTCCGGGCGAGGTGGGGATCATTCGCCTTGCCGTATGTAGCGTTGTTTCAATGCAAAAAGGGGCGGCACCTGCGGTACCGCCCCGTTTCGTGGTGACGACGTGTCACCCGTTCCGGATCTTTGACTGATCGAGCGCTTATTTGCTCGGGGCAGCCGGTGTCGTCGACGGGTTAGTGGCGCCGCCTGCAGGCATCGAGGTGCCGGTGGAGGACGTGGTCGTCCGGTCGGTTTCTGCCTGCTTGTCTGCCATGGTCTTGAATTCCGGCGCGGCCTGAAGGGCTTCTGCCGTTTCCGTGGTGGTCAGACGGACTTCGTTGTTGTTATCCGCATCACGCGTCATGGTGATCTTGTCCATCGGCAGAGCGATTTCCTTTTCGCCGATGCCGAGGAAGCCGCCGACACCGATCACGGCTGCGACGATGCCGCCGTTTTCTTCGAGGATCAGATCGTTGACGTCGCCGATGCTCTTGTCTTCTGCGTTGTAGACTGACTTGCCGATATAGTCGTTGGCGCTGATCTGGTTTTCAGCCTGTTCGGTGAGGTAGCTGCCGGAAGCAGCGGCCGTGTCGGTGCCGGTCTTCGGAGCCGGCGTTGCGGCGCTGTCAGCCGGTTTTGCAGCCGGATCTGTCGGAGCGGCAGGAGTTGCCGGAGCCGGGGAGGCCGGCGGCGTCGGCTGGGTCTGGGCGAATGCCGGTGCAATGGCGGTGGACGCCAAAAGAACAACGGCTGCCATCGTGCTAAGGGTCTTCTTCATAACGAACCTACCTTCCTCTGCTCAATTATCTCTGAACACGCGGCCCCTCCATATGGAGCTCTCCGACCGCGCTGGTTCGAGAGGAAAATGTTATGAGGACGGATTGGTTCCGGCTAAGATTGCTGAAATTTTAGGCGTTTCGGCTGGAACTTTTTCGCGTTTTGCTTGTTTGAAGCGCTCTTTGCGCTCTTCATAGGCGATAGGCAGGCTCCGGATCGCATTGGATGGAAACGGCGATTTCGAACAGCGAGCCGGCGAGCGGGTCGGCGGCGCGAGCGGCGTCATCCAGTCCCTCCCGCGCCGACGTCACGGCCAACCGGTCCTTGCCGACGAAGGCGGGGCAGGTGGTCTGTTTTGCCGGCACCAGATGACGTGACAGATGCCTGCCGTCAGCCGAATAATGGTCGACGGCGCCCTCGCCCCAGCGGGCGTTCCAGATCGTTCCGTCGCTGGCGCAGATCGATCCGTCGATGCCGCCCGGCTTGCCGTTCTCGTCGACCAGGAGCTCGGCTTCGCCGTTTGGCAAGCCTGTCGCCGGGTCGAGGGACACGCGCATCAGTCGGTTGATACGAGTGTCTGCATAATAACCGATCGCCCCGTCAGGCGAGAAGCAGATCGAGTTGGGGATGCTGATGCGGTCGAAAAGCTTCGTCACCTCGCCACTGCGGACATGATAGATAGCGCCGGCGCCGTCCTCGGCTTTTCTTCCCATCGTTCCGATCCAGAGGCTGCCGGAGGGATGGACCCTTCCGTCGTTCGAACGGTTCCCCGGCTTCTCCGGTTCCAGTTCGAGATAGGGGGATAGCGCGCCGGTCGCGCGGTCACGGATGAACATCCCCTTGTCGCTCGCGATCATCTGTCGGGCGGCGTCGATTGAGGCAAGCGCGCTGCCCATCACCGGCAACGCATGAACGATCTCCCGCCCGGTCGGCAGATGCAATTCGTGCAATCCCTTGCCGAGAATGTCGAACCACCAGAGCGTCTCCGTTTCCGATTCGAAGGAAGGGCCTTCTCCAAGTTCGCACAGGGAGGAGGAAAGGACGCGGCCTTCGAACGCGTGTGTGGTCGCCATGTGAAATCTCCAATTGCATACCGAGGTGATCGATTAGTATCATCGACGGGAGAGAGTCGGCAAACTTGCGGCATAGGGGATTTGATCCCCAACATTTATCTCCTGACAAACGGCTGGAGGCATGCAAAAGGTTTGCAAATCCGAGTGGATGTCATCATTGTCGAAAGTTGATAATGGCCGTCATTATTCGGAATTGATAATAGCCACAAATTTAGCATCTAATTAAAATCTCAAATAGCAGCCTCCACCACGTAAGCACGTTCGGCGGGAGGCATCCGGGCAAATCCGGAGAGCCTTTTGCCGTTCCACGCGTCGGAGGCGGGCAATGCGAATATAAAGGACCGGATTGGGCGGATGTATGGGAAATACCAGGGATCGCTCGACGCCACCCGGCGGACAGAGAAGCAGATGATGGCCAATACCGAGAAAGCAGAAGAAGCTCGTGTCTTTGGCGGAAATGTCGGAGAAATTGCTGATCTCAAGACACAGTTCGATGTGTTCCGGTTCATGAAGCGGGTAACCGAGCATTATGGCTGCCGCACGTTCATGGTTCTCAACCTGCCCCACGCCACGTCGCGCGAACTGTCCAACAACACGGTCATTACCAACTGGCCCGCGGAACTGCTGTCTCTGTTCGACCGCGAAGGCATGATGCAGACCAGCCCCGTACTTCGGCGGCTGCGCGTCTCGACGATCCCGTTCACCTTCGATCTCGAAACGGTGCCGCCGGAGCGCCAGGGACCGGCCATCCGCGGCATGTTCGGAAGGTTCAATCTCGTCCGCGGCGCTTATTTCCCAGTCCATGACATGTCCGGCAGCCGCGGTGCCGTTTCCTTCGCAGGCGACGGCCTGCCGTTCACGCACCAGCAGATGATGGAGCTGATGTACATCTCCATCCACGTCTTCGAGCGCCTGGCCGAGATCCGCAACCTCGATGTGCGCACCACTGACGTGTTGACCGACCGCGAGATCGACTGCCTCAACTGGACGGCCGCCGGCAAGACCAGCGCGGAAATCGCGGAGATCCTCGGCCTCTCCGAACACACGGTCAATCACTACCTGAACCGTGCGGCCAAGAAGCTGGATACGGTCAACCGCACCCAGGCGGTCGCCAAGGCGCTCAGAATCGGTTTGATCAAGTAACCAAATCGAATGCTGCGGCGCACAAAATTTCACCACTGCTCAAGCATTGACCGGCCACGCAATGCCGCTTCCATCAAGGGATGTTGCGCCGCAGCAGGGCTTTCGGCCAGAAGTGGTTGAAAAAGCTCATCAATAGGAAGTATCTTCCCGTCTGGCATGTTTCGTGCTTCTGTAGGGGCAGGTCCAGAGGGGACTGCAAGCGCCCCAAGAGGCGTGACAAGAAAAGCTGCCGTTCGATCAGTGCGCCAGATGGCTGCCGGTCGAACGGCGGTTTATCTTGCTTGCCCCCGGCAATGCCGAACTCCTATATATCTGCGAAAGCGGCGTCCCGTTCTGAGGGATCGATATCGCATCAGGCATTCGGGAGTTTTGAAATCATGGCCGACGTGACGAAAGAGGAAGTGCTGGCGGTTCTCGCGAAGGTGCGCGGGCCGGACCTCGAGGGCGATATCGTCTCGCGCGGCATGGTCTCGGACGTCTTCATCTCCGACAACAAGGTTTATTTCTCGATTACCGTGCCGGCAGCGCGGGCGAACGAACTGGAGCCGTTGCGCGTGGCAGCGGAACGTACCGTCAAGGCCATGCCGGGCGTCAAGGGCGCGCTGGTGACGCTGACGGCGGACCGCAAGGCCGGTTCCGCTGCGCCGCCGCGCCCGCAGCCTGCCGCTCCGGCTGCTCATTCGCATTCGCATTCGCACGGGCACGCCCATGCTCACGGGCACAGCCATCCGCCCCAAGGCCAGCAACCGGGACAGCAACCGACCCAGCCGCAGCAGCGGGAAAAGCCGGGTGTGCCGGGCGTCGGCGCTATCATCGCCGTGGCATCCGGCAAGGGCGGCGTCGGCAAGTCGACGACGGCGGTCAATCTTGCCCTCGGGCTCCAGGCGAACGGCCTGCGGGTAGGCATTCTCGATGCCGATATCTACGGCCCGTCCGTGCCGCGGCTTCTGAAGATCACCGGCCGTCCGCAGCAGATCGAAAACCGCATCATCAAGCCCATGGAGAATTACGGCCTGAAGGCGATGTCGATGGGGTTCCTCGTCGATGAGGAAACGGCGATGATCTGGCGCGGGCCGATGGTCCAGTCGGCGCTGCTGCAGATGCTGCGCGAAGTCGCCTGGGGTGACCTCGACGTGCTCGTCGTCGACATGCCGCCGGGTACCGGCGATGTGCAGCTCACCATGGCCCAGCAGGTGCCGCTGGCCGGCGCGGTGATCGTTTCGACGCCGCAGGACCTGGCGCTTCTCGACGCGCGCAAGGGGATCGCCATGTTCCGCAAGGTCGAAGTTCCGCTGCTCGGCATCGTCGAGAACATGAGCTATTTCCTCGCTCCCGATACCGGCAAGCGTTACGACATCTTCGGCCATGGCGGCGCGAGAAGCGAGGCGGAACGGATCGGCGTGCCGTTCCTCGGCGAGGTTCCGCTGACGATCGACATCCGCGAACGGTCCGATGCGGGCACCCCCGTCGTCGCCTCCGATCCCGAAGGAGCCTCGGCGAAGATCTACCGTGAGATTGCCGCCAGGGTCTGGGCCGAGCTCGGTGGCCTCACTCCCCGACCGGCGCCTGCAATCGTCTTTGAATAAGAGTTCGCCTGTATGTTCCTCGCCATTTTGGAATACCTCCCGCGCGCCGATGGACAGTCACTTTGGCGGCCGTTTCCGGTCAAGGCGTTGATGTAGGTCGCGAATCATCTTGTTGCCGAAGCCCCCTTGAACATATTCGGCGCGGGAGTCATGTTGCGGCGCCCACTACGAGATTGGGACGGCTCTTGATTTTGACTATGGCTGTCTCTATAGGCCCGTCCCGCTGGTGGCCGGCTGGTGGCCCCTAGGGGCCGGCAAGCCCGCTTCTCGTTCAGTGCCGACGATTTTCGGCCGGAGACCACGATTGATCAATGCCTATAGCGCCACTGGCTCGATGAAGACGCTTGCGCCAGCTGAGGCGCTGCGACATCTTGCCGACGATATCGTCTGGATCGATCTGGTCGAACCGACTCCGCAGGAGGATGCCTATGTCGAAGGTCTCCTCGGAATTCAGGTTCCGACCCGTGACGACCTGAAGGACATCGAACCTTCGAGCCGCCTTTATATGGAGAAGGACTCAGTGTTCATGACCGCGTCGCTCGTCTGGCGCGCCGATGGCAAGGATCCGCAGCTCACCGACGTCGCCTTCATCCTCTCCGGCGGCCGGCTGATCACCGTGCGCTACGCCGAGCCGAAAAGCTTCCAGCTGTTCATCGCCAGCTTGAGCCGCCTGCCGGAAGCGGGGCGCGATGGCGCCACGTTGCTGGCAAAACTTCTGGAAACCATCGCCGATCGCACGGCCGAAATTCTTGAGCAGACGGTCGATCACGTCGATGCGCTGTCGACGGAAATCTTCCGCGACCGCGGCAAGCGTCGCCCGCCGCAGTTCCTGGAACGCAAGCTGGCCGATATCGCCGAATACCACCGGCTGATCAGCAAGGTGCGCGATAGCCTCGGTTCGCTCGCCCGACTGTTGACCTTTCTCATGAACGTGCCATTGATCAGCCAGGACAAGAGCGACGACAGCCTCTGCCGCACCGTTGCGCGTGATGTCGACTCGCTTTCCGAACACGCCTCTTACATCGCCGGCAACATCGCCTTTCTGCTGGATGCCTCGCTCGGGCTGATCAATGTCGAGCAGAACTCCATCATCAAGATATTCTCCATCGCGTCGGTCGTATTCTTGCCTCCGACACTCGTTGCCTCGATCTACGGCATGAACTTTAAATTCATGCCGGAACTCGAGTGGCATATCGGATATCCGCTCGCGATCCTCGCGATGCTCCTGTCCGCCATCATCCCCTTCTTCTTCTTTCGCTGGAAAGGCTGGCTTTAAGCCGGACATCCCCCATGGGTCACCCCGCTGAACATAACGACGCCGAGAAAACGAAGGTCCAAGGCCTTTTTGCGCTCGCACTCGGCTCCGTCGGCGTCGTCTACGGCGACATCGGTACGAGCCCGCTTTATGCATTCCGCGAGGCTCTGAAGCCGATCGCCCACGATGGCGTCACGGAACTTGAGATCATCGGCCTCATCTCGCTGATGATCTGGACGCTGACGATTATCGTCACGTTCAAATACGTGCTTTTCCTGCTGCGCGCCGACAACGACGGCGAAGGCGGCACGCTCTCGCTCCTTGCACTTCTGACCAAGTCCGCCAATGGCCACAGGGCAGTGTTGATGCTGCTCGGCCTCATCGGCGCGGCGCTTTTCCTTGGCGATGCGATGATCACTCCGGCACTGTCGGTCCTGTCCGCCGTCGAGGGTCTGAAGCTGGTGGCGCCGTCGATGAGCAGCGCCGTGGTGCCGATCTCGGTCGGTATCCTGATTGGTCTTTTCGCTATCCAGTCGAAGGGAACCGGCCTCGTATCGCGCTTCTTCGGGCCGATCACCGCCGTCTGGTTCATCGTCATGGGCGCCGGCGGCGTCGCCCATATATCGGACGACTACAGCATCCTGGCGTCCTTCAATCCCGTCTATGCGGTCGAATTCATGCTGAACGAGAGTTTCGTCGGCATCGTCGTCCTCGGCGCCGTTTTCCTGACGGTCACCGGTGCCGAAGCGCTTTATGCGGACCTTGGCCATTTCGGCCGCCGTCCGATCCAGTGGGCCTGGTTCACGCTTGTCTTCCCGGCGCTGACGTTGAACTATCTGGGGCAGGGCGCTCTGGTGCTGAAGCATCCGGAAGCGATGTCCGATCCGTTCTATCTGATGTTTCCGCAATGGGCGCTGTTGCCGGTGGTCATTCTCGCGACCGCAGCCACCATCATCGCCAGCCAGGCGGTGATCACCGGTGCCTTCTCGCTGGTCCGCCAGGGGATCCATCTCGGTTACCTGCCGCGCATGCAGATCCAGTTCACCTCGGAAACCAATACCGGGCAGATCTTCCTGCCGTCGGTCAACACCCTGCTTCTGGTCGGCGTCATCGCGCTGGTTCTGGGTTTCGAAAGCTCCGAATCGCTCGCCACCGCCTACGGTATCTCGGTGACCGGTGCCATGGTCGTCACCACGCTGATGGCGTTCGAGTTCGTGCGTGTGAAGTGGAAATGGCCGCAGACCTTTGCGATCTGCATTCTGGCTCCGCTGCTTGCCCTGGAACTGGTCTTCCTTGGCGCCAACCTCCTGAAGGTACACGACGGCGGCTGGGTCCCGGTCTCGATGGCGATCATCTTCACCATCGTCATGTGGACCTGGAAGCGCGGTACCGCGATCCTCTTCGAAAAGACCCGCCGCATCGACGTGCCGCTCGAAACCTTCATTCCGATGGTCGAGAAGAAGAGCGATCATGCGCCGGTCTCCGTGCCAGGCGTGGCGATTTTCCTGACCAGCGATCCGGAAACCGCGCCCGCAGCACTGCTGCACAACATCAAGCACAACCACGTCCTGCACGAAAAGAACGTCGTGCTGACCATCATCACGGTCAACAAGCCGCGCGTGTCGCTCGAGGAGCGGTTCAAGATCGAGAAGGTCTCGGAGCGTTTCACGCTGATCGAACTGCGCTTCGGCTTCATGCAGTCGCACAATGTCTCGCAGGCGCTTGCCTATCTGCGCAAGACGGGCTTCAAGTTCGACATCATGTCGACGTCCTTCTATCTGGGCCGCCGCAAGCTGGTGCCCGATGCCGCGTCCGGCATGCCCATGTGGCAGGATCGGCTGTTCATCGCCATGGCCAACACCGCGACCGACCCGTCCGACTATTTCCACCTGCCGGCCAACCGCGTCGTCGAGCTCGGCTCGCATGTCATCATCTAAGACGCGCGATTGGGATGCCCTTCGCTGACATTGATGTGAATGTGCTAATTCAAGCCGGCTGCCGGGCGTTTCGGCAGCCGGCGTTAACCGCTCATCAAGGTTAATGATTGATCTTCATCGGGTTCTTGTTGCCCTGTGGAGTGTTAAGGTTTTGCGTTCGAATAGCGTTTTGCGTCGCAAGTCCTCATCCGGACTGAGTGGATGGACTTCCCCGGCCGTCTTCGGCCTTGCCTGCTGGCTGATCTTTCCGTCCGCCCCGGCTCATGGCGATCTCGCCGACCTTCTGACCGGCTTCGACGGCGCCGAACAATGGCGCATGGTGCTGACCGATTCGCCGGCGGGTTCGATCCATCAAGCTTCGCTGGCATTTCCCGGTCTGAAGAACGCGGTCTCCGGCAATGCCGGTCTCGAACTCCCGGACGGCCGCAAGATCGCGCTCGTCGACGAAAAGAAATCCTCTGATCCACGCCCCGATGAAGACCGCGTCAACCGCGCCGCCAAGAAGGGCCGTATCGTCACCGTCGAACCCATGCAGCCGCCCAAGGCCTTTTCCGCAGGCTCCGTGCTGCAGCGTTCGAGTGGGCTGACCCTACCGCTCGACGCCCGTGACGGACTGGCCAGGTTTGCCAAGGCCGGCAAGAGCGAGAAGCCCGTCGAACTCGCCGCCTTCTATTTCCGCAAGAAGGACGAGCCGAAGCCGGAAGACGATCTGATGCCGATGATCGCGAGCCTCATCAACAACAATCAGGCCGATGTGCTGGCAACCGCCTATGCGCCGGCGGCGCAGGATTTCGCCAAGGAATCGCCCTTCGATGCGATCCTCACGGAAAAGCCGAGCGCCGGCCGCTTCATTCCGCCGATCGGTTTCGACGATCACGCCTGGGCTGCGACACCGTTGCCGCCGGCCTCCTTTTCGGCACGCGAGCAGCAATGCCTCGCCTCCGGCATCTATTTCGAGGCCCGCGGCGAATCCGCCCGCGGCCAGGCGGCTGTCGCCCAGGTTATCCTGAACCGCGTCCGCAATCCGGCCTATCCGGATACGATCTGCGACGTCGTCTACCAGAACGAGGACTGGCGCAACCGCTGCCAGTTTTCCTTCGCCTGCGACAATATCAAGGATCGCATTCGCTCCGAATATCATTGGAAGATGGCACGCGAAGTGGCCATGGCCGTGACCGCCGGCAAGATCTGGCTTCCGGAAGTCGGTTCCGCCACCCATTATCATGCCGTCTATGTTCGTCCCGACTGGGCGCGCACGATGAAGAAGGTCGGCCGCATCGGCCTGCACGTCTTCTACCGCACCTATGGCGGCGGCTGGAGCTGAGCCCGGTTCCCGTCGCTTCAACAGGCGGCGATTCCCGCGACAGTTTTACCCGACTTCGGTTGTGCTCGTTATAACCGGTTGAATTTGCTTGGTTAATTTACCTCGTTCGAAGAACCTTGGATGCCTTGACTATGGGGGCGGGCAAAACTATGTTGCGCGCGACTTGAAAACGGGCCGGACGGCGCGAAATCCCCCGCCAACTGCACTTTTTTGCTGTTGGAAAGCATAAAACCGGTTGTGCCGGGAGCAGAAATAGGGGAGGACGCACATGACGGATCACCGCGACGATGGTCTGGAAGAGCGCCGGAAGCGCCTGTCCGCGAAACTTGCGGACAGGAAGGCTGACGACGCGGCAGAGGCGAAGAGGGACGCGCAATCCGAGGAAAGCCGAAAAGGCATGGCCTTGGGCTTCAAGCTTTCCTCCGAGTTCATCTCCGCAGTCGCGGTTGGGGCTATTCTGGGCTTTTTGCTCGACCGTTTTGCCGGCACTGCGCCGTGGGGGATGATTGTTCTTCTTCTCCTCGGGTTCTGTGCCGGTGTGCTGAATGTGCTTCGCTCTGTGGGAAAGGTGGCTCCGCCGCCGACCACGAACCAGCGTAGCGGCAAGGATGGTAAGGGAAACGGCGGCCTGTGAAGGCTCGGTTTCCGGAAATGAAACTGGCCGCCCGGCGCGGCTAAGGACCAAGAGGTAGACGGTGGCAAACGATCCGATCCATCAGTTCCAGATCAGCAAGATCGTTCCGATCGAGATCGGCGGCATCGATTTCTCCTTTACCAATGCATCTCTGTTCATGGTGGCAACCGTCGCCTGCGCCGCGGGCTTCCTGTATTTCTCGACCTCGCAGCGCGGCCTGATCCCTGGCCGGGCACAGTCGGTCGCCGAAATGTCCTATGAATTCATCGCCGGCATGCTGCGCGAAGGCGCTGGCAGCAGCGGCATGAAATTCTTCCCGCTGGTCTTCTCGCTGTTCATGTTCGTGCTGACCGCCAACCTGCTCGGCATGTTCCCTTATTTCTATACGATCACCAGCCAGATCATCGTCACCTTCGCCCTGGCCATCCTGGTCATCGGCACGGTCCTCGTCTACGGCTTCTATAAGCACGGCCTGCACTTCCTGAAACTCTTCGTGCCTTCGGGCGTGCCGTTCCTGCTGCTGTTTCTGGTGGTTCCGATCGAGCTGATCTCGTTCCTGTCTCGGCCGATTTCGCTTTCCATCCGTCTTTTCGCCAACATGCTTGCTGGCCATATCACGCTCAAAGTGTTCGCAGGCTTCGTCGCCTCGCTTGGAACCATGGGCGCGCTCGGCATCGGTGGCGCAGTCCTGCCTCTCATCATGACGGTCGCCCTGACCGGTCTCGAATTCCTCGTCGCCTTCCTCCAGGCTTACGTCTTCGCGGTGCTGACTTGCATGTACCTCAACGACGCGATCCATCCAGGCGGGCACTAAGGATAAAAACGACATTGGCGTCCTGAAGCGTCAGTCATCAGCCGCAACAACCATTTCGAAGGAGTTTCTCATGGAAGCGGAAGCAGCAAAGTTCATCGGTGCAGGCCTGGCTTGCTTTGGCATGGCCGGCACGGCTCTTGGCCTTGGCAACATCTTCGGCAGCTACCTGTCGGGCGCTCTGCGCAACCCGTCCGCCGCTGACAGCCAGTTCGGCCGTCTGGTGTTCGGCTTCGCCGTTACGGAAGCTCTGGGCATCTTCTCGCTGCTCATCGCTCTCCTGCTCCTGTACGCAGTCTAAGATCTGTCCAGGAAATTCGGATCGCGGCCGCTTGCAGAAGGCGCGCCGTGATCCTTCGCATTTGGAATACACCTGGAGGTGATGATGTTCGTGACCTCGGCATATGCGCAGACCGCGCCGGCCGCTACTGATCCGCATGCCGCGCCTGCTGGCGAAGCGCATACCGAAACCGGCGCCCATGGCGGCGGCACCTTTCCGCCATTCGATGCGACCCATTTCTCGTCGCAGCTGCTCTGGCTCGTCATCACCTTCGGCCTCTTCTATCTTCTGATGAAGAAGGTCATCGTTCCGCGCGTCGGTGGCATTCTCGAACACCGCCACGATCGGATCGCTCAGGACCTCGACGAAGCCGCCCGCCTGAAGGCGGAAGCGGACGCTGCCGTCGAGACCTATGAAAAGGAACTGGCGGCTGCCCGTTCCAAAGGCCACAAGATCGCCGAAACCGCTCGCGAGGCCGCCAAGACCAAGGCTGCCGCCGACCGCACCGCGATCGAGGCCGAACTTGCCGACAAGCTCGCTGCTGCCGAAACCCGGATCGGCGAAATCAAGGCAAAAGCTTTTGCCGAAGTCGGCCAGATCGCCGAAGACACCGCCACCGCCATCGTCGATCAGCTGATCGGCGCCAAGGCGAGCGGCGACGACATCAAGGCTGCAGTCGCAGCCGCGAAGACGGAGGCCTGATCCTATGGCATTCGATGCAACATTTTTCGCACTGGTCGGCCTCGTTCTCTTCCTGGCCCTGGTCGTCTACCTGAAAGTGCCGGGCATGATGGCGAAGTCGCTCGACGAGCGCGCCGCCAACATCAGCAAGGAACTCGACGAAGCCAAGCGCCTGCGCGAAGAAGCGCAAACCCTGCTCGCCGAATACCAGCGCAAGCGCAAGGAAGCCGAAGCGGAAGCCGCGCAGATCGTAGCCGTCGCCGAGCGTGAGGCCGCGGCCCTGACCGAGGAAGCTCGTCAGAAGACCGACGAATTCGTCACTCGCCGCAACGCGCTTTCCGAGCAGAAGATCAAACAGGCCGAGGCCGAAGCGATCGGCGCTGTGCGCGCTGCCGCAGTCGATCTGGCAATTGCCGCCGCCCAGAGCGTCATCGCCCGCAAGGCCGACGCCTCCACCCAGGACACGCTCTTCCAGGACGCCGTCGGCAAGGTACAGTCGAGACTGAACTGATTTCAGTCACGCAAGACTTTCCAAAAGCCGGGGCGAAAACCCCGGCTTTTTTGTTTTGGGCGAAAGGAGGATCGTGATGGCTTTGGTTGTGGGAAGGCTGTCGAGGGAACGAGCACTGTCGCTAACCGAACGGTTTCTGACCGAGCGCCTTACCGATGCGGATTTCGCCTTCGTGGCCGGCTCCATCATGCGTGGCACAGGAACGCCGTCCTCCGATATCGATCTCGTCGTGCTGCATTCTGCCCTGCCGCATCCCATCGTCGCTCGGAGGTCTTCGAAGGCGTGCCATTCGAAGCCCTGGTACATGACGAGGGGACCGTGCGCTGGTTCCTTGAGGCGGATGTAAAAGCGGGCCGCCCCGTGCTGATCCGCATGGTGATCGAAGGAATTCCTATTGGTCCGCGGCCGCAGCGAGCGGATGAGCTTCGCCGCGAGGCCGAGGCTCTCCTGGTCAAAGGTCCGCCGCAGTTGGACCAGGAGGCGCTCGACCGCATGCGTTATGTCATCTCGAGCCTGCTGACCGATCTTGCCGACGAACGGCCTGACTTCGAGCGGGTGGCGATTGGCTCGGCGCTTTATCAGGCGCTCGGTGATTTCATCCTGCGCAGCAACGGGCAATGGTCGGGAGCCGGAAAATGGCTGCCGCGGCAGATGACGGCATTCGATCCGGTGCTGGGCGGTGCATTCGTCGAGGCCTTCGACATGCTGTTTCGCGAAGGAGAGGCTAAGCCGGCCCTGGATTGCGCGGAACAAGTCTTCGCCGCACATGGGGGACTGCTGTTCGATGGCTATCGCGCCGATGCGTTGCCCGAATGGCGTAAATGAGGGAAGGAGTGCCGGTTAGCTTTCCGGCAGATCATCCTTTTTAAGCGGCCGGAAACTCATCCGGTGCAGCGAGCACGGCCCATGCGCCTCGATGCTGGCGCGATGCTGGGGCGTCCCATAACCGACGTGATTGGCAAAACCGTAACCGGGGAAGACCAGGTGCGCGCGGGTCATCATCCGGTCGCGGGTGACTTTTGCGATGATCGAGGCGGCGGCGATCGACACGGAGCGGGCATCGCCCTTGATGACCGCCTTGCCGGGGCAGCAGAGCCCCTGCGGCACGTCACGGCCGTCGGCGAGCACATAGGCCGGCGTCACGGCAAGCCCCGCCACCGCGCGGCGCATGGCGTCGAGACTGGCGCGCAGGATGTTGCGCTCGTCGATATGGCGTGGGCCGGACGCGGCGATCGACACTTCGGCCGTCGCCATGATTGCCTCGAACAGGCTTTCCCGCTGGGCTGCGGTGAGTTGCTTGGAATCGTTGAGACCGTGCGGGATATTGTCGGGGTCGAGGATGACGGCGGCCGCCACGACCGGGCCTGCCAGCGGCCCGCGTCCTGCCTCGTCGGTGCCCGCGACAGGCCAATGGCCGGCCTGGCGTGCCACAAGCTCCAGACTGAAATCCGGAACCAGCGGGACATCTTCGAAAAGCATCGGAGAATCGGGCGACGTGCGAGGTAACATGGCGGCAACCTCGCACGTCGTCCCGACCTCCTGCAACCCCCGGCCAAGCGATTGCGGCGTCGCTATCCACCGAGGGGCGGCGGTGGAACCGGGGTATTTTCCGACGCGGGGGACAGGGCGGGGCCGCGTCGAAAATTGGAATTCGCAATGAAACCGGGAGAGGGTCCGGTCAGAGCAGCGAGAGTTGGATACCGCCGCCGTCGGGGCGGAGGAAAATGTCGTCGCGCAGCGGCAGGCCGCGCCGCACCATGCCGAGCCGCTTGGTCGCCATCTCGAAACGCCGGCCGATCTGCCATGCGTAGGGACCGGCACCCTTCATCCGCTTTCCCCATTCGGCGTCGTAATCCTTGCCGCCGCGCATCGAGCGGACGAGCGACATCACATGCCGATAGCGGTCCGGATAGTTCTGCAGCAGCCAGTCGCGGAAGAGGGGGCTCACCTCCAGCGGCAGGCGCAGGAGTACGTAGGTCGCTTCCGTCGCCCCCGCCGCATGGCCGGCGTCGAGAATCCGCTCGATTTCATGGTCGTTGAGCGCCGGAATGACAGGTGCCACCATGACCGCAGTCGGAATACCGGCATCGGTCAACGCCTTGATGGCAGTGAGGCGCTTGGGAGGGGTCGAGGCGCGCGGCTCCATGGTGCGGGCAAGCTTGCGGTCGAGCGTGGTGACCGAAATGCCGACCTTCGCCAGCCCTTTCGAAGCCATGTCGGCAAGGATGTCGATGTCGCGGGTGATCAGCGCCGACTTGGTAACGATCGCGACCGGGTGATTGGCCTTCTGCAGCACTTCGAGGATCTGTCGCATGATCCGCCATTCCCGCTCGATCGGCTGATAGGGGTCGGTATTGGTGCCGATCGCGATTGCCCGCACCTTGTAGTCCGGGCGGCTCAGCTCCCGTTCGAGCAGTTTCGGCACGTCAGGCTTGGCGAACAGCTTCGACTCGAAATCGAGGCCGGGCGAAAGCCCCATGAAACTGTGCGTCGGCCTGGCGAAGCAATAGATGCAGCCATGCTCGCAGCCGCGATAGGGATTGATCGAGCGATCGAAGGAAAGGTCCGGAGATTCGTTGCGGGTGATCGCGGTGCGTGGCTTCTCCACCTGCACCTCGGTCCTGAACGGTTCGAGCTCCTCCAGCGTCTGCCAGCCGTCATCGAATGCCTCGCGGCGCCCTTCCTCGAAACGGCCGCTCGGGTTAAGTCCCGCGCCGCGCCCGCGCCGCCGGTCGATCTCCACCCGAAGACCGGAGGATTCGACCAACGCATCGGCAATATCGGCCGTATGGGCAGGCGCGAAAGCGTCCTGCCGCAACTGATGCAGCTCGTTCATGGTTAGCTCCTGAAGGGGAAATTCCCCGTTCCTGATGACTAAATTCCTAGCGCCGAAATGAGAACATTGCAAGAACAAAATTGAAGGTCGGCGTTTCTGGCGTTCCTTGTGGCAATGCGTTACATGTCAGGAATGCTGACTGTCATCATGGAATGCCGCGATCAGGAATCCGAGCTGGCGCAAACGCTCTCGGTGCTCGTTTCCGCTGCGGTGGAGGGACTTGTGAGCGATGTCGTGGTGCTCGACCACGGTTCACGGGACGGTTCCTCCCGCGTCGCCGATGCGGCTGGCTGCCGTTTTTACGGCCATTGGGACATCAAGGATATTTTGCGCGGCGCCCGCGGAGAATGGTTGTTGCTGGTCGAACCCGGCGCCCGGTTGCAGGCCGGCTGGATCGACGAGGTGATGGAATATATAGCGCTCAACAAGCAGCCGGCCCGCTTCGCGCCGGCGCGCAATTACCGGCGGCCGTTCTTCCAGCGTATCGGCCGCGCGGTGCCGCCGCTGGAATACGGCATGCTGCTGCCGAAGCGGCAGGCGATCGCGCTGGCGAAATCGGGGATGGACCTGGAAGCGCTGGCACGCGGCCAGAAGGTGTCGAAGCTTTCCAGCGAGATTATTCCGGCCTGGGTGGCGGCGGCAGTCAGGTAGCGGCTATTTGCCGCCGCGCTTCAGGTGCTCGTCGAGCCGCGGCATGATCTCGATGAAATTGCAGGGCAGGTGGCGGTAGTCGAGCTGCGCCTTCAAGATACCGTCCCAGGCATCCTTGCAGGCGCCGGGCGAACCCGGCAGCACGAAGATGAAAGTGGCGTTCGCCACGCCGCCGGTCGCCCGCGACTGGATCGTCGAAGTGCCGATCTTGTCATAGGAAATCCGGTGGAACACTTCCGAAAAGCCGTCCATGCGCTTTTCGAACAGCGGCTCCAGCGCCTCAGGCGTCACGTCCCGGCCGGTAAAGCCCGTGCCGCCTGTGGTAATCACCACGTCGATATCGGGATCGAGCGTCCATTCCCGCACCTGGCCGGCAATGCGGTCCTTGTCGTCCGTCACGATCGCCCGCGCTTTCAGCTCGTGGCCGGCTTCAGTGATCCGCGCCACCAGCGTGTCGCCGGACTTGTCGTCGGCAAGCGTGCGCGTGTCGGAGACGGTCAGCACGGCGATGCCGACGGGGATGAAGGAACGGGTTTCGTCGATCCGGTTCATTGGGTTTTCTCGGGCACCTGTCCGACGGTTCTCACCGCCTGAAAATACCATTCCGGCTTCTGGCCGTTAAGGTTTTCCATCGCCTTTTCCGCCGCTTCGAAGGAAGGAAATATCCCGAAACAGGTGGCGCCGGAACCGGACATCCGTGTCAGCATCGTGCCTTCCGCGCCGATCAGGCTGGAAATCTGGTCGATTTCGCGCACCAGCGAGCGCGCCGGCGGTTCAAGATCGTTGCGCAGGGTTTTCAAGAAGCCGATCCAGTCGCTGTCGAACGGGCCGATCGCGGCGTTTTCCTTCTGCGTCAGGCGCAGGAAGATATCGGGGGTCGAGACGCCGACGAGCGGATTGCCGAGCACCAGCGACAGCGAAGGCAGGTCCGGAAGCGCGGTCAGTTCCTCGCCTATGCCCCTCGCCATCAGCGCCTCGCTCTTGAGACACATCGGCACATCGGCGCCGAGCAAAAGCCCGAGCGCTGCCAGTTCCCCATCCGGCAGGCTGGCGTTCCAGAAGCGCATCAGGCCGCGCAGGGCTGCTGCCGCGTCCGTCGAACCGCCGCCGATACCGGCTGCGACCGGAAGGTTCTTTTCGAGATGGATGGCAACCGGCGGCGCCGCTACGCCTTTATCCTCCAGCGCCGTGCGCAGGAGATCGCGGGCTTTCAGCACGAGATTGCCCCTCTTGCCTTCCGCCGAGGTCGGCAGCAGCGAGGCGAACCGGCCGGAAACGGAAAAATCGTCGGCCTCCGTCTCGCTAAAGCACAGCCGGTCCCCGGTGTCCGCAAAAGTCACGATGCTTTCGAGCCGATGATAACCGTCGGCCCGCTGGCCGGTCACGTGCAGCGCGAGATTGATCTTGGCGGGCGCCAGTTCGAAGAGGCCCGCCTTGTCGGCGAGCCATTTGTCGGATGACGAATTGTCCAGGAACATGCGCGTCAGGATTTCTTGTCGGGATTGGCCGGCGCCGGCGGGGCAGGTGCCACGGGCTCCGTCGGGCTGCGGTCGGCAGTCGTGGCGTTCGGATCGAGCGGCGCCAGGCCCTTCTCGATCTTCTCCTTGATCTGCTCGCGATTGATGTCCTCGCCTTCTGAGATCAAAGCCCGGTTCCACTGGTAGACGGCCTCGAGCTTGCGCCCGACGCGCCAGTAGGAATCGCCGAGATGGTCGTTGATCGTCGAATCGCCGGCGCGCAGCTGCACCGCACGTTCCAGCTCGGTCACGGCATCGTCGAACTTGCCCATCCGGAAATAGGCCCAGCCGAGCGAGTCGACGATGTAACCGTCATCCGGCCGTGCATCGACGGCCCGCTTGATCATGTCGAGACCTTCGTCGAGGTTCTTGTTCATGTCGACCAGCGAATAGCCGAGATAGTTGAGGACCTGCGGCTGTTCCGGGTTGAGCTCAAGCGCCTTGCGGAAGTTCGGCTCGGCCTTCGCCCAGTTCTTGAGCCGCTCGTAGGCGATGCCGCGCTGGAAGAAGATCGTCCAGTCGCTGGGCTTCGGCACAGGCCCGATGACCTCGGCAGCCTTGTCGTAGGTCTCCGCCATGGTGTTGTAGTCCTTGGCGTCGGAAAGCACGCTGCCATAGGCGATATAGCTGCGGATGTCGGACGGATCGGAATCGATCAGCGACTTCAGGTGCTGCTTGGCCTCATTCACCTTGCCGGTATCGGAAAGCGTCACGCCGAGCTGCAGCTCGGAAATGCGGCGCATCGGCGAATCGGCCGGGACGCTGGCATAGAACTTGATGGCGCGCTCCGGCTGCTTCAGCTTCTCAGCGATGCCGCCGAGCAGGATCAGCGTGTCGGCGCTTTTGGGGTCGAGTGCGTGGGAGATCTGCAGGTAGAGCGAGACCATGTCCTCGGCACCCTGGCGGTTCAGCGCCCCGCCGATCGAAAACAGGACGCCGGCCGCGCCTTCTGCGGCATTGCTCACCTGCTGTTCGGGCTTCTGGCCCTTCTCGATGCTCTGGCGCAGGGCCTTCAGCGGCGCATAGTTGGAGACCATGCCGTCACCGACGGAGATCGCGTCCAGCGCCTTCTGCTTGTTGCCCGCAGCCGCTTCAAGCCGCGCAAGCGCCATCACCGCGCGCATAAAGGTGTCCGGCGCGGTGGCGACGGCTTCCTTGTTGGTGACGGCGGTGTTGAGGTGCTGCCGCGCCGTGCCGATATCGCCGGTCACCAGCGCCATGGCGCCGAGATGGTAATCGGTGAATACCTTGTACCAGGCCGGCCCCTTGAGGTTGTTGATGCCGGCCATCGCCTGCTTGCCCTTGCCGGCGCCGACATCCGCCCAGGCGGAAAGAAGCTGGTGGGTCAGCCGGTCGAGATCGTTCGGGCCTTCGTAGGCGAGAACCTTCTTGGCGGTATCGAATTTCTTGGCGCGCAGGGCATCGAGGCCGCGGACGATCTTGGTGATCCGCTCGACGGCCTTGTCGTCCTTGAGCGCGTTGGCTTCAGCGAGGCCCTGGTCGAAATCGCCGTTGAGCAACAGCGAGATCATCAGCCGCTCGCGGATTTCCAGGTTGGCGGCATCGAAAGCCAGCGCCTTGCGGTAGAGCGCGATCGCAGTGTCGTAGTCGTGGTCGACGTCGGCTGTCCGCGCGGCCAGAAATGCACCGGAAAACGTCTTCACGTTGCCAGGGGCGAACGTCACCGTGTCTTTCACCGCTGGCTTCACTTCCGCCGTCGCCGCATTGGCTACCGTTCCGAACAGGAGAACGGTTGCAAGCGCCGCGCTGGAGAGCAGAAGAAGGCTGGATTTCTGCCGCATAAACATGCCTTTCGTAAGAGCATGGCGATTCGATGAGATACCGCCGCCAATTCCGCCCTATTGATTCATGATAGAATGGCTTTTTTGAAGCACGTCCGCAAGGAAATCCCCAGCGTCGCATGGGCGCGGCGCCGGTCACACCTTCGTCAACGGACGCCGAGCGTCAGTTGACGCGCTGGATCGAAAAGTCGATCACTTCGAGAAGGGCGGTCTTGAGCGGCGAGGCTGGAAGCGGTGCCAGCGCATCGCGGGCGATCGTGCCGTAATGCAGCGCGCGGCCGATCGTGTCGTTCAGGGCTCCGTATTTGTTGATCAGGCCGAGCGCCTTTTCCAGGTTCTCGTCGCTGCTTTCACCCTTCTCGATCGCCTGGCGCCAGAAGGCGCGTTCGGCTTCGGTGCCGCGGCGATAGGAGAGGATGACGGGCAGCGTGATCTTGCCCTCGCGGAAATCGTCGCCGACATTCTTGCCGAGATCGGCAGCCTTGCCGCCGTAATCGAGCGCGTCGTCGACGAGCTGGAACGCAAGGCCAAGGTTCATGCCGTAGGATTTCAGCGCCCCCCGGCCGGCCTTGTCGGCATTGGCAATGATCGGCCCGACTTCGGCGGCGGCGGCAAACAGCGCGGCCGTCTTGGCGCGGATGACCGAAAGATAGTCGTCCTCGGTCGTCTCCATGTTCTTGGCGACGGAAAGCTGCAGCACTTCGCCTTCGGCGATCACGGACGCTGCGGCCGACAGCACGTCGAGCGCCTCGAGTGAGCCGACTTCCACCATCATGCGGAAGGCCTGGCCGAGCAGGAAATCACCGACCAGAACGCTTGCCTGGTTTCCCCAGATCATCCGTGCGGTGGAACGCCCGCGGCGCAGATCGCTTTCGTCCACCACATCGTCGTGGAGCAGCGTTGCTGTGTGCATGAACTCGACGCTGGTCGCAAGCTTCACATGGCCTTCGCCCTGGTATCCGAACAGGGCCGCTGACGCGAGCGTCAGCATCGGCCGCAGCCGTTTGCCGCCGGACGAGATCAAATGGTTGGCGACTTCCGGGATCATCTGCACATCGGAGCCGGCCTTGGAAAGGATCAGCTGGTTGACCCGATCCATGTCCGCCTTGGTGAGATCCACCAGCGGTTTGACGGATGCCAGTTTGTTTTTGCCTTCTTCAAGCGGTATGACGACGCCCAATGTCAGGCCTCCCTATCGAAATCTTTCAAACGACAATAGAAAGAGGCTGATAGTGCGGCAAGCGCAAATCGTATCCCGCCAGATATAATGGGGTAACAAACAAGCCATGCTGGAGATCATCCGCACCAACGACGTCGTGATCCTGTCGCTGGCACAGAGCCTGATGAAGGATGCGGGCATCTACTGCATGGTCGCCGACCAGTCGATGAGCGTGCTCGAAGGCTCGCTCGGCCTGTTGCAGCGCCGGCTGATGGTCGACGGCGAGCGCGCCGACGAGGCCCGGCGGATCTTGAAGGACGCGGGGCTGGAAGCGGAGTTGCGGCCTTGATGGTTGTGGATCCTCGGTCCTCAGTTTTTCCGGAGCTTTAGCATTGAGCGTTCTCGCGGATCGCCCCCCTCTGCCCTGCCGGGCATCTCCCCCACGGGTGGGGAGATCGGCTGGGCGCACGCTCGCCGCTTCAAATTTGACGTCTCATTCTGCGCACCAACGTGCGGCGTATCTTCTCGCACATTTTTATCTGGCCTCTCTTCCGGCACGCCGTATTTGGGAGGGCGATGATCACGCCGCTTGTGATCTCCCCACCTGTGGGGGAGATGCCCGGCAGGGCAGAGGGGGGCTGCCGACTACCAGCGCTCAATGGTGCCGCAAAGTATGAGCACTCCAACCCACACCGTCGACGCCTTCCATCGCGGCCGCTTTCACGTCATGCAGCCGAAGGGCGGCGGGCATCGGTCAGGCGTGGATGCGATGCTGCTCGCCTCATTGGTCGCCTCCGACAAGCCGGTCAGCGTCGCCGATCTCGGCTCCGGCGCGGGGGCGGCAGGTCTTGCTGTCGCCTCACGGCTGCAGCATTCGAAAGTCCTGCTGATCGAGAAATCGCCGCTGATGGCCGACTATGCCCGCAGGACGCTGGCGCTTCCCGAAAACGCTTTCCTGGCAGGTCGCATCGAGGTGCTGGAAGCGGACGTGACCCTGACCGGCAAGCCGCGGCTCGCCGCCGGCCTTGTCGACGAAATCCATGACCACGTGATCATGAACCCGCCCTTCAACGATGCCAGCGACCGCAAGACGCCCGATGCGTTGAAGGCCGAGGCGCATGCGATGACCGAGGACCTGTTCGAAGCCTGGATCCGCACCGCCGGCGCGATCATGAAACCCGGCGGGCAATTGTCGCTGATCGCCCGGCCGCAATCGATCGCCGAGATCATCGATGCCTGTGGCAGGCGTTTCGGCGGCTTGGAAATCACCGCCCTACATCCCCGGCCGGACGAAAGCGCCACACGCATCCTCGTCACCGCCGTCAAGGGATCGCGCGCCCGGCTGACATTCCGGGCGCCGCTTTTCGTGCATGGCGCGGATGGCCATGGGTTTTCGGCGTTCGTCGACGACCTGAACAATGGCCGGGCCGCCTATTCCCGCCTCAGCCCCAAACGAAATCCACGAGAAGCTTGACGTTGAGGCCGGCGATGACGACGGCAATCAGCCAAGCGATGCCGGAGAGCCAGATCGGCGCCACCAGTTGACCCATCTTGGCCTTGCTGGCGGTGAACATGACGAGCGGGAAGACCGCGAAGGAAAGCTGAAGGCTGAGCACGACCTGGGTCAGGATCAGCAGTTCCGCCGTGCCCGCATCGCCGTACCAGATCGTCACGAACGCCGCCGGAATGATCGCGATCGCCCGGGTGATAAGCCGGCGGATCCATGGCTGCAGCTTCATCTTGAGGAAGCCTTCCATGACGATCTGACCCGCAAGCGTCGCCGTCACCGTCGAGTTGAGGCCGCAGCAGAGCAGGGCGATCCCGAAAAGCGTCGGTGCGATGGCAAGGCCGAGCAGCGGCGCCAGCAGCGAATGCGCTTCGCCGAGTTCGGCTACCTCAGTCCGCCCAGTGCTGTTGAAGGCGGCTGCCGCAAGGATCAGGATCGAGGCATTGATCAACAGCGCGAAACAGAGTGCGACAGTGGAGTCGATCGTTGCATAAGTGAGAGCTTGCTTCTTTTCCGGCAGGGTGTGGCCATAGTTGCGGGTCTGCACGATGCCGGAATGCAGGTAGAGATTGTGCGGCATGACGGTCGCGCCGAGAATGCCGAGCGCCAGATAGAGCATCTCCGGATTGGTGACGATCTCGGTTGTCGGGAAGAAGCCGCGGATGACGCCGCCCCACTGCGGGTCGGCGAGGAAGATCTGGATTCCGAAGCAGACGGCTATGACGCCGAGCAGGGTGATGATGAAGGCCTCGACCCAGCGGAAACCCATCTTCTGCAAATAAAGGATGATGAAGACGTCGAGTGCCGTGATCAGCACGCCGAGCTCGAGCGGAATGCCGAAGATCAGGTTGAGGCCGATGGCGGTGCCGATCACCTCGGCGATGTCGGTGGCGATGATGGCGATTTCGGCAAGCGCCCACAGCGGGATGGAAACCCATTTCGGAAACGCGTCGCGGCAGGCCTGCGCGAGGTCTCGGCCCGATGCGATCGCAAGGCGCGCGCAGAGCGACTGCAGCACGATCGCCATCAGGTTGGAAAGCAGCGCGACCGCGAGCAGCGCATAGCCGAATTTGGAGCCACCGGCGAGCGAAGTCGCCCAGTTGCCGGGATCCATGTAGCCGACTGCGACCAGGTAACCCGGCCCCGCAAAGGCAGCGAGCCGCCGCCAACGGGATCCGGATTGCGAGACGTTGATGCTTCGATGGACGTCGGAAAGCGATGCCTCTCCCCGCTTGTTCCGCCAGCCGCTGTCCTGCTTTGAACCCAACACGTCCATTGTCACTCTCTCTTCGTTCGCGAGCAGATAATGCCTTGTTGGAATGGTAATGCAAGTCATTCGCAACTAGAAAATCAAAATCCTGCTTTAAGTGGCGCAGCCATTGCGTTTGAAAATCCGTCACATACATGCTCTGGCAGAGCCGAACGCGACAGAAGGAAAAGAAATGGCCGGGTTTTTGCAGAGGTTGATGCCGAAAAGGTTCCGTAAGAAGGGGCTGACGATACCCGTCGTCCGGCTTCACGGAGCGATCATGGCTGGCGGCGGCCAGTTCAAGCAAAGCCTCAACCTGGCCGGCGTGGCGCCGATGCTCGACAAGGCCTTCGCCAAGAAGGATGCGCCGGTCGTCGCGATCTCGATCAATTCCCCCGGCGGATCGCCCGTCCAGTCGCGCCTGATCTTCCAGCGCATCCGTTCGCTGGCGGAAGAAAAGAACAAGAAGGTCCTGGTCTTCGTCGAGGATGTCGCGGCCTCGGGCGGCTATATGATCGCCCTCGCGGGCGACGAGATCTTTGCCGATCCGACCTCCATCGTCGGCTCGATCGGTGTCGTTTCCGGCGGTTTCGGTTTTCCGGAACTGCTGCGCAAGATCGGCGTGGAGCGCCGCGTCTATACCGCCGGCGAAAACAAGGTGATCCTCGACCCCTTCCAGCCGGAAAAGGAAGGTGACATCGAATACCTGAAGGCCTTGCAGCTCGAAATCCACAAGGTCTTCATCGAGATGGTCAAGATGCGTCGTGGCGAGCGGCTCGCCGACGATGCGACGATCTTTTCGGGCCTGTTCTGGAGCGGTTTGCGCGGCCTCGATCTCGGCCTGATCGACAGCCTCGGAGACATGCGCGAGGTCCTCAAGCGCCGTTACGGCAAGGATACGCGGCTGGAACTGATCGGCAGTGCCCGCACGCTGTTCGGCCGCCGCGTGCCCGGCGTCGTCTTCGGCGAGGGCAGGGCTGGAGAAATCGCCGCAGGTGCAGTCACGGGACTTGCCGCGAGCCTGGAAGAAAAGGCAATGTGGAGCCGCTACGGCCTTTGAGGTCGTCAGGATAGCGCGAGAGGGGAAATGGCGCAGCTTTTATTTCTGATCATCGTCATCGGCGGCGGCTGGATGCTCTATAAGAAGTTCATCAAGGACGCCGAAAGACTGTCGTCGCGCACTCGCCGCGAGGAAAAGGAACGCCAGACCGGCACCATCGGCACCCTGGAACGGGACCCGACGACGGGCGAATACCGGGTGAAGCGGGACGAGGAATAGGCGTTATGTCCGAGGAGAGGAATCCTGCTGTGGCGGAGACCGATGCTGACAAGCGGCGTGCGGCACTGGAAAGGATTCGTGCTTTCAAGTGGAAGTTGCCGGACGGCTGGAAATTCGATCGCGAGGAAGTCAACAGCCGCGATCCGAATAACGACTAAAGCCGTTCCTTCACGCGTGAAGTCCGGTCGGAGCCCGCATAACTTCCGCAGAGGATGGCAGGTCGCCCAGCCGGTAGGTCGCCGTTTCGATTTCCGCCAACTCGCGATCTGCGGTGATGCGCACGGCATCTCTTCTATGAAATCCTTGACCCGCGCCCCTGATGCGTGGCACTCGTCCGCATCCTCGAACCGACACAGATATGGCCATGACCGAGCTGCCCGACCACATGTCTCCGACCCGCTCCTTCCAGGGGCTGATCCTCGCGCTCCAGACTTACTGGGCGGACAAGGGCTGTGCAATCCTGCAGCCCTACGACATGGAAGTCGGTGCCGGTACCTTTCATCCGGCCACCACGCTGCGTGCGCTCGGGCCGAAGCCGTGGAAGGCCGCCTATGTGCAGCCGTCGCGCCGTCCGTCCGACGGTCGTTACGGCGAAAACCCCAACCGGCTGCAGCACTATTACCAGTTCCAGGTCATCTTGAAGCCGAACCCGCCGAACCTGCAGGAACTCTATCTCGGCTCGCTTGCGGCGATCGGCCTCGACCCGCTGCTGCACGACGTGCGTTTCGTCGAGGACGACTGGGAAAGCCCGACGCTCGGCGCCTGGGGCCTTGGCTGGGAATGCTGGTGCGACGGCATGGAAGTCTCGCAGTTCACCTACTTCCAGCAGGTCTGCGGCATCGAATGCGCGCCGGTCGCCGGCGAGCTGACCTATGGTCTCGAACGCCTCGCCACCTATCTGCAGGGCGTGGACAGCATCTACGAGCTCAATTTCAACGGCCGCGAGGGCGAGGAAAAGATCTCCTATGGCGACGTTTTCCTGCAGGCCGAGCAGGAATATTCCCGCCATAACTTCGAATTTGCCGATACCGCCATGCTGCACCGGCATTTCACCGACGCGGAAAAGGAATGCCAGGCGCTGCTCGCAGCCGGCGCTCCGGGGGCGAACGCCAACCAGATGCTGCACAAATGCGTCTTCCCCGCCTATGACCAGTGCATCAAGGCGTCCCACGTCTTCAACCTGCTGGATGCCCGCGGTGTGATCTCGGTCACCGAACGCCAGAGCTATATCCTGCGCGTCCGCACCCTGGCGAAAGCCTGCGGCGAGGCCTTCCTGATGACGGATGCCGGTGGTGCGAATTTCGGCCGGGCCGCCTGAGGTCCGGGTTTTCCTGGAGTCGGACTGACGCTGCGCTGCGAACCGTTCAAACGGCGCCCGTCCACTGAGTGCCCAGCTGCCAGACGGGTTTGATTGTCGGGTAGGCGCCGGTCGGAAGCTGCCCGGCATAGATCTGCAGAAACCGACGCGTGCCGGCCGGCTCCGGGGGCCTCATCATTACCCCGTACTGAAAAAACAGCACGGCAAACGCCAGCACATTGGCGGTTCGCACCAGGCACGCCATGGCAATTCCATCCAGATTGTTTTGAGGTGGGGCCGAATCTTTGGAATCGCCCGTTTTTCTGTAAGAGAATCTAGGGTATCCGGACGGTCGGGACTTTGCGGTAAGTCAAAAAATTGACCGTAAAAAATAATCGATGACTTCAACCACTTTTTTATACCAGGCCTCTACTGTCCCATCGCAATGGCAAGTCGGGAGACTCAAATGTACATTTTGATCGGCATAATTGTTCTCGTCGCATTCTACGTCGTTATGATCTACAACGGCCTCGTCAAAGCGCGCCAGATGGCGGAGGAGGCGTGGTCCGGCATCGACGTTCAGTTGAAGCGCCGCGCCGACCTGATCCCGAACCTGATCGAGACGGTCAAGGGATATGCCGCGCACGAAAAGGGCACGTTCGAGGAAGTCGTCAAGCTGCGCAACCAGGCGCAGGCGGTGCCGGCAGGCGATGTCGCCGGCCGCGCCCAGGCGGAAGGCCTTCTCGGTCAGGCCCTCGGCAAGATCATCGCACTTGCCGAGGCCTATCCGGACCTCAAGGCGAATGAGAATTTTTCCGAACTGCAGGCCTCGCTCGAAACCATCGAGAGCGAGATCCAGATGTCGCGGCGGTACTATAACGGTGCGGCTCGCGACCTGAACGTCAAGGTCGAGAGCTTCCCCAACAACCTCGTCGCCGGCCAGTTCGGTTTCTCGAAGCGCGAGTATTTCGAGATCGAGAACGCTGCCGACCGGGCCGTCCCGACCGTCAAGTTCTGAAATCCGCCATTGGACCTTCGTGCCGCAACGGTTTAAGAGCGCGGTCGGCCGCTCGTTGCGGCATTCCATTGGCGTTAAGAGACGAATATCATGGGTAGAGCCAAACTCACCATCCTGCCGCCGGGCAAGCCGCTTTCCGGACGCGCCATGCCGCCGGGTTCCAAGTCGATCACCAACCGCGCGCTGCTTCTGGCGGGTCTCGCCAGCGGCACCAGCCGGCTGACCGGCGCGCTGCGCAGCGACGACACCCGCTACATGGCCGACGCTTTGCAGGCCATGGGCGTTTCGGTCGACGAACCGGACGAGACCACCTTTGTCGTCACCGGCAATGGCAAGCTTCTGCCACCGTCCGCCCCGCTGTTCCTCGGCAATGCCGGCACCGCGACCCGCTTCCTGACGGCGGCCGTCGCTTCGGTCGATGGCACCGTTATCGTTGATGGCGACGAACACATGCGCAAGCGGCCGATCGGCCCGCTGGTCGTTGCCCTGAAATCGCTCGGCATCGATGCCGAGGCGCCGACCGGCTGCCCGCCGGTGACGGTTCGCGGCAATGGCCATTTTGCCTCCGGCCGTGTCGAGATCGATGCCGGTCTCTCCAGCCAGTACGTCTCAGCGCTGCTGATGGCAGGGCCGCTTGTCAGCCAAGGCGCCAACGCCCCCTTGACGGTTGCGCTGGCCGGTGCGGAAATCGGCGCCCGCGGTTATGTGGACCTGACGCTCGCCGCCATGCAGGCTTTCGGGGCCAAGGTCGAGCAGATCGATGCGGCGACATGGAAGGTCGAGCCGACCGGATATCGCGCAGCAGACTTCGTGATTGAACCGGATGCGTCGGCCGCCACCTATCTCTGGGCTGCCGAGGTGCTGACCGGCGGTGCCATCGATCTCGGCGTGGCGGCAACCGCCTTCACCCAGCCGGATGCCAAGGCTTATGAGGTGATCGCGCAATTTCCGCACCTGCCGGCCGAAATCGACGGTTCGCAGATGCAGGATGCGGTGCCGACGCTCGCCGTGCTGGCCGCCTTCAACGAAACGCCGGTGCGTTTCACCGGCATCGCCAACCTGCGCGTCAAGGAATGCGACCGGGTGAGGGCGCTCTCGCTCGGCCTCAACGCCATCCGCGACGGCCTTGCGACGGAAGAGGGTGATGACTTGATCGTCGCCTCCGACCCGTCGCTTGCCGGCCAGACCCTGCCGGCCGAGATCAACACCTTCGCCGACCATCGCATCGCCATGAGCTTTGCGCTTGCCGGGCTGATGATCGGCGGTATCACCATTCTCGATCCGGATTGTGTCGCCAAGACCTTCCCCAGCTATTGGGACGTGCTGGCCTCGCTCGGCGTCGAATATACGGACATAGTTTAGGCGGAAAACCCGGATCGGCTGGTGCCGAAGAGGAGAAATGTCGTGATGCGGTGGTTCTCCGGCCTTGGCCTGGCGTTGCTTCTCTCCCTGTCGGCGGCGCTGCCCGCCGCGGCGGAAGAATATATCCGCTCTTATCATTCCGACATCCAGGTCGCGGAAAACGGCGACCTGACGGTCACCGAAACGATCATCGCCAATTCCGAAGGCGACAGGATCAAGCGCGGCCTGTTTCGCGACTTCCCGCTGGCCATGACGGATGCGGCCGGCCGCACCGTGCGGGTCGGCTTCGAGGTCGTTTCCGTCACCCGCGACGGGCAGGCCGAACCCTTCCATACCGAAAGCGTCACCGGCGGCATCCGCATCTATTCCGGCGACAAGGACGTGTTCCTGCGGGATGGCGAACACACCTTCGTCTTCACCTACAAGACCGACCGGCAGATCCGTTATTTCGACGACCATGACGAGCTTTATTGGAACGCGACCGGCAATGGCTGGGAATTCCGCATCGCCCAGGCCTCGGCGCGGGTGACACTGCCGGGCAGCGCCCGGATAACCCAGACCGCCGCCTTTACCGGGCCACTCGGTTCCACCGCCCGCAATGCCCGCATGCAGGCGAACGGCAATCAGGCGGTGTTCTCGACCACAAGGCCGCTCGGCGCGCAGGAGGGCCTGACGATCGTCGCGGGCTTTCCCAAGGGGATTGTAGCCCCTCCTTCCCGGGATCAGGAAAGTGCGTGGTGGTGGCGCGACAATATCGGGACGATCATCTCGGTCGTCGGCCTTGTCCTCGTCGTCGGTTATTATGCCGCGTTCTGGGTTCGCGTCGGTCGCGACCCGGATCGAGGCGTCGTCGTGCCACGCTGGGATGCGCCGGAGGGACTGTCGCCGGCTCTGGTCAACTACATCGACAACAAGGGCTTTTCCGGCGGCGGCTGGACGGCCTTTGCCGCAAGCGCGCTCGATCTGGCGGTCAAGGGTTATGTGACGCTGGAGGATCTCGCGGAAAAGATCGTCATCCGGCGCACCGACAAGGCCGTGCCGAGGGCGGTGCCGATCGGCCAGGCCTCGATCCTTGGTTCCATCGGGGCCAAGGGGCAGGAACTGATCATCGACGAAGCCCACGGCACCACTGTCCAGTCGATCGGCGCGAGCTTCCGCCAGGCGATCGAGAAGGAACATCGCGGCAAATATTACAACGGCAACAAGAGTTACGTGATCGGCGGTGTCATCCTGAGCGTGCTTTCCATCGTGGCTTTGCTGGTGTTCGGCAATCTTGAACCGGACATGATCGCCATGCTGATCATCCCCGCATTTTTCGCCGTGGTCTTCGGTTTCCTTGCTGTTGGTTTCGGCAAGGGCTTCCGCCGCGGCTCGTCGCTGTTTTCGAAAATCATCTCGGTCGTTATCCTCGGCGTCATCGGCCTCGTTGCGATCTCGATCGGCTCGGCCATCCTCGTGGCGGTCCTGTCGGAGATGACCGGCAACGAGCATTGGCCGATCCTGGTCTCGGTCGGCGGCATCGTGCTTGCCAACGTCATCTTCTTCTTCCTGATAGGCGCCCCGACACCGCTCGGCCGCAAGCTGATGGATGGTATAGAGGGCCTGCGCATCTACCTGACGCTTGCCGAAAAGGACCGCATGAACACGGCCGGCGCCCCCACCATGTCGCCGCAGCATTTCGAAAAGCTTCTGCCCTATGCGGTAGCGCTCGGCGTCGAAAAGCCGTGGAGCAACACATTCGAGACCTGGCTTGCGAGCGCCGCGGCAGGCGCTGCTGCCGGCGCCTATGCGCCCGGCTGGTATAGCGGCAATTACGGCTCCAATTTCGGCGACCGCATCGGCGGCTTCTCCTCCTCGATGGCCTCCACCATCGCCTCGACCATCCCCGCTCCAAAATCCTCCTCGTCCTCCTCCGGCTTTTCCGGCGGTTCGTCCGGTGGCGGCGGAGGCGGTGGCGGCGGAGGCGGCTGGTGAGATTGAAACATGTATCGTCTCGTGATACATAGGGGCGAGGTATGGTGATCCGTTCCTATGCCGATGCGATGACGCGGTCGATCGCCAGCGGCAGGGTGCCGAAAGGCTTCCCTTCCGACCTTGCGAGAAGAGCCGTGCGGAAGCTGACGATGATTGAAAATGCGATGGAATTGCACGACCTGCGCTCACCGCCGGGCAATCATCTGGAGGCGCTGAAAGGCGACCGCGCAGGACAGCACTCCATCCGCATCAATGATCAGTGGCGCATCTGCTTCGTCTGGACGACGGCGGGTGCCGAACAGGTTGAAATTGTCGATTACCATTGAAAGAGACGAGCATGGCGAGCCTTCTTCCTCCCGTTCATCCCGGTGAAATCCTTCGTGAAGAATACCTGGGCCCGCTCCATCTCAGTGCCGGCGCGCTGGCGAAGAAGCTGAATGTCCCGCGCACGCGCATCGAGCGGTTGGTTGCGGAGCAGACGTCGGTCACCACCGATACCGCTCTTCGCCTCGGCCGGTTTTTCGACACCACGCCGGAATTTTGGATGAATCTCCAGACGAGTTACGACCTGAAGGTCGAAAGTGCCGCAAAGCGCGAAGAAATCGCCGCGCTTCCTGTCATCAACGCCGCCTGATCGCCGGACTTTCCCCAATCCGCTGATGACTTTTGGCGACGGGCTTGCTAAGTCCGCCGCGACCTTATTGTTAGCGCAAAGACATCATCATGCCCGATCTGCTTCTCGAACTCCGCTCGGAGGAAATTCCCGCCCGCATGCAGCGCAAGGCGGCGGGAGACCTGAAAAAGCTCGTCACCGACGCGCTGGTGGAAGCGGGCCTGACCTATGAGGGTGCGCGCGAATACTGGACGCCGCGTCGTCTGACGCTGGATATCCGCGGCCTGACGGCCCGCTCCGCAGATCAGCGCGAGGAGCGCAAGGGTCCGCGTACCGACGCCCCGGAAGGTGCCATCGCCGGCTTTTTGCGCGGTGCGGGTCTGTCGTCTATCTCCGAGGCCCAGGTCGTCAACGACCCGAAGAAGGGCGATTTCTACGTCGCAGTCATCTCCAGGCCCGGCCGTCCGGCGGAAGAGATCATCGCCGAGGTGATGCCCGGCATCATCCGCAATTTCCCCTGGCCGAAATCGATGCGCTGGGGCGCCGCTTCCATGCCGAAGGGCGCCCGTTTCGCCGGCATCGACGGCAAGGGTCCGGAAAGCCTGCGTTGGGTGCGCCCGCTGCAGTCGATCGTCTGCGTCTTCGGCCCGGAACATGACGAAACCCAGGTGATCCCCTTCGAGATCGATGGGTTGACCGCCAGCAACATCACCTACGGCCATCGGTTCCACGCGCCTGACGCCATCACCGTGCGCCGTTTCGACGATTACGTGACGAGCCTCGAAAAGGCGAAGGTCATGCTCGATGCCGATCGCCGCAAGGACGTCATCCTGCACGACGCCCGTGATCTCGCCTTCGCCAACGGCCTCGAACTGGTCGAGGACGAGGGCCTTCTGGAAGAGGTCTCCGGCCTCGTCGAATGGCCGCATGTGCTGATGGGCGAGTTCGAACAGGATTATCTCGAAATCCCCTCGGAAATCATCCGCCTGACCATCAAGACCAACCAGAAGTGCTTCGTCACCCGCCCGCAGACCGGCGGAGAGGGCCTTTCCAACCGCTTCATCCTGATCTCGAACATCGAGGCGAAGGACGGCGGCAAGGAAATCATGCACGGCAACGGCAAGGTCGTGCGCGCCCGCCTCTCCGACGCCAAGCATTTCTGGACCCGCGACCAGGGCGACATGCCGGACTTGGACACTCTTGAGGAGTCATTCAAAAAGTTCGACTTGCAAAAGGAAAAGCCGCTCGACCAGCGGATGGCAAAGCTCGACGCGCTGAACGTGACGTTCCACGCCAAGCTCGGCACGCAAGGCGAACGCGTGGCGCGTATCCGCGCACTGGCTCAGGAATTGGCGAAGGTCACGGGCGCCGGTCCGGCCCTCGTCGATCGCGCCGCGGTATTGGCCAAGGCCGACCTGCGCACTGAAGCCGTTGGCGAATTTCCGGAACTGCAGGGTCTGATGGGCCGTAAATACGCACTGCTGCAGGGCGAGGATGCCTCCGTTGCGGCCGCCATCGAGGATCACTGGAAGCCGAACGGCCCTTCGGACCGTCTTCCAGAGGACAAGGTCGGCCTGACGGTTGCCCTTGCCGACAAGCTCGATACGCTGGTCGGCTTCTGGGCGATCGACGAAAAGCCGACAGGTTCGAAGGATCCGTATGCGCTCCGCCGTGCAGCATTGGGCGTGGTACGAATTCTGCTGGAGCGAAGGGTGCGGCTCCCTCTGACCCAGGCTTTCATGTGGGGTTATTCTCCGAGCATTTACGGAACTGCCGCGAAAAGCGTTGATGAAGTAGCCGATCGCGCTTATAGCCCAGACCTTCTCTCCTTCTTCCACGACCGCCTCAAAGTCTATCTCCGTGACCAGGGCGCCCGCCACGACCTGATCGACGCCGTCCTGACGCCCGACTCCGACGACCTCCTGATGGTCGCCCGGCGCGTCGAGGCGCTGACGGCCTTCATCACTTCGGAAGACGGCAAGAACCTGCTCGCCGGCACCAAGCGCGCCGTGCAGCTGCTCGCCGCGGAAGAGAAGAAGGGCACCGTCGTCGCCGATGGCGTTTCCGAAGAACTGTTGAGGCTCGATGCCGAAAAGGCGCTCTGGGCAGCGATCGTCGTCGCCTCGAAGGAAGCGGCCGAGGCCGTCGCCAAGGAAGACTTTCGCTCGGCCATGGAAGCCCTGTCGAAACTCCGTGTCCCGGTCGACAAATTCTTCGAGGACGTGCTCGTCAACGATGAGGACGCTGCCATCCGCGCCAACCGCCTGGCCCTCCTGAAAGCCATCCGCGAAGCGACCGCGACCGTCGCGGACTTTTCCAAGATCAGCGGCTGAACATCCGACGCTATTGGATGATGGTGACGCATATGTTACCATCATCCAATGAAGATCACCGAATACCTTGAGCCAGATGGATCGAGCCCTTTCGGGCGGTGGTTTTCGAAGATCGAGTCCCGTGCGGCCTCGAAGGTGACGATTGCGCTGGCGCGGATCGGACAAGGCAACCTCTCGAACGTGAAGTCGGTCGGCGCCGGAGTGCTGGAATACCGGATCGATTATGGGCCCGGCTACCGGATCTATTTCGGTCGGGACGGCGGGCAACTGGTGATCCTGTTGGTCGGCGGAACCAAACAGCGCCAGCAAAATGATATCGAGACCGCGCTTGGCTATTGGCAGAACTACAAATCCAGGAAGGGAAGCTGATATGGCCCTGACACGCGAATTCAAGGAAACGGTGAAGGCCCGGCTGGATCAGGACCCGGCATTTCGCGCCGCTTTGCTTTCGGATGCGGTCGAACTTCTTCTGGAAGGCGATCTCGAAACCGGTAAGAGCGTGCTGCGCGACTTCATCAACGCTACGATCGGTTTCGAGACATTGGCCGAAAAGGTCGATATGCCGGCCAAGAGCCTGATGCGAATGTTCGGGCCAAAAGGCAATCCGCGCGCCGATAATCTGTTCAATGTCATCCGGCAATTGCAGGAAAGCTCGGGCATCCACCTGGCAGTGGCAGCCGCCTGATCCTGACCCAAACAAAAAAACCGCCGGATCTTTCGACCCGGCGGTTCCCCGCCCCCCGACTAACTCTGATTAGCTGGCGCGGCGCATTTTCTGTGCGACGCGATTGAGGCTGCTCGAGCCCGTATTGTAGCCGGTATTTTGGCCTGCACTGATGCGGAAGCTGCTGATCAGGCTCAGCAGTTCATCGGTATCGGCGGCAAGCGCTTCGGCCGAGGCGGTCGTTTCTTCCGCCATCGCCGCATTGTGCTGGGTGGCGGCGTCGAGCTGGTTCAGCGAAGACGAGATCGAGCGCAGCGTGGTGTCCTGTTCGGAGGCCGAATGGGCGATCTTGCCGACGATGTCGCTCGCCGCCTTCACCTGGTTAGAGATCCGCTTCAGGGCTTCGCCGGCCTCGCCGACAAGGCGGACGCCGTTCTGCACCTGCCCGGAAGAACGCGAGATCTGATCCTTGATCTCCTTGGCCGCAGCGGCGGAGCGCTGGGCAAGTTCGCGGACTTCCTGGGCGACGACCGCAAAACCCTTGCCGGATTCGCCGGCGCGAGCCGCTTCGACGCCGGCATTGAGCGCCAGCAGGTTGGTCTGGAAGGCGATATCGTCGATGACGCCGATAATCTTGGAGATCTCGTCCGACGAATGTTCGATGCCGCCCATTGCGTCGATCGCCTGGGCGACGATCTGGTCGGAGCGGGTGGCCTCGGCGCTGACGGAGGTGACGCGCTGGGCCGCTTCATGCGCTCCTTCTGCCGTCTGGCGGACGGCGACGGTGAGTTCGTCGAGTGCTGCGGACGTCTCTTCGAGATTGGCGGCCTGGCGTTCGGTGCGCTGGGACAGCTCGCTCGAGGCGCGGCGGATTTCTTCCTTCGAGCCGCCGATGTCGATGCCCTTGGCATTGACCTTGCTCATCGCCGCTTCGAGATGGGCGAGCGCCTCGTTGAAGTTGTGGCGCAGCGTCTCGTAACGCGGGCCGAGATCGCCGCAGCGGATCGTCAAGTCGCTTTGGGCGAGTGATTCCAGCGCTTCGCCGATGGTGGAGACCACACGGGTCTGCAGCGCGGCTTCCTGCTGCTGGCCGTCGAGGTTCTGCTGGCGCTCGCGGTCGAGCTCCTGGCGCTGTTTTTCCTCGCGGTCGGCCATCGCATGGCGTTCGCGGATCTTTTCCTGCAGCGCCTGGGTGGCCTTCGCCATCATGCCCACTTCGTTCGACATGTCCGTATGCGGGATGGCGATCGTGACGTTTTCGTCGGCGACCGCCTGAAGCGTGCCATGCACGGCGGCGAGCGGCTTGGTGATGCCGCGGATCACCACGTAGGCAGCCGCAAGAGCGATTATCAACGCGAGCGCGCCGGTAGCGAGTGCGTCCAGCACCATTCCGCGGATCTGTGCCTGCAGGTCATCGGTGTAGACGCCTGTCGCAAGGACCATCTGCCAGGGTTCGAATGCCTTCGCATAGGAGCTCTTCGAAAGTCGCCATCAGGCAGGCCGGGCTTGGTCGTGCTCATATAATCGACAATTCCGCCGCCGGATTTGCCAACGGAGACCATTTCGTCGCGGAACAGTTTCCCGGCGGAATCAGGTTTTCCCTTGCCGCTCTCGCCGACCTTCTTCGGATCGGGATGCATCAGCATCTTCACGTCGTAGTCATAGGCGAAGAGATAGCCGTCGGGCTGGAAGCTCATGGCGGAGACTGCGGCGAAGGCCTGCTTCTGGGCGTCTGCGCGCGTCAGCTCACCGGCCGCCTCACGCTGCTGGAACTTCTTGAGGATGCCGATACCTGACTCCACCTGGGTCCGCAGCATTCCATACCGCTCGGCATAGATAGCGCGCGTCGAGGTCTGGAGTTGGAAATAGGTCACGACGGCGAAGCCGGCGATCAGGGCCAGAACCAGCAGGACGAGCTGGTTTGAAATCCTCAGGTTTTTCATGTTCGTTCCATAAGTGATTGAGCTCGCCTCGAGCGACTTGGAAGAATGATTCTGAATGGAGAGGCGCTTCTGCGCGTGGAAATGTGCTGCATCGCACACTTGAGAGAATATGGTGCAATATTTGAATAAAAATTTAACAAAAGCGAATCTCAGGAAGGATATTTAATACCAGAAAAAATTATGCGTATGATTTCACAGAGAGAGTTACGTTAAGCCGCCACCAATAAAAGAAATTTGGAGCAGCTAAGCTCAATAAGTCAAGGAGACTTGAAAATAATATTTCAAGGCTACGGTCGTATACTTGAGTTTGGTATTTATATTGTGGATAATTAATATCCTATGATGCAAGCCGCCGGATTTTTCGACCCGGCGGTTCCTCCGTCCCCGACTAACTCTGATTAGCTGGCGCGGCGCATTTTCTGTGCGACGCGATTGAGGCTGCTCGAGCCCGTATTGTAGCCGGTATTTTGGCCTGCACTGATGCGGAAGCTGCTGATCAGGCTCAGCAGTTCATCGGTATCGGCGGCAAGCGCTTCGGCCGAGGCGGTCGTTTCTTCCGCCATCGCCGCATTGTGCTGGGTGGCGGCGTCGAGCTGGTTCAGCGAAGACGAGATCGAGCGCAGCGTGGTGTCCTGTTCGGAGGCCGAATGGGCGATCTTGCCGACGATGTCGCTCGCCGCCTTCACCTGGTTAGAGATCCGCTTCAGGGCTTCGCCGGCCTCGCCGACAAGGCGGACGCCGTTCTGCACCTGCCCGGAAGAACGCGAGATCTGATCCTTGATCTCCTTGGCCGCAGCGGCGGAGCGCTGGGCAAGTTCGCGGACTTCCTGGGCGACGACCGCAAAACCCTTGCCGGATTCGCCGGCGCGAGCCGCTTCGACGCCGGCATTGAGCGCCAGCAGGTTGGTCTGGAAGGCGATATCGTCGATGACGCCGATAATCTTGGAGATCTCGTCCGACGAATGTTCGATGCCGCCCATTGCGTCGATCGCCTGGGCGACGATCTGGTCGGAGCGGGTGGCCTCGGCGCTGACGGAGGTGACGCGCTGGGCCGCTTCATGCGCTCCTTCTGCCGTCTGGCGGACGGCGACGGTGAGTTCGTCGAGTGCTGCGGACGTCTCTTCGAGATTGGCGGCCTGGCGTTCGGTGCGCTGGGACAGCTCGCTCGAGGCGCGGCGGATTTCTTCCTTCGAGCCGCCGATGTCGATGCCCTTGGCGTTGACCTTGCTCATCGCCGCTTCGAGATGGGCGAGCGCTTCGTTGAAGTTGTGGCGCAACGTCTCGTAACGCGCTCCGAGATCGCTGCAGCGGACGGTGAGGTCGCCCTGGGCAAGCGCTTCGAGCGCTTCGCCGATGGTGGAGACCACGCGGGTCTGGCTTGCGGCTTCCTGCTGCTGCATGTCGATGTTCTGCTGGCGCTCGCGCTCGAGCTCGGTCTTCTGTTTTTCCTCGCGGTCGGCCATGGCATGGCGTTCGCGGATCTTCTCCTGCAGAGCCTGGGTGGCTTGCGCCATCATGCCCACCTCGTTCGACATATCCGTATGCGGGATCGCCGCGGTGACGTTTTCGTCGGCGACGGCCTGCAGGGCCGTGTGCACGGCGGCAAGCGGCCTGGTGATGTTGCGGATGACCATGAAGGCGACACCGAGCGCAAGCAGGAAGGCGACGAAACCGATGCCGACCACTTCCAGGATCGTCCTGTTGATCTTGACGTCAAGGTCGTCTGTGTAAACGCCCGTGGCGACGATGATCTGCCAGGGTTCGAAGACGCGGGAATAAGCGGCCTTTTCGAAAACCTTGTCGGCCGGCATGCCGGGCTTTTCCCAGTAATAGGTGGTGACGCCGCCGCCGGCACGACCCTTGGCGACCAGTTCCTCGCGGAACAGGTTACCCATCTTGTCCGGCTGTCCCTTCTGGTTCACGCCGACCAGTTTGGAATTGAAGTGGAACTGCGTCACGGTGTCGTAGTTCAAGCCGAAGATGTAGCCGGCCGGCTCGAACTTGATGCCCGCCACCGCTGCATAGGCGAATTTCTGCGCGTCCTCGCGCTTCAGCTCGCCCGACTTTTCCCGGTCGTAATAGGATTGCAGGATGGAAATGCCCGATTCCACCTGGGTGCGCAGCATCTCATAGCGCTCGGCATAGATGGAGGCGATCGACGTGCGGATCTGATAGTAGGTGACGGCGGTAAAAGCCACCATCAGCACTGCCACCATGGCCAGTAACTGGTGGGAGATCTTGAGATTCTTCATGTTTCGACTCACTTTCAGGCAGCCGAACTCTCCCGGAGGAGCCGGAGCGGGGGCGAATTTTTTGGGGAAGCGCGTCCTGCGCCGGTCACGTGCTCACATCGCACTATGACGGGAGAGTGATCTCGAACATTTGAATAAAAATTTAATTATCGGGGTCTTGACAGGCCCGAACGCAAATATTTTGAGCAGGTCGGATTTGACGATGCACAATTTGCGCGCATGCCGTGAAACGGCATTCCAGAAGCACTTTCTGCTATGTAAATATAATGATTTTCTAACTTAGAACCGGTTGGTGCGCAGCTCGAACATGTCGAGGGCCAGCGGCTTCGGCGCGAGCGAAGCTTCGACAATTCCGACCGACGCGTCGCCGATTGTCTTCACGGCACTGGTCATGGCGTCGGTATCGATTCCGTCACTCGGTGCTTCGGCGGCGACGATCTGCGTCTGGGTCGAGCCGTTGGTCGTCGGGTGAAGTTCGGCAATGGCCTTTTCCTCGGCCATCCATTTCGGCAGCTTGCTGACATGGACCACCGGCGAGCCGCCGAGCCAGGCTTCGGTGCGCGCCAGCTTCTTCTCACCGTTGATCTCGATGACTTCCGTCTTCTGGGTGCCTGCCGGCAGATCGGGAACCTTGTAGGCTGCCTCGTCCGATGTCGGTGCCACGGCGACCGGGCAGCTTGCGCAGGTCTTGGTGACGATACTGACGCCTGGCTGATGTGTGCTGTTGATCACCGTGATCGACGACGCGAAAGCGGAGCTGCTTGCAAACACCAGAGCTGTAGCCAGAACGAGACGCATGACCGGGAATCCTTCTTGAGGTCCCTTATGTTTACCGCCGCTTCGTTTCTATCCCGTCTGGATAATCGGTAAATTTTGAATGAACTTGGCGTTTCCGACACTCAGTTCTTTTCGCGCGCCACCGCCTGCCAGCCGATATCGCGGCGGCAGAAGCCGTTTTCCCATTCGACCTGGTCCACGAGCCTGTAGGCGCGCGCCTGCGCGTCCGCGACGGTCCCGGCGGTCGCCGTAACGTTCAGCACGCGGCCACCGGTTGCGACAAGTTTGCCGTCCCTGAGGGCCGTCCCGGCGTGAAAAATCTTGCCGCCGGCAGCATCCTCGGGCAGGCGGGCGATCGGCGTGCCCTTGTCGTAGGCGCCCGGATAACCCTTGGAGGCCATCACCACGGTCAGCGCCACGTCGTCGCTCCACTCGGCGGAAACCTGGTCGAGCGCTTCGGTCGCTGCCGCATTGAGCAGGTCGAGCAGGTCGCTCTTCAGCCGCATCATCAGCACCTGGCATTCGGGGTCGCCGAAGCGGACATTGTATTCGATCAGTTCCGGACCCTTGGCGGTGATCATCAACCCCGCGAAGAACACGCCGGTAAACGGATGCCCGCTTTCCGCCATGCCGCGGATCGTCGGCTCGATGATCTCCTTCATGGTGCGCGCGACCATGTCCGGCGTCATCACGGGAGCGGGCGAATAGGCGCCCATGCCGCCGGTATTAGGGCCCGTATCGCCGTCGCCGACCCGCTTGTGGTCCTGGGCCGTCGCCAGCGCCAGCGCCGTCTTGCCGTCGGACAGGCAGAAGAAGCTCGCTTCCTCGCCGTCCAGATAGGCTTCCACCACCACTTCGGCACCGGCCGACCCGAAGGCGCCGTCGAAGCAGTCGTCGATTGCCGCAAGCGCTTCGTCGAGCACCATGGCGACGGTGACGCCCTTGCCGGCGGCCAGCCCGTCTGCCTTCACGACGATCGGCGCGCCCTGTTCGCGCACATAGGCCTTGGCCTCGGCCGCGTCGGTGAAGCGGCGATAGGCGCCAGTCGGGATATCGTAGCGGGCGCAGAGGTCCTTGGTGAAACCCTTCGAGCCTTCGAGTTGGGCGGCGGCCGCGGAAGGACCGAAGGTCGCAATGCCCCTGGCGCGGAGATGATCCGCAAGCCCGGCCACGAGCGGCGCTTCCGGCCCCACGACGACGAGGTCGATTGCGTTGTCGAGGCAGAAGGCCGCGACGGCGGCATGATCGTCGATGTCGAGCGATACGAGTTCGGCATGTTCGGCGATGCCGGGATTGCCGGGGGCGGCGTAGAGTTTGCCGAGTTTCGGAGACTGGGCGAGTTTCCAGGCGAGCGCGTGCTCGCGTCCACCCGAACCGATCAAGAGAACCTTCATGTCCTGCCCTCGCCTGCGCTGAAAACTTGGCCTTGCGCGGCGGTTAAGGGGAGGGGAGGCAAAGGTCAAGGGCCAAGGCTTGGGTGGCCTCCCATCTTGTGGCCATCATGGCGTTCGATGGGAGGCCATTGCGTTCGATAAAGGTCAGAATTCACCGCGCCGATTTTGGGCGCCACGTCGGATGTCCAGTGTGGTCTGGAAGATCACCCTGTTCCTATAAGCGAGGAAAGGCACCGGTTCGTTCCGAAGGGACGCATCGTTCAGCTTCTGTTCGAGATAGGAAATGGCAGCCTCAAGCTCTTCATTGGCGACCGCCGTATCAAATGCCAGAATCCTGGCGGCGTTTTTGGGCATTCGTCTCTCCATTCGGCCACATCATGCGGCGGGATGGGTTTTAATTGCGTCGCGCCGGAGGTGAGAGTGCGTTCTTGTTTTCCACAGGGCCTTGGTTAGCGATCGGTCACCGCCTGTTTCGTTCCGGCACGGTTGGCTCCAAGCAAATTGTGGAACCGGCATTCGCCACGTTGCCTTGCCACAAACTTCGACTATGGTCGCGCCTCCCATTTGAACGAGGACGCCCATGGCCGCCGATCTCCGTTTCCTTGCCGCCGCGATTGCCGCGGAAATCAATGCCCGTCCCGAACAGGCCGCCGCCGCGATCGGGCTGATCGACGAGGGCGCCACCGTGCCGTTCATTGCGCGCTACCGTAAGGAAGTGACCGGCGGGCTGGACGATACGCAGCTCCGCAACCTGTCGGAACGGCTGGTCTATCTGCGCGAGCTCGAAGCGCGCCGCTCGACCATCGTTGATTCGATCAATACGCAGGGCAAGATGACCGACGAGCTTGCCGCAAAGATCGGCAAGGCGACGACCAAGGCCGAGCTCGAGGACCTTTATCTCCCCTACAAGCCGAAGCGCCGCACCCGCGCCGAGATTGCCCGCGAACGTGGTCTCGGCCCGCTTGCCGAAGCGATCTGGGCCGACCGCAGCGCCGATCCGGCGGTATTGGCGCAAGCCTATGTCAAGGACGAGGTCGCCGACGTGAAGGTGGCGCTCGAAGGCGCCCGCGATATCGTCGCCGAGACGATCTCCGAAAATGCCGACCTGCTCGGCCGGCTGCGCCAGCATATGCGGGCCGGCGCGACGCTGAAGGCCAGGGTGGTCGACGGCAAGCAGGAGGCCGGCGCCAAGTTCTCCGATTATTTCGATCATTCAGAGCGTTGGGCGACGGCGCCTGGCCACCGAGCGCTCGCGATGCTGCGCGGCTGGAACGAGGAATTTCTGACGCTGACGATCGAAGTCGACCAGGACGATCCGTCGCCGGTGAAGCCGGCCCAGCGCATCATCGCGCTCGCCTTCGACATCCGCGACCGGGGTGCCGCCGACCGCTGGCTGATGGAAGCCGCCGGCTGGACCTGGCGCGTCAAGCTCTCGGTCTCGCTGTCGCTCGACCTGATGCGCGAACTGCGCGAGCGCGCCGAGGAGGAGGCGATCCACGTGTTCGCCCGCAACCTCAAGGACCTGCTGCTCGCCGCACCCGCCGGCTCGCGCACCACGATGGGCCTCGATCCGGGCATCCGCACCGGCGTCAAGGTCGCGATCGTCGATGCCACCGGCAAGCTGCTGGAAACCACCACCGTCTACCCGTTCCCGCCGAAGAACGACATCCGCGGCACCCAGGCCGAGCTCGCCTCGCTGGTCCGCAAACACAATGTCGAGCTGATCGCCATCGGCAACGGCACCGGCAGCCGCGAGACGGAAAAGCTGGTCGCCGACATGCTGTTGAACCTGCCCGGGCAGAAGCCCACCAAGGTCATCGTCTCGGAAGCCGGCGCATCAGTCTATTCGGCGTCGGAAACCGCCGCTCTCGAATTCCCCGGCCTCGATGTGTCGCTGCGCGGCGCCGTCTCCATCGCCCGCCGCCTTCAGGATCCGCTGGCGGAACTAGTCAAGATCGAACCGAAATCGATCGGCGTCGGCCAATACCAGCACGATGTCGACCAGGGAAAACTGTCCCGCTCGCTGGATGCGGTGGTCGAAGACGCGGTGAATGCCGTCGGCGTTGATTTGAACATGGCCTCTGCGCCGCTGCTCGCCCGCGTTTCCGGCCTCAGCCGGTCTATTGCCGAAGCGATTGTCGCCCATCGCGACCAGAACGGCGCGTTTTCGAGCCGCAGGGACCTGCTGAAGGTCGCCCGTCTCGGAAACCGTACCTTCGAACAGGCGGCAGGCTTCCTGCGCATTCCGAACGGCAAGGAGCCGCTGGATTCGTCCGCCGTCCATCCGGAAGCCTATGGCGTCGCCAAGAAGATCGTCGCCGCCTGCGGCCGTGACCTCCGCTCGCTGATGGGCGACAGCGCGGCGCTCAAGGCGCTCGACCCGAAGCGGTTCATCGACGAGACCTTCGGCCTGCCGACCGTCAAGGACATCATCGCCGAACTGGAAAAGCCCGGCCGCGACCCGCGCCCGAGCTTCAAGACCGCAACCTTTGCCGAGGGCGTGGACGAGATCACCGACCTGAAGCCGGGCATGATGCTCGAAGGCACGGTCACCAATGTCGCCGCCTTCGGCGCATTCGTCGATATCGGCGTGCACCAGGACGGGCTGGTCCATGTCTCGCAGCTCGCCGACCGCTTCATCAAGGATCCGCATGAAGTGGTGAAGGCAGGCGACGTGGTCAAAGTCCGCGTCGTCGAGGTCGACGTGAAGCGCAAGAGGATAGCGCTGACGATGCGCAAGGACGGCGGCGAGGCGGCACCCGCTCCGCGCGGCGGCGGCGACGTCCGGCCCGTTAACCCGAAAATGATGAAAACTGAAAAGCCTTCATCTCAGGGCGCCTTCGGCGCGGCACTCGCAGAAGCTTTAAAACGCAAGTAAATTTTGCCGGCTTCCGGAAAATCTCAATCACAGCGTGCGGGCCGTCAGCCAAGGGTTTGACGGCCCGTTTTTTTATGTCATTTTCGTGGCTGCAATGTGCTTGAAAGTCGCACAGAAACGACTAGATTTTGGATTAGTAAGGCGTCCTTAGTATTATTGGAGGTGGGTCCGTGGCCTCGTCCCTTCACAATCTTCTCAGCAAAATCATCAAGACTGGAACTTTAATCGTACGCGCTTCGGGCGGCGAGCAGCGTTATGGCGGCGGCGGTGGGCGGTCCGTTTCGATACGGTTTACCGACGAAGCCGCGGAACGCGAACTGGCGGCGGATCCTCCTTTGAAGCTCGGCGAGCTCTACATGGATGGTCGTCTCGTCATCGATGACGGCGACATCTACGAGTTCCTGGCGCTTATCAAGGACAATACCCTCAGCGAAGGCCTGACCTTCGGGATGATCTGGCGCGGCATCGCCCGCGTGCTGGTTTCCCAGTTTCGCAATCGCGTGCCGATCAACCACAATCGGCGCAACGTCGCCCATCATTACGATCTCAACGAAAAGCTGTTTTCGCTCTTCCTCGACGAGGACTGGCAATATTCCTGTGCCTATTTCAATCCGCCGGGCATTTCGCTCGACGAGGCGCAGATCGCCAAGAAGCGCCACATCGTCGCCAAGCTGCTTGCCGAGCCGGGCCAGAAGGCGCTGGAAATCGGCTCCGGCTGGGGCGGCATGGCCATGTATCTGTCGGAATCCTCCGGCGTCGATGTGACCGGCATCACGCTCTCGACCCAGCAGCTCAAGATTTCCCGCCAGCGCGCCGCCAAGCGCGGCCTTGCCAACAGCGTCCGCTTCGAGCTGCAGGACTATTATTACTTAGCCCCGGACAAGCGTTATGACCGCATCGTTTCCGTCGGCATGTTCGAGCATGTGGGCCGGCTGAACTATCAAAAGTTCTTCGACAAGGTGAACGACGTACTTGCCGATGACGGCGTCATGGTGCTGCATTCGATCGGCCAGCCCTATCCGGCCCTGATCAACAATCCCTGGATCGAGAAATACATCTTCCCGGGTGGTTACATTCCGGCGATCTCGGAAGTGATGCCCGCAATCGAGAAGGCCGGCCTGCTCGTCTCCGACATCGAAATCCTGCCGATGCACTATGCCCATACGCTGCGCCACTGGCGCGAGCGGTTCATAGCCAACAAGGACAAGGCGGCGGCACTTTACGACGATCGTTTCGTGCGGATGTGGGAGTTCTATCTCGCCGGTTCGGAAATGGCCTTCACCCACGAAAGCTTCTTCATCTTCCAGATGCAGATCGTCAAGAAACGCACGGCCGTTCCGGACAATCGCGACTACATCTACGAGCGCGAGGCGGAGCTCAGGGCCTTCGAAGAAAGCCGCATCCCGCTCGACAAGGTCGCCGTCTGATTTTTCGCTTGGTTAACAAGCTGGCAATGGAAATGCGATAATGGAACAGAAATCCCCAGTGGGGTCTCTGTTCTGTTTTGCGTTTTCAGGATCCATTGCCATGTCCCTGCCTCTTCGGGCTGCCCTTTTCATTTCTGTCTTTTCGATCGTTTCTCCCGGCAGCGCCGGGGCCCAGGAAGGTTTCTGGTCCGGCGACTGGTACCTGACGCTCGGCGGCGCCGGTTTCGTCGCACCGAAATTCGAGGGCGACAACGGCCGCAGCCTGCAATTCTCGCCGATCATCTCGCTCGGCCGCCAGAACAGCAAACAGGCGCGCTTCTCCTCCCGCAACGACAGCATCTCCTTCGCGCTGATCGACCAGGGTTCGATCCGCGCCGGCGTGGCGGCCAAGCTGATCATGCCGCGCGACGGCGATACGTCCGACGACCTGAAGGGCCTGAAGAAGGTCAAGCTCGGCGGCGAACTCGGCGGCTTCGTCGATATCTATCCGACCGACTGGATCCGCGCCCGGGCCGAAATCCGCCAGGGCATCCGCAGCCATGACGGCGTCGTCGCCGATGTCTCGGTCGACGCCTTCACCGATCTCCAGCCGGATCTCAGGCTTTCCGGCGGTCCCCGGGCGACCTGGGCAAGCAACGGCTACAACGACGCCTATTACAAGGTCACCCCGAGCGAGTCCGCGGCGTCGGGCCTCTCCGCCTACGATCCGGGCAGCGGCCTGCATTCGGTGGGCGTCGGTGCGGCGTTGACCTGGAAGGCGACCGAACAGCTCGAGCTCACCTCGTTTGCCGAATACAAGCGGCTGACGGGCGATGTCGCCGACAGCAGCCTGGTGCGCGAGCGGGGATCCAAAAATCAAGTGATGTTCGGCGTTTCGGCAAGCTACAAATTCGGCTTCTCGCTTCCCTAAGTCGTGAGCGTGCTCACGACGGAAGGCGTAGCGCTTCCACGCTGTGAGGCGCGGCTCTTCCGCGCCGGGAGGCGACAAAGCGCCGGCTTGACCGTAGCGTTCGGCCGGCGCTAGAACCGGCCATGACGAACGCCGACGATTTCAGCGGCCGCGTGGCCGACGCTCCATCCGACAACTGGGTCTACCGCGTTCTGCCGCGGCCGGCCTGGCCCTATGCGCAGCTTGCAAGGTGGGACCGGCCGATCGGCTGGCAGCTTCTGATGTGGCCGTGTTTCTGGTCGGCGGCACTGGCGGCGAATGCTGCGAAGGAGGAGGGCGCATTTTCCCTCGGCCTCCTCGTTTTCCACCTCGTGCTGTTCTTCTTGGGCTCGGTCGCCATGCGCGGTGCCGGCTGCACCTATAACGATCTGGTCGACCATGACATCGACATGGAAGTGGCGCGCACCCGCTCGCGGCCGCTTCCCTCCGGCCGCGTCTCCCGCTTCGAGGCCAAGGTCTTTATCGCCGTGCAGGCATTGGTCGGTCTGCTCGTCCTCGTCCAGTTCAACGCTTTCACCATCCTGCTCGGCATCCTGTCCCTGGCAGTGGTGGCGATCTATCCCTTCGCCAAGCGGTTTACCGACTGGCCGCAATTTTTCCTGGGCCTCGCCTTTTCCTGGGGTGCGCTGATGGGCTGGGCCGCAACGTTCGGCAGTCTGTCATTTGCCGCCCTCTGGCTCTATCTCGCGGCCATCGCCTGGACGATCGGATACGATACGATCTATGCCCATCAGGACAAGGAGGATGACGAGCTGATCGGGGTACGCTCGACCGCGCGTCTGTTCGGCGACAATACCAAGCCTTGGCTGATCGGCCTTTACGGCCTTACGCTCGTCTTCCTGCTGCTCGCTTTCGGATCGGCCGGCGTCGGTTTCCTGGCCTATCTCGGCCTTTTCGCCGCGGCGCTGATGTTCGGCTGGCAGGTTCTGGTCCTCGATATCGACAATGGCGACCAGTGCCTGAGGCTTTTCAAGTCCAACAACCGGGTCGGCGCGATCCTGTTTGCCGGCCTCCTCCTGTCGCTCGCCCTTTAACGGAAAAAGCCCGATCGGTTGACGATCGGGCTCCCTCCCATGTTATCGCGAGCGGTGGTGGACAAAGGGACAAGCAAAGCCCTACCGACGCGCGATAATCTCCTTGCCTTCGATCTTCATCGTCACGCCGAGGCTGCCGGTGTTGCGGCGGACCAGGAAGCGCGGACGACGGGCGGCGAAATAGGAATGACGGCGACGCTGCCTGACGGCATTGGTGCGCACGTCGCCGATATGGTTTTCCAGCGGCCGGGCGATGCCGTCGGCTTCCACCATCAGCATCGGAATGCGATAGGCGTCCGACCAGCTCCGCCAGTCGGCGGCGATGTCGCAGAGGTCGTGGGCGACGAGCAGCGGAATGCACAGATCCGGATCGTCGTGATGCAGTTCGAGCGTGACCGTCACTTCGCCGTCGCCGTGGTCTATGGCGCGGGCCGCAACCCCTTTGAAGGCGCGAGCAGGCAAGGCGAAGGAGAGCGGCAGGCCGCTTGCGGGAAGGATCTTACGCAGCACGGCGCCGCGTTCGTCGATGGTGATGGAGACATCTCCTGATGTCTCGCGCAGCGCATAGGTAACCTGCTGCGGGAAACGAGACGGATCGAGCCTGAATGTCGACCCTGCCCAAACGGGCTTCAGAACAGTGTTGGTCATCGATATGCTACCCTTGTTTTACCTGAGAGCCGTTGCCGGTTTCTCTACGGGACTTTTGTCCTCTGATAGCCAAAGCATAGGGCGGGCCATGTTCGAGACTGCTTAAAAATAGCGGTTAAAGAAGCCTTGCCTGCCTGGATGGTTAGCGAAAGGGCACGCTTTTGGGTTTCCGGAAGGTGAATCGCGGCATTCCTGTGCAGGCCTGGGACAATCCCGGCGGGACGCCGGAACGCCCAGAAAAGCCCCGGGCAAGGCTAGGTCGCGATGATTGCGGCAGCATCATTCCGACTCGTGGGGCCTTTCCGTGGTATCGACCTATCTCACCTTCGATCTTGTCAATCGCGACATGCAGAAAAGCCTGAAGACGATCGCTGGGCAGACGATGGTGGTCAGCGACACGAAATACTACCAGGAAAATATCGGCAAGATTAAAACGGTCGACGAGTTCCTCGACAACTATCGTCTCTATTCCTATGCGATGCAGGCGCATGGCCTGGACGACATGATCTACGCCAAGGCGTTCATGAAGCAGGTGCTGGAAAGCGATCTCAGCGACGACAACAGCTTTGCGAACCGCCTGACCGACGATCGATATCAGAATATCGCCGCAGCCTTCAATTTCGGCGTTTCCAACGGAGAAGGGGCCGCCGCCCAGTCCAATGGGCAGATGGAGGAGCTCTTCGATACCTATGACCAGACGATCGCCGCCCAGAACGATGTGTTCGAGGACGACACCCGTTATTTCAAGGCGATGCTGGGCGAGACCGGCAATATCACCAACGTCGATCAGCTGCTGGCCAATCCGAGGCTCCGCGACTATCTGTTCACCGCCTACGGCATCGATACGAAATACTACAATTACAATGCGATCCGCGGCGTGTTGGTTAGCGATCCGGCCGATCCGACCAGCTTTTACAACACCGCCTACGGCCACACTCTCGACCAGCATAATGCGATGAAAACCGAGGACAGCGAGCTTGCCGAGCGGCTGAGCCTCAGCACCGGCATTCCCGCTCTGCAGGACTCGATCGCGCTTGGCCAGCAGAAGAAGACCGATCTCGAAACCCAGATCGCCGCCAAGCAGGATGAGTTGAACAATGGCGGCCCGGCAAGCCTCCAGGCTGAGATCGACGCCATGCAGGTGGAGTTGACCAAGACGGTGGAGGCGATCCAGAAGGACCAGACCACCCTCGCCACATCGCAGACGCGCTATACCGAACTGGATGGCAGGCTGGTGCCGATCGCCCAGACGGCCGAGCGGCGCGCTGAACTTGCAAAGCTCATCGCCGCCGGAGCGTCCGATGCGCCCTATCTCGGATTGATGAAATCGCTTGCCGAGGACTTCAACTTCAACGCGGACGGCTCGGTGCCGGCAGGCGGCGCGGTCACTCCCGAAAAGCTGCTGGAGATCGTCGGCGGCTTCTTCAACAAGCAGACCCGTATCACGCATGCCGAGGCGATGTTCAACCAGGAGCTCTTCGAGCAGGAGCTCAAGACGGCGGACAATGTCAGCGACTTCATCGACGACCCGCGACTTCTCAAATATATCAGGGTCGCCTTCAATCTCGACAAGGCCACGGTCGTGAAATCGACGATCGAACAGATCCTGACGAGCGACCTCTCCGATCCGGACAGCTATGCGAACCGCTTTGGGGATACCAATCCGGAATATCTGGATCTGGCGAAGGCCTTCAATTTCAATACCGACGGTACCGTCGCCGCCGGCCAGGCCCAGGACGAATTGCAGACCAGCTCCACCCGCAGCAACTACATGAGCCGCTGGGACGACAAGCAGGAAGCGGATCTCGACAAGGCCATCAAGTTCTACAAGCTCGACCTTGCCGCCGTGAAGACGCTTGACGACTTCCTGAGCAAGGACGCCCAGGACTCTTACGAGTTCGCTCTGGAGGCGGTTGGCCTCGACCCGGCGACCGTTTCGAAACTGACGATCAAAAGCGCCCTGAAAAGCGACCTTTCCGATCCGAACAGCTACATCTACAAGCTGAAGGACGAACGTTTTATCTCGCTTGCGAAGCTTTTCAATTTCGACAGCAAGGGCGGCGTCACGCGGCAGGTGCTGCTCCAGTCCAATGCGGCGATCACCAACGTCGCCAAGGACTATATCCTGCGCAAAAGCCGGTTCATGGAAGGCGACGAACTCAAGGCGGCCAGGGCGAAGGCCCAGACCGAGGCGAAATATTATACCGACGCGATGCAGCGTATCGGCAGCCGCGACGAGCTGCTCGCCGACCGCAAGACGCTCGACATTCTGCTGATCTCCAAGGGGATAGATCCTTCCACGGTCACCAACGACTTTTTGAAGGAGGCTTTCAACTCGGATCCCGCCGATCCCGAGAGCTTCGTCAATACCCAGACGGACAAGCGGTTTGCACAGATCGTCGGCACCTTCAATTTCGATGCCAAGGGCGAGATCGACCGCAGCTCGGCAGGCGAGGCTCAGAACGGTGGCGAAGTTGTCGCGACCCAGGACCTTTACGTCCGCCAGATGCTCGAAACCCAGCAGGGCGAGGAAAATCCGGGCGTCCGCCTCGCGCTTTATTTCGAGCGCATGTCCGACAGCATCACCGACCCTTACGTGATCCTCGGCGACGAGGCGCTGATGGAGTTCTTCCGGATCACCTTCAGCCTACCCCCGGAAATCGGCAACATGGATGTCGATCAGCAGGCCAAGATAGTCGAGAAAAAGCTCGATCTCGAGGACCTGGCCGATCCGGAAAAGGTGAAGAAATTGGTGCAGCGCTTCACGATCATGTACGATCTGGAGAACAGCGTGAATACGGCATCGGCGGTGAGCATCCTAAGCGGAGGCGGCGGCTCGGCGGGCATAAGCTCGGATACGCTGTGGGCATTGTCCCAGATCAGGATGAGCTGAGCGCGAACCGCTCTTCTCAGGCGTCGTCGCTCTTGTCGGCCGTCTCGAAGTGCGGATCGGCGTTCGATTCGAGCCAGTCGAGGTCTGCGCGCATGGCGTCGCGGCTTGCCTTTTCCATCCGCCGGTAGCGGGACAGCAGTTCCTGGCCGAATTCGGTCAGGCCCGCACCCCCGCCGCTTTTCCCGCCATGGCGGGTAAAGATCGCCGGCTCCTTGAACATCCGGTTGATTTCGTCTCCGAGCAGCCACGCCCGCCGGTAGGACATGCCGATCGAGGCGCCCGCCGCCCGGATCGAGCCGTGTTCGGCGATCAGTTCCAGAAGCTGCGCCTTGCCCGGACCGAGCCGCACGCCATTGTCGAGGTCGATTCGTATAGTGGTCTTCGACGGCTGGCTCATGGAATGACCACGACCTTGCCGGGGTTCATGATCCCGGCTGGATCGAACGCCTGCTTGATGCGCCGCATCAGGTCCATCTCGATCGGCGAGCGGATATGGGCAAGCTCGTCGCGCTTCAATTGACCGATGCCGTGTTCGGCCGAAATGGACCCACCGGCGGCGAGTACGATGCCGTGGACGATCGCGTTGATTTCCCGCCAGCGGCCGATGAAGGCTGCCTTGTCGGCGGCCATGTCGGCGCTGATCGGCTGCGAGATGTTGTAGTGGATGTTGCCGTCGCCGAGATGGCCGAAGGCGCAGACCCGGGCGCCCGGCATGGCTGCCAGCACCGCCTGCTCGGCTTCTGCCATGAAGGCTGGAATTTTCGAGACCGGCACCGACACGTCGTGCTTGATCGAGCCGCCTTCGGGTTTCTGCGCGTCCGACATGCTTTCGCGCATGTGCCAGAGCGCCTTCTGTTGCGCAACGGAGGAGGCAATCACGGCGTCACGGATGAGGCTGGCCTCGAAACCCTGTTCGAGCAGCGATTGCACCATGGAGCTGGCCGTCTCGGCGGAATCGGAGGTCGAGATGTCGATCAGCGCGTACCACGGATGCGGTTCGGAGAGCGGATCGCGCACGCCCTCTATATGCCGGGTGACGAATTCGATGCCGATGCGCGGCATCAGCTCGAAACCGGTCAGCGCCGTGCCGCAGAGGTTCGAGGCCCGCTCGAAGAGTTTTAACGCGTCTGCCGGCGAGTTGAGGCCGGCAAGTGCGACCTGATGCCCGACCGGCTGCGGAAAGAGTTTCAGCACTGCGCCGGTAATGATGCCGAGCGTGCCCTCCGCGCCGATGAACAGGTCGCGCAGGTCGTAACCGGTATTGTCCTTCTTGAGCCGGCGCAGGCCGTTCCAGATCTCGCCGGTTGGCAGCACCACTTCGAGCCCGAGGCAGAGCTGGCGAGTATTGCCATAGGCGAGCACGGCGGTGCCGCCGGCATTGGTGGAAAGATTGCCGCCGATGCGGCAGGATCCTTCCGAGCCGAGCGACAGCGGAAACAGTCGGTCGACGGCTTCTGCCGCCTTCTGCACGTCGGCGAGGATGGCGCCGGCATCGGCGACCAGCACGTTGGCGACCGGATCGACATCGCGGATGCGGTTCATCCGTTCGAGCGAGACGATCAGGTCGTTGCCGCCGGTACGCGGAGTTTGCCCCCCGACGAGGCCGGTATTGCCGGTTTGCGGCACGATCGGCGTGCCGGTCTCGCTTGCAAGCTTCAGGATCGCCGACACTTCCTCGACCGACCCTGGCTTCAGGAGCATAGGCGAAGAACCCTTGTAGAGCCCGCGGCCCTCGACGAGATGCTGCGCAAGATCGTTCGCGTCGCGCAGGACGTGGTTCTCACCGACGATCGCCGCGAAGCGGTCGAGAAGCTCTGGATTCGGCCCTGAAATGTCCATCGGCGTCTCCTCCTCTTTGTCCCGTCTTATTCCCGCGGGGCGGCCGCCCTCGCCAGCCGGTCATTGATCGCTTCCCCGAGCCCATGGTCGGGAATGGGCGTGACGGCGATGCTGGCGGCACCGGTGGCGTCGGCGCGCTTCAGGTAATCGAACAGATTTGCCGCCGCCTGCGCAAGGTCGCCGGACGGGCTCAGGTCAAAAACCGCCGCGGCGAGTTCCATTCCCTTCACCGGAGCGGAGCCGAGCCGAATCAACGCCTCGCCGGCCTCGACATGGTCGGCGTTGAGCCTCACCGCTGCACCGGGCGCATAATGAGAGGCCAGCATACCCGGAGCCTCGATGATCGCCGCCGGTCCCTCAGGCCGGATCACCGCAAGACCGGTTGCCGTCTCGATCTCTTCCGCGGCCACCCCGCCCGGTCTCAGCAGCCGGATCACGCCGTTCTCGACGCGGACGATGGTCGATTCGACACCGACCGGAGCCGCACCGCCGTCGATGATCAATGCCAGCTTCTCGCCCAGGTCGTCGGCCACGTGGCGCGCGCTGGTCGGGCTCACCTTGCCGGACGTGTTGGCGCTGGGGGCCGCGAGCGGTTTGCCGAAGGCGCGGATCAGATCGGAAGCGAAACCCTTGGGAAGCCGGATGCCGACCGTATCGAGCCCGGCCGTCGCCAGTGCATGGATGCCGCTTTCGGGCTTCAGGGGAAGGATTAGGGTGAGGGGCCCCGGCCAGAAGGCTTCGGCAAGCCTGCGCGAGATCGGATCGAAGTCGGCATAACGCTCGGCCATGTCGAGATCCGACATGTGGCAGATCAGCGGGTTGAAGCGCGGCCGGCCCTTGGTCTCGTAGATGCGGGTGATGGCGGCGGGATTGGTGGCGTCGGCCGCAAGTCCGTAGACCGTCTCGGTCGGGATCGCCACGGGAAGGCCGTCGCCAAGGACGGTGCAGGCTTGGGCAAGCGCACCGTCGTGATCCCGGGTGATGTCGATGATTTGAGCCGTCATATCCGCCCGTCAATAACGCGGACCCGGGCGTCTTCAAAGCTTTTTGATGATCTCGCGGAGCATTTCGTTGGAAGTGCCAAGCATCAGGACATTCTTGATGGCTTCCATCGGATCATTGGTCTGGAACAGAAGGCCGTTCTTGCGGATCGTGCGGTTGATCTGCAGCGGCTGACCCGCCTCGCGTTCGACAGCGACGGCAAAATACATGCGCGAATAGGCCGGGCTGATATGTTCGAAGAACGTCTCTTCCTCGCCGATCTTGGAGAAGAAGTTGGCGATATAGAACGACCAGCTTACCGGGCCGCCGCGTGGAAGAAACGTTCTTGCCGCGGTGACATGGCAATAGCCGAGATGCGGCCGTTCATCGAGCGTGTGGTGGAAGATGATCTTCGGAAACTTGATCGAGCGATGGAAGGAGTTGATCCGGTTGTGGCTCGTCTCGCCGGCCGCCTCGAGCCTTTTGCCCGTGCGCTCGGCGACTTCGTTATGGGTGAGATAGCGGCGCTCTTCCGGCAGCCAGATCGGATTGTAGCGGGCGATGCGCCCCGTCCGGAGAAATTCGGAATGGGAAGCAGTCTTCACCACCACCGGCGCCGGAGGCGGTGGTGGAGGAGCTTTGTAGTAACGGATCTTTCCCTTGGCCTGCACGGTGGCATCGCTCCCATTCACGCCGGGATTTTATGGCTTATCCCTTAATGACAGGTTTCGCTTTCGCGGGGCTGGAGTGTTGCATTTTGGGCCGTTTCGCCGCTGTCGCCAACGCGGTTGCCGATGTCGCAATGTCGCCTATGCGACACGCTCGCTCGATGATTATATCCGCCTCGATCTTGAGGTGCCGCCTGACTAGGGAAGGCGGAGAATTGGGAAGCCGGCAGGGGTCTTTAGAAACCCTAATCCGGCGCTGCCCCCGCAACGGTGGTGGAGCAACAAAGCTTGGTAGAGGCCACTGGGAAAGAGCCGAAAAGGCCGCCCGGGAAGGCGCCGAGCCCGTCCCGCAACGGACAGCTCCTGAGCCCGGAAACCAGCCTTGGGATCAAAAATGACGACCGGACGCGGCGGGCGTTCGGGACAGGGTGTTGGGGTGGGCCTTGAAGGCCGGCCGGCATTTCCATGTCCTTCCGCTGTCCACATTGACGAGGAAGATAATATGGAAATTCGCAATCAGGCCCTGCGGCAGCTCAAGAACCGTCGTGAAGGCTTCAGCCTCGAACAACCCTTCTATACCGATCCCGCCTATTTCAAGCTCGATCTGGAAATGATCTGGTATCGCGACTGGCTGTTCGTCGGGCATGATTGCGAGCTGCCGAAGGCGGGAGCCTATTTCACCCTGCAGATCGGCGATTATCCGGTCGTCGTCGTGCGCGGCCGCGACAACCAGATTCGGGCGCTGCACAATACCTGCCGCCATCGCGGCAGCCGCGTCTGCACCAAGGAGCATGGCTCGGCGGTCCGGCTCGTCTGTCCCTACCATCAATGGACCTACGAGCTGGACGGCTCGCTTCTGGTCGGCCGCCAGATGGGCCAGGACTTCGACAAGACCCAGTTCAGCATGAAGAAGGTCCATTGCGAAAGCGTGGCGGGCTTTATCTTCATCTGCCTTGCCAACGAGGCGCCGGATTTCGCGCCGGTTCGTGCGGCGATCGAGCCCTATATGGCCCCGCATCGCCTCTCGGAAGCCAAGGTCGCGCACCAGTCGACGATTATCGAGAAGGGCAACTGGAAGCTCGTCTGGGAAAACAACCGCGAGTGCTACCACTGCGCCGCCAACCACCCGGAGCTCTGCCGCACCTATCCGGAATCGCCGACTGCGACCGGCGTCCAGGGTGCCAAGGACGATCCGGTCATCGCCGCCCATTGGCAGCGTTGCGAGGAGGCCGGGTTGCCGAGCGAGTTCCGCATGGACGAGACCGGCCAGTTCCGCGTCGCGCGCATGCCGCTGATCGAGGATGCCGAGAGTTATACGATGAGCGGCCGCAACGCCGTGCAGCGCAAACTCTCCGAGGACGTGACGATCAACTCGATCGGCACCATGCTGCTCTTCCACTATCCGAGCAGCTGGAACCACATTCTCGGCGACCATGCGATCTCGTTCCGCGTCACCCCGCTCGGGCCGGAGGAAACGGCGGTCACCACAAAATGGCTGGTTCACAAGGATGCGGTCGAGGGCGTCGACTACAATCTCGAAGAACTGACCCATGTCTGGAACATGACCAACGACCAGGACCGCCAGATCGTCGAGGAAAACGCCTTCGGCATCCGCTCGCCCGCTTATGAGCCGGGTCCCTATTCGCCACATCACGAAGGCGGAGTCATGCAGTTCGTCGAATGGTATTCGAACTTCATGGTCAACCGGCTGCAGGGCGATCAGGCGCAACTTTCGATCGTCGCCTGATCGCCAATTCGTGATCCGCGCCAGGTGCCCCGCCCGGAACGGAATCTCACATCCGCCGTTGTTTTCTCATTGAAAATCAGAATGAGGAAAACGCCTAAGATGAATGCTCTTCGTTTGCGCCTGACGGCAGTGGCAGTCGCCGTCGCGACCATGTTCGCCGGTGTCGTCCCTGTACAGGCAGTTCAGATGCCGGCGCCCCCGGCCGGCCTTTCGGCCGCCGGCGATATCACCAACGTCCAGTACCGTCGCGACTTCCGGCGTGACCGCTATGGCTGGTATCGCGGCCACCGCGGTTATCGCGATCGCCGGCCCGGCTACCGTTATTACAACGGGTTCTGGTTCCCGCTCGCCGCCTTCGGCGCCGGTGCCATCATCGGTGGCGCCATACAGGCCGACCGGGGCGGTTATTCGAGCCGTCACGTCGCCTGGTGTGAAAGCCGCTATCGCAGCTATCGCGCCTGGGACGATACCTATTCGCCGCGCGCCGGCGTGCGGGCACGCTGCATCTCGCCTTACAGGTAAGCAAGCGTTGACCATCCCTCCGCCAAGCCCGGTCGCGGCATATGCCGCGGCCGGGCTTGCTTCGTCGCGGCGCACGTTAATTGCGCATTCAGGATGAACTTCCTAAGGTCGCGGCAAAATTGAAATCCACTGCATACTGAAATAATTGGCTGTCGAAAATTGAAACATAGACAAGGGATCTGGGGACTTAACATGACTCTTTTGAAGAAGATCGCGGTTGCTGGCATCTCCGCTGCCGTTCTTGCCGGCTCTCTAATGCCGGCGCAGGCGATGCCGCTGCCGTCCGCTCCGACCGCCGGGATCGAAACGGGCGCCAACGCCGACGTGACCCTCATCCAGTACCGTCGCCATGGCGGCGGCTGGTATGGCGGGCATCGCGGTTATCGCGACTACCGTCCGGGTTATCGCCGCCATAACGGCTACTGGTTCCCGCTGGCGGCATTCGGTGCCGGCGCCCTGATCGGCGGCGCCATCGCCGCCCAGCCGCGTTATGCCGAGCCGGCTCCAGCCTATGGCGGCGACGATATCAATCCGCGCCACTATGAATGGTGCACCGATCGCTATCGTTCCTACGACGCCTATTCGAACTCGTTCCAGCCGAACTACGGCCCGCGCCAGACCTGCTATTCGCCTTATTTCTAAGAGCCCCCGGCAGGCACCATCCCACCCGTCCGGTATCGACCCCGGGCGGGTTTCGTTTGTCGAGCGGTCAGAGAATGCCGGTGCGCTTCAACAGCCACCAGGCGGCAAGCACCGAAATGCCGATCAAGCCGAAGGCGTAGGCCGTCCCGCCGGAGCCCCCTTCGAAGGGCAGCGAGGAGGTGTTCATTCCGAAAAAGCCGGTGACCAAAGTCGGCGGCAGCAGGAACGCGGTCATCAGCGACAGGATGTAGAGGTGACGGTTGGTCTCGGAGGAGAGCTTCGAGTCGATTTCCTCGTGCAGCAGTCGCGCCCGCTCCTGCAGCGCGTAGACGTCGTGGTCCGCCGCCTCCAGCCGGCCGATCAGCCGCGAGGCGGCGTCGTCGAAACCGGGCGGCATCTCGTCGTCATCGGTCGCCGCTGCGCGCCGCAGCAGCGTCAGCACCGTCCTCAGATGCCGGTGCAGCCTGACCACCGTCCGCCTGATCGGGGCGAGGCGGCGGCGTTCATCGCGCGGCGTGTTGTCGTAGACGAAATCCTCGATGATGTTCATCTCCTCGGTGAGTTCCATCACCAGCACGATCAGCGTGCGCTGGAACTCGGCGACCAGTGTCTCGAACACGTCGATCGGCTTCTTGTAGCGCGAGGCGTTCTTTTCTATCGCCGCCCGCACCCGGTCGATCGAGCGCAGGGGCTGCAGGCGCGTGGTGATGATGATCCTGTCCGAGACAAAAAAATGCAGCCAGCCGATATTGCGTGTCTCGCTGTCGAATTCCCGCTGGAAATCGACCAGCGTGCCATAGACGAGCTGCTCGTCGAGCGTCACGGCGGCGTGCGTGTCGTGGGTGGTGAGTGCGGCGAGAGCCGGCGGTGTCAGGCCTGGAAAGCTCTCCAGGAAGGCGTTGACCCGGCTGTCGGCCAGGTTGAGATGCAGCCACAGGAAACCGTCGCCGACATCGAGATCGCTGCGCGCCGCATCGAGCGGCAATCGGGTGCAGGGCGCCGATCCCGGATGGAAGCGATAGGCCCAGACGAGGCCTGGGACAGCGGGGTTCATGAGGGACATGGGCGAGGAATCCGGAAGCATAGGCATCACTCCATAGACCCCTTGTGTAACGCTCGTTTCAACAAGATTCTCTAAAAATTCCTTGAACGGTCCAGTGCCATTTGTTACATGTAACAAATCAAGGAGTATTTCATATGGCCAGTTCCGTGAGTGAGCGCGTCAGAAAGCGTCGTGAAAATCTCCGAGCGTCCGGGTTGCGTCCAGTGCAAATTTGGGTTCCCGATACGCGGCGCCCTGGTTTTGCAGAGGAATGCCATCGGCAGTCGCGCTTGGTCGCGGCGGCGGATGCAGCAGATCCCGATCTGATGAAATTTCTGGATGAGGCCCTTGCTGATCTCGGGGAGCAATGATGCGCAGGGGCGATCTTGTGACGGTTGCTCTGGCTGGTGATTTCGGAAAACCGCGCCCCGCCCTTGTGATCCAATCCGACCTCTTCGACACGGACACGCTGACGGTTCTGCTGCTGTCCAGTACCATTGTTGATACGCCGCTCATCCGCATCATGGTCCAGCCCACGCCCAGCAACGCGCTCAACAGCCCCTCCCAGATCATGATCGACAAGGCGATGACCCTCAAGCGGGAAAAGATAGGGAGGGTCTTCGGCTCGATCGAAGATGAGACTCTGATAGCCGTGAACCGGTCGCTTGCCGTGTTCTTTGGCTTGGCCTGAACATTGACAATCGCATTTACGTTTACGTAAAAAGCAAAGCGAGGATGGTGGCTGACTAGAATCGGCCAGGTTAGGGCAGTCACAGCTGCGCCCAGGAGGAGAAGCATCATGTACAAGGCACCGGTCGAGGAAATCGCCTTCACCCTGAACCATGTGGCGGGCCTTTCGGACGCCCTGGAGATCGGCAGGTTCGGCGACTTGAGCGCCGATCTGGTCGAGGCGATCCTGGAGGAGGCGGGGCGGTTCGCCGGCAACGAGATGGCGCCGCTCGGCGAGATCGGCGACAGACAGGGCGCGCGCCTGACCGACGGCAAGGTGACGACGCCGGACGGCTGGCCGGAACTCTATCGCCATTGGCGCGAGGGCGGCTGGAACGGCCTGACCGCGCCGGAAGCCTATGGCGGCCAGAACCTGCCGCATATGCTGAACGTCGCCGCGCTCGAAATGTGGAATTCCGCCTCCATGGCTTTCGCGCTCGCCCCGACGCTGACCATGGGCGCCATCGAGGCGCTGGTCGCCCATGGCAGCGAGGCGCTCAAGGAAAAATACCTCGCAAAGATGGTCTCCGGCGAATGGACCGGCACCATGAACCTGACCGAGCCGCATGCCGGCTCCGATCTCGGCGTCCTGAAGACCCGCGCCGAACGCAGCGACGACGGCACCTACCGCATTTTCGGCCAGAAGATCTTCATCACCTGGGGCGAGCACGATGCCGCCGACAACATCATCCATCTGGTGCTGGCGCGGCTTCCCGACGCGCCTGCCGGCACCCGCGGCATCTCGCTTTTCCTGGTGCCGAAATTCCTGGTGGGCGACGACGGATCGCTGGAGGCGCGCAACGACGTCTTCTGCCATTCGATCGAACACAAGCTCGGCATCCACGGCTCGCCGACCTGCACGATGATCTATGGCGACGGCAAATATTCTCCCGGAAACGAGGAGGACAAGGGCGCGATCGGCTGGCTGATCGGCGAGGAAAACAAGGGCCTCGCCTGCATGTTCACGATGATGAACAATGCGCGCCTGGCGGTCGGCATGCAGGGCGTGGCGATCGCCGAAGCCGCAACCCAGAAGGCGGTCGCCTTTGCCAAGGAACGCACCCAGGGCAAGGCGCCAGGCTGGTCGGGGACCGGCATGAGCCCGATCATCGACCATCCGGACATCGCCCGCACGCTGATCACCATGAAGGCACTGACCCAAGGCGCTCGCGCCATCTGTTATGCCTGCGCCCACGCGACCGACATGTCGCACCATACCGAAGGCGACGAGGCCCGCCACTGGACCGAACGGGCAGCCCTTCTGACGCCGATAGCCAAATCCTTCGCGACCGATGCCGGCGTCGACGTGGCTTCGCTCGGTATCCAGGTGCATGGCGGCATGGGCTTCATCGAGGAGACGGGCGCTGCCCGTTACCTGCGCGACGCCCGCATCGCGCCGATCTACGAGGGCACCAACGGCATCCAGGCGATCGACCTCGTGATCCGCAAGCTGCCGCTCTCTTCGGGAGACCAGGTGCGTGGCTTCATAGGGGAGTTGAAGGAGATCGCCGACAAGGTCTCGGCCTCCAACGATATGGCATTTGGCGAGACGGGCGACCGTCTGCGCGCCGCCATCGCCGCGCTCGAAACCGCCACCGGCTGGCTCCTGGAAACTCAAGTCGCCGGCAGGACCGCCGAGGCGCTCGCCGGCGCGACGCCCTATCAGCGCCTGTTCGGCCTGGTGCTGACCGGCTGTTACCTCGCCAAGGGCGCACTTGTTGCTGCCGATAACGGCGGCCCGGAAAAGCGCGTCGCGCTTTGCCGCTTCATGGCCGAAAACCTGCTTGCCGAAACCTCGGCATTGAAGGACCGCGTGATTTCAGGCGCCGAGAGCTTGCAAGCCGCCCGCGCGATCCTGGCCTGAAGGAGACATCCGTGAGCGACACCCATATCCTCGTCGAGCGCCCCGAGACCCAGCCGGGCGTCATGGTGATCCGCTTCAACCGGCCGGAAAAGAAGAACGCCATCACCTCGGCCATGTACAACCGCATGACCGCCGCGCTCGAAGAGGCGAACCGCGACGACGCCGTTCGCGCAGTCGCCTTCCTCGGCACCGAAGGCTGCTTCTCCGCCGGCAACGACATGGGCGATTTCCTAGCCTATGCCATGTCCGGATCGAAGGAGGCGCCTGCCGCCGCCGTTTTCATCAAGGCCTTGGCGCTTGCCGAAAAGCCGCTGGTATCCGGTGTCGACGGCCTCGCGATCGGCATCGGCACCACCTTGAACATGCATTGCGACCTGACGGTTGCCTCCGCCCGCAGCCTGTTCAAGACGCCCTTCGTCGACCTGGCGCTGGTGCCGGAAGCCGCTTCCAGCCTGCTGGCGCCGAAAGTCATCGGCCATCAGCGCGCATTTGCCATGCTGGTGGCGGGTGAGGGATTTTCCGCGCAGGCGGCGCTCGATGCCGGGCTGATCTGGAAGATCGTGGAGCCACAGGCGGTCGAAGCCGAGACGCTGGCGCTTGCCGCAAGCCTCGCGGCGAAACCGCCCCAGGCCCTGAGGATTGCCCGCGACCTGGTGCGCGGACCGCGCGACGCGGTGCTCGCCCGCATGGATGAGGAACTGGTGCATTTCTCCGCCCAGCTCAAGAGTGCAGAGGCGCGGGCCGCCTTCGAGGCCTTCATGCGACGTTAACGGTGTCCCGCGGGAAACTCCGCTCCCGTCTTCTTTTGACGCAACTTCGGCGCTAGATTGCCTCCACAATCTGGGAGGAAAGAATGTCCTATCGTTTCTGGTCGTGCTTGCTCGTGTTGCTTCTGGGATTAGCGCCGGCGCAGGCCGAGACGCTGGCTTTCCCATTGCAGAGCCAGCCGCTGCAGCTCTCCCAGAGCCCCTCCGTCACCATCGGCCCGAACGGCGTCATCATCCGCCGTGACGATGATCGTGACCGATATCGTGACGGGGACCGGGATCGCGATCGTGACCGCGATAGAGATCGTCCCCGCCCGCAGCGTTATGTCTGCGTCGTCTCCCCGCCGCCGAGCATGGATCGCCGTCGTCCCTATGTCTGCAACGCCGAACCGGGCCGCGTCGGCGGCCGTTGCCGCTGCTCCGGCGTGGTGGGCAGCGGCACGCTTGATCTGGATCGGTAAGAGGCCCGGCGGTCACCCGCCAGGCCGTTATCCACCGTTCAGCCGGTCGGGTTGATATCCCCCACGAAGCGTATCAGGTCGGCCATGGTGAAGTGGCCGGCCGTGGCACCCGGCAGTTCCGGCTTCCAGTTGGAGCGCAACCACAGGAACGACTCGTGGTCCCCGTGCACGAGGCCGAGGAACGTCTCGGCGACGATCGTCGAGGCCATCGGCCCCAGGCGCTCGCCCTGATGGTAGTGTTGCGCCTCCTTGAGCACGTAGTACCAGAGCGGCGTCTTGATATGCAGCCCGTGCCGCTCCGCAACTTCGCCGTCCTTGCCCTTGGCGATCTGCTCCGGCGTCATCGGCGTGAGACCCATCGCCCGACAGATATCCTGGCCGGATGGCAGGCCGATCTGTACGCCGCGCCGCAGGTTGCGGAAGGCAAGATTGGCTTCGCGCCTTTCGGTCTCGGTCGGATCCTCCCGAAGGCCGGGAAGTTCATGAAGCGAAGGCGTGATGAATGGATCCAGCCGCCGGGAGAAGTTGAAGGAAAAATCGGCACTGTCGGTTCCTTCGATATCGAAGAACCGCCGCCAGTCGATGGCCCAGTTCGACGGAAGAGCGACCTGCGGATTGAGCGGGAAGTCCAAAGGGTCGGGATCCAGTTCGCCGACGATCTTGCCCGACTTGCCTGTGAAGAAAAAGAGCAAGGGAAGCGTACCATTGGCAATCGCGCCGGGGCCGGGATGAAAGACGTGATTGTGGCTGTATGTCTCGCGCACCATCGAATGGCCGAGACGGTAGGCCGCCGCCGCAAATTCCGCGGGCATATAGGGCGTCTCGACGAACCGGTAGTAACGACGGCCGGCATCCTTGATCTTTCGGACGAGCCCCGGCTCAGTCAGCCTTTCGACGAAGTCGAACAGCACGACCCACTGATAGTGCCAGGTGACGATGCGTCGCGCCTCCTTGAAAAGCGCGGTTCCATCCAGGCCGGGTTGCTTCTCCTTGACCCACTCGACGACGGCATTGTGGAACTTGATCATCAGCAGGTGGGTCTGCGCGACGAGAAGGTTTTCGTCGTTTCGCTCATCGAAGATCAACGCGTGACCAACCTGGTTGCGCGGCAGATCGTTCGGCAGGGACGGGATTTTCTTGCCCGGCACGTTGTCGGGAGATTCCGCCGCATGCCCGACCAGCAGCTTCGGTGTGATCCTGAAGCTCACCGGATCGCGCTGGTAAAGATAGGGATGGATGCCGGGGCCATCTCCGTAGAGTGAATCGAGATCGAGTGCCGGACTTCTGAAATTCCTGGTTGCCAGAGGATCAGCCTTCTGCTGATCGAGCGGCGTGGTGTCGAGCGTGATGTCGTGATCGACGAATTGGCCGAAATAGGTAAAGTCCGCCGGGATGTTCCTGTTGTCACCCGCGGGGTCGGGGTTTTCGCCCGGATCCCCCGGCTCCTTCATCGCGCGGGCGAGTTCGATCAGGATATCGTCGTCGACATTGAGCGGATCCAGTTTCGGAAACATCCGCCCGAATTTGCCGGGATCCCCATGTCCGGTCAGAGACTGAAGCGTCTCCCAGTGCATGCCTCGGACGCCGTGTCCATGCATTGCGAATTCTGTCATGATTGCCCTCCTTCGAAGACCATCGCCACTCGTTATCCGCGGCTGATGGTTGCATCGAAAGGATGGCATTTTAACTTATTGATGCAAACAAATCGCCTGCAACTCAGAATTGTTTCCGATGTGCGAAGCGCCTTTACTTCTGCAGCAGTGCCACCGTCTCCACGTGTGGCGACCAGAGGAACTGGTCGATCGGGGTGACGGCCTTGATCTGGTATCCGCCGTCGACAAGAATTCTGAGGTCGCGGGCGAGCGTCAGCGGGTTGCAGCTGACCGCGACGACCGTCTTCACGCCAGACCGGACAAGTTCCTTCATCTGGACTTCGGCACCGGCGCGCGGCGGATCGAAGACGACGGCGTCGTAGTTCTTCAGTTCGGATACCATCATCGGCCGGCGGAAGAGGTCGCGCTTCTCCACCGATACCGGCTTCAGCCCCTGCGTGTTGCGGGCGGCGTGATCGAGCGCCTTGACCGACTTCTCGTCGCCTTCGACCGCATGCACCTTGGCGATGCGGGCGAGCCGGAGGGAAAATGTGCCGGAGCCGGCAAACAGGTCGATAATCCGCTTGGCCTTGCCGACATGCGACAGCACCAGTTCTGCCATCGCGTCTTCCGCCGGTTTCGTCGCCTGGGTAAAGGCGCCGGGGGGCGGCGAGACCTTGACGCCGCCGAAATCCACCAGCGGCTTCTGCAATTCGATGACGATCTCGCCATTGGCAGAAACCCGCGCGATGCTTTTCAGCGCCAGCACTGTCTCGGTGACCGTGCGCCGCTGCTTGTCGTCGAGCGGCTTCAGCCCTTCCGCGGCAAGGTCGAGGCCGGCAGGCGTCTCGAGAACCGCGATGCGGAACGTCTCCGAGCCCGTCGCCAGCGCCTTGCCCACCGCGCGGATCGCCTCGAGCCGGGCAACGATGCCGGGCGAGGCGATCGGACATTCGACGATCGAGACGATATGGTTGGTCTCGGCGCGGTTGAAGCCGAGCAGCAATTCCTTCTCGGTCCTGCGGGCGGAAAATACCACCCGCCGCCGCTCGCCGGGATGGGCGATGACCAGTTCGCCCACTTCAGGCGTCAGGCCCTTGGATTTCAGCGCCTCGACGACGAGGTTGCGCTTGAAGGCGTGGTAGGGCGCGTCGGCCAGATGCTGCAGCGAACAGCCGCCGCAGGCGTCGCTGTCCGGTCCGAAGTGGCGGCAGGGCGGCGTGACCCGGTCCGGCGACGGGTTGGAAGTCGACATGACCGTGCCGTGATCGCCGTTGCGGGCGATCGCCAGCGTTTCGCCCGGAAGAGCGTAGGGCACATACACCGGGCCGTCTTCGCCATTGGCGATGCCGTGGCCCTGCGCGCCGAGCCGGTTGATCGTGACGGTGACCGTGCTCATGACGGTTCACCGGGCTTCACGCCTGCGAGCAGGTATTCCTGGTTGCCGTCGCCGCCGACGATCGGGGAAGGGATCAGCCCAAGGCTCGCCCAGCCCATTTCTTCGACCAGCCAGCGTTCGAGTTCGGCTGCGACCTGGGGTGCTGTCTCCGGCTCCTTCAACAGCCCGGCCTTGCTGATCGCATCGCGTCCCGCCTCGAATTGCGGCTTGACCAGCAGCACGCAATGCGCGCCGGGCTCGGCAAGATCCAGGGCCGGCGCCAGCGCCAGCTTCAGGGAAATGAACGAGACGTCCGAGACGATGAAGGTGATCTCGCGGTCGTCGTAATCCTCGGCGGTCAGATAGCGGGCGTTGAGGCCTTCGATGTTGGTGACGCGCGGCTCGGCGAGCAGCCGCGGATGCATCTGCCCGTGGCCGACGTCGATCGAGGTCACATGCTCTGCGCCGCGCATGACCAGCACTTCGGTAAAGCCGCCGGTCGAGGCGCCGATATCGAGACAGTCGTGGCCGGCCGGGTCGAGCTTGAAGTGATCGAGCGCCGCCACAAGCTTCAGCGCCGCGCGGGAGACGTAATCCTGCGCCGGGTCGTCGATCGTGAGTTGCGCGTCGAGCGGGAAGGTGAGGCTCGGCTTGGTGACGACACGGCCGTTGACGGTAACGGTGCCGCGGGCGATCGCGTCGCGCGCACGGGCTCGGCTCGCGACGAGATTGAGCGAGACGAGAAGCTGGTCGAGGCGTTGGTTTTCGGGAGTTGAGGACATGGGTGCAGTCAATGCCTGCCTATCGCCTGGCTTGCAAGGGGCTTGATCCATGAAAACTTGCGGCCGCGTTCAATCAAATTTTAATCATGTTGGGATTCTCTCCAGGTTGGAGGAGATCCCCAATGCTGTTTCAACTGAGAGCGGAAGCCACTGATGTCGCTTAAAAACCTATCCCTGAACAAGAAGCTGATCATCACCTTTGCGGCGTTGATGTCGGTCTGTCTGCTGGCGTCAGCCGGCGTTTATTGGCAGGCCTTGAAATCGAGCCGTTCTTCCGCGCAGCAGGTCGTGTCCCAGACCATCCTGATGCACGTGGACGCAGCGCTCGAAGCCATGCTGGAACAAGCCGTCAATCAGCGCGGCTTCCTGCTCTTCAAGAGCGACAGCACCTATGCGGACGTCTTCAACAACCGCGAGAAGATGATCGCGGCGATCGACGCCGCCAAGAAGGCCGCCGTCGGCATGCCGGATATGCTGACTTCGCTCGATGCGATGCGGGCCGCAGCCGATGTGTTCCACACCCAACTCACCGTTCCGCAGCTCGATGCGCGCAAGAACACCAGCAAGCCGATCGACGAAGTCATCGAGATCGGCCGCAACCAGTCCAAGGGCCAGCTCGACGTCTTCCGCGAGGCTGCCGGCAAGATCAAGAAGCAGGCTTTCGACCTGTCCACCGCCATGGTCAACGCCCAGACCCGCGCCCACACCGACCTGTTGCTGACGCTTCTGATCGGCGGCGGTATTGCCGGCCTGATCGCCGTTGGCCTGGTGCTGGCCCTGTCGCGCGTCATCGTCAAGCCGATCGTCGGCATGACGGACGCCATGACCAGCCTGGCAGGCGGCAATCACGACATCCAGGTTCCGGCTCTCGAACGTGGCGACGAAGTCGGCCGGATGGCCAAGGCCGTCACAGTCTTCAAGGACGCGGCCATCGAAAAGCAGCGCCTGGCCCGCGATGCGGATATCCTGCGCGACACCAGCGAGCGTGAGCGCGTCGACAACGACGCCCAGAAGGCCCGCGAAGCCGCCAATCTCGAATTTGCGATCGACGCGCTTGCCACGGGACTTGCAAGCCTTGCCGATGGCGATGTCGCCTACCGCATCGAAAAGCCCTTCTCCGGCAATCTCGACCGGCTGCGCACCGACTTCAACCAGGCGCTCGGCCGGCTGCAGTCAGCCCTCCAGGCGGTCGGCGAGAACGCCTCGGCGATCAGCTCCGGCGCAGGCGAAATCCGCTCCGCGGCCGACGATCTCGGCCGTCGCACCGAACAGCAGGCCGCAGCCGTCGAAGAGACAGCCGCAGCACTCGAACAGGTGACGACGACGGTGAAGGAATCCGCCCGCCGTGCAGAAGATGTCGGTCAGCGCGTCGAGCGGACCCGCATCGGTGCCGAGAAATCGGGCGAGGTGGTCCGCCGGGCGGTCTCCGCCATGGAGCAGATTTCGAAGTCGTCCGGCGAGATCAGCAATATCATCTCGGTCATCGACGACATCGCCTTCCAGACCAACCTGCTCGCGCTCAATGCAGGCGTCGAGGCGGCCCGCGCCGGCGAAGCGGGCAAGGGTTTCGCGGTCGTCGCACAGGAAGTCCGCGAGCTCGCTCAGCGTTCCGCCAATGCGGCAAAGGAGATCAAGGCGTTGATCACCACCTCCAGCCAGCAGGTGGATGCGGGCGTCGCGCTGGTCGGCGAGACTGGCCAGGCGCTGGAAGCGATCGTCGGTGAAGTGCAGCAGATCAACCAGCACCTCTCCGCCATCGTCATCTCCACCCGCGAGCAGTCGACCGGCCTCCAGGAGATCAACACCTCGGTCAACGCCATGGACCAGGGCACGCAGCAGAACGCCGCCATGGTCGAAGAGCAGAACGCGGCAAGCCACAAGCTTGCCCAGGAAGCCCAGGCGCTCGATGCCCTGCTGAGGCAGTTCAACTTCGGGGGCACACCGGCGGCCCGGACCTCTCGTCCGGTTGCGGCCCCGTCTGCAGCCCGTCCGGTGGCATCGCCGGCAAATGCCCTCCGTTCCACCGTCGCCCGCGCCTTTTCCGGCAAGGCGGCGAGCGCCGCGGCCGTGAAGGAAGAGTGGTCGGAATTCTGATCCGCCCATATGGCTCGATCTCAAAGGCAGGCCGGAAGACCCTCCGGCCTGCCTTCTCTGTTTCAGCATTTGCGTCTATCTTCCGGCGGCCGGAAAGCCGGCAACGAACCGGAGGGACGGAAATGCGGTGGACCTTGCTGATCGGCGGGCTTTTGCTTGTCTCGAACCCGGCACTCGCCAACGATACCATGGCGGAGCTGAAGACGGGCGGGCTGATCTACGTCCAGACCTCCGACGTCACCATGGCCGAGGAGCAGCTCTACATTTCCCGCGAGGAAGTGCTGGTCGATTACGTCTTCAAGAACACCAGCGACAAGGACGTCGAAAGCGTCATCGCCTTCCCCATGCCGGATATTACCGGCAGCATGGACAGCAATATCGCGCTTGACGATACCGACGGCGACAACTTCCTTGGTTTCTCGGTCGTGCAGGACAGCCGGCAGATCAAGCCGGAACTGCAGCAGCGGGTGCTGGCGGCCGGCATCGACCGCACCGACGAACTCGTGGCGGGCAACATTCCGCTTCTGCCCTATAGCGAAAGGACGCTCGCCGCGCTCAAGGCCCTGCCCGAAGACGTTAAGGCCGCCTGGATCGCCGAGGGGCTGGTGTTCGTCAACCGTTACGATGCCGGCAAGGGCTGGCAAGAGGACCTGACGCCGGCCTGGACGCTGCGCTCGGTCTATTGGTGGAAGACGAAATTCCCGGCAGGCAAACCCATCCGCGTCAGCCACCGCTACAAGCCGAGCGTCGGCGGCACGGTCGCCATGACCTTCATCGACCAGGGCAAGCCGGCGACGAACTACAAGGACTATGCCGACCGCTACTGCATCGACGCGGCCTTCATGAAGACCGCGGCAAAGCTCGAAGCGGCGGCTGGGAAAAGCGGCCCGAACTACACCGAGCAATGGGTGTCTTACATCCTCACCACCGGCGCCAACTGGGGCGGCTCGATCGGCAAGTTCAAGCTGACGATCGACAAGGGCAGGGCGCAGGATTACGTCAGCTTCTGCGGCAACGGCATTGAGAAGGTCGGCCCCACGACCTTCGAGATGACTGCCGACGATTTCTCCCCGGAAAAGGATTTGAATATCCTGTTCCTGACGGCCGCCGATCAGTAACGGCGGCACAAGTCCCCATTCAATAATATTGAATGAGCGTGATCGCGCCTGCGCTTGCCGGTCGGGTCGGAAAGTACGATGTTTCCGCCTGTGAATTGCCAGGGAATTCCGGAAACATCCCATGCCGCGTCGCTCTGCCGATGGCTATGATCTTGTTGCGATCGCTCTGCACTGGCTGATCGCGGTGCTGATCCTCGGCCTGCTGGTCCTCGGCTTTGTCATGACCCGCCGATCGATCGATCCCGCCCTACAGTTCCAGCTCTTCCAGTGGCACAAGTCCTTCGGCATGCTGGCGCTTCTTCTGGCCGCCGTGAGGCTCGTGCGTTCGCTGACCGTCGCGCGGGTGAAGCCCGCGGAAGGTCTGGGTACCCTGGAGCGTCGCTCGGCACATGTGATGCATTACCTGCTGCTGACTTTGGCGGTGGCTGTGCCGGTGGCCGGCTGGATGATCGCTTCGGTATCACCGCTCGAAATTCCGACCTTCGCGTTCAACCTCGTCGTCATTCCGCATCTTCCGGTGCCGAAGTCGGAAGCGGCCGAGGCGTGGTGGACGACCGTCCATGCGGTTCTCGCCTATTCCACGCTGGCGCTCGTCTTCCTGCATTCCGCCGCCGCACTCTACCACCACTATGTCAGGCACGACGACGTGCTCACCCGCATGCTCGGCAGCCGGCACCGCACCGTCAAAACGTCAATCGAGGAGCCGGGACCATGACCCACAAGGCAACCGTCATCGCAGCAATGCTGCTCACCATGTCGCTTCCGCAAGCCAGCTTCTCCGCGGTTGACGTCCCGAGCCTCACGGAGGCGGCCGGACGTTATGCCATCACGCCCGGTTCCCGCATCGCCTTTGCCGTGGATCAGGTCGGCGGCGGCGGCATCAAGGGCAAATTCGGCAAGTTTTCGGGCACGTTCAACCTGAAAGCCGGTGATCTCGCCCATTCCATGGTGAATTTCGACCTGAAGCCGGAAAGCGTCAGCACCGGCCAGGACCGCATCGATGCTTTCCTGCGCTCCGGCGCCGTCTTCGATTCCTCCCGGTTCGAGACGATCTCGTTCCGGTCCGAACGGATCGAGCAGACTGGCCCGGACAGCGCTCGCATCACCGGCACGCTGACCGCCAAGGGGCATAGCTCATCCGAAATCTTCGATGTGAAGCTGACCTCCTGGAACGGCCGAAAGATAGGCTTCAACGTCAGCGGCAAGATCTATCGCTCGCGCTACGCCATGGACGTCGGCACGCCGATCTATTCCAACGTGGTGCAGTTCGACATGGTGATCGAGGGCGAGCGGAGCTAGAGACAGCGCCTCGATTGATCCTAGTACTTCATTCGACGTAGGAAGATACTGCTTCGGAGCCTTGCCTTGGAAAAGGGGTGCCGAGGTGCGAGGCGCCGTGAACTCAAGTTGTTGATTGTGCAGCAGGATTTCAAAATGAGCGGCTTGATTTGGAATTCTTCTAACAACTAACGCTTTCGAAGTATGGGCTTTTGGCATGCTTGCGCCATCCAAAAAACATGACACTCTGACCGAAGTATAGTTTGGGGGAGTGTAATGGCGCAGTTAGTATATCCCATTGATCCGGATACTCTTCTGGCAGATGTTGATGCCGCTCGCTCGATGGCCAGGAATTATGCTGAGGCTTACCAATCGGCATCGCCTTATCCGCATATCTGCATCGACAATTTCCTGCCCGAACAGGTTCTGGAAAACGTCCTGGCCGACCTCAGGAACCGCCCGGAAAAGGAGACGACTTTTGCGAGGGCGCAGGAGAACAAGAAGGTCTCTTATGTTCCGGAGCGGCTTCCGGCCTACACCAAGAACCTGTTCTACGCGCTGAATTCGCGCCCCTTCATCCTGTTCCTGGAGGAGATGACCGGCATCGAGGGATTGATCCCCGACCCGTTCTTTTTCGGCGCCGGCGTCCATGAGACCGCCAACGGCGGACATCTCGATATCCACGCGGATTTCAATCTTCATTCCAAGATGAAGGTCGAGCGCCGTCTCAACACGCTGATCTATCTCAACAAGGGCTGGCGGGAGGAGTGGGGCGGTTCGTTCGAAATCTGGGACAAGGAGATGAAGGGCAAGGTGCATAGTTTCACCCCGCTGTTCAATCGCATGGTCACCTTCTCGACCACGTCGGACTCTTTCCACGGCAATCCCAGCGTCGTGAACCATCCGGACGACAAGACGAGGGACTCGATCGCCCTCTATTATTACACGGCGACCTGGGACGAATCCCGCAAGTCGCATTCGACGCTCTTCAAGCCGCGTCCGAATTCGGCGGACAAGAAGGACTATGCCGAAATCCGCCGTGACGTGCTGCGGGAATTCACGCCGCCGATGCTCTATCGCAGGATCATCGGCCCCTTGAGCCGTCTCGGTTTTTAGCCCCGGAGAACCCGGCGGTCAGGCTCAGCCGGCAAAACCGACGCCGATCTGCGGCTGGCCGAGCGTCCTGAACACGGTCGAGACGATGCCGGCGCGGTCGAGGCCGGCCTTGGCATACATCGCATCCGGGCTTGCCTGCTGCATCCAGATGTCCGGCAGCACCAGCGAGCGGATCTTCAACCCGTTGTCGAGCAGGCCCTCGGTCGCGAGGAACTGCAGCACGTGGCTGCCGAAACCGCCGACCGCACCTTCCTCGATGGTGATGAGCACTTCGTGATGGCGGGCGAGCTGGCGGATCAGATCCTGGTCCAGCGGCTTGGCGAAACGCGCATCCGCAACCGTCGTCGAAAGCCCGGCGGCATCGAGATCCTCGGCCGCAAGCACACATTCCTTGAGGCGCGTGCCGAAGGAAAGCAGCGCCACCTTGGCGCCCTGCTTGACCACCCGGCCCTTGCCGATTTGGAGAATCAGGCCGCGTTCCGGCAGTTCGACGCCGACGCCTTCGCCGCGCGGATAACGGAAGGAGATCGGGCCGTCGTCATAGGCCGCGGCCGTGCGCACCATGTGCTTCAGCTCCGCCTCGTCGGCGGCAGCCATCACCACCATGCCCGGCAGGGTGGCGAGGAAGGTCGTATCGAACGATCCCGCATGGGTCGGCCCGTCGGCGCCGACAAGGCCGGCACGGTCGATCGGGAAGCGGACCGGCAGTCCCTGGATCGCCACGTCGTGGACGACCTGGTCGTAACCCCGCTGCAGGAAGGTCGAATAAAGCGCGCAGAACGGCTTGAAGCCTTCTGCCGCAAGCCCCGCTGCAAACGTCACCGCATGCTGTTCGGCAATGCCGACGTCGAAGGTCCGGGCCGGGAAGACGTCCGCCAGCTTGTCGATGCCCGTGCCGTTCGGCATTGCGGCGGTGACGCCGACAATCTTCTCGTCGAACCCTGCTTCCTGAACCAGCGCCTCGCCGAACACGCTCGTATAGCTCGGTGCATTCGGTTTGGACTTCGCCTGCGCGCCAGTGATGACATCGAACTTGTTGACGCCGTGGTATTTGTCGGCGGCGGCTTCCGCCGGCGCATAACCCTTGCCCTTCTGCGTCACCACATGGATCAGCACCGGACCGCGGGCATTGTCGCGCACATTGCGCAGCACCGGCAGGAGATGGTCGAAGGAATGACCGTCGATCGGGCCGATATGGTAGAAACCCATCTCCTCGAACATGGTGCCGCCGGTGACGTACCCGCGCGCATGCTCCACGGCGCGGGTGATCGCCCGGTCGACATTCTTGCCGAGATAGGCGGTCAGCTTCTTGCCGAGGTCGCGAAAGCCCATATAGGTGCGGCCGGAGGCGAGACGCGCCAGATAGGCGCTCATCGCGCCGGTCGGCGGGGCGATCGACATGTCGTTGTCGTTCAAGATGACGATCAGCCGCGCATCCAGCGCGCCGGCATTGTTGAGCGCTTCATAGGCCATGCCGGCCGACATCGCGCCGTCGCCGATGACCGCGATGACATTGCGCTTCGAGCCGGAAAGGTCGGCTGCGACCGCCATGCCGAGGCCGGCGGAGATCGAGGTGGAGGAATGGGCAGCACCGAACGGATCGTATTCGCTCTCGGCCCGGCGGGTGAAGCCGGAGAGCCCGTCCTCCTGGCGCAGCGTGCGAATGCGGTCGCGCCGGCCGGTCAGGATCTTGTGCGGATAACACTGGTGGCCGACGTCGAAGATCAGCCGGTCGTCCGGCGTGTTGAAGACCTTGTGGATGGCGATCGTCAGTTCCACGACGCCGAGGCCGGCACCGAGATGGCCGCCGGTTCGCGACACCGCATCGATCATCTCGTCGCGCAATTCGCGGGCAAGCTGCGTCAGGTCGCGATCTTCGATCTCGCGAAGATCGGCGGGAAGCATGACCTTGTCGAGCAATGGCGTGGCGGGAGTTGATGTCACGAATAGTGCCTTTTCTGCTCTTTTCCGGAAGCGTGTTCCTCCCCAAGATGAGAAGAAAGCAGGCTTTTTCAAGTTGCATGACCCGCGGTTCTATCCGATTTCAGGCTACGGGCAAGGGGACAAACTCCTCCTCGTCCCCGGGCACGATGTCGAAACGGCCGGTGCGCCACTCATCTTTCGCCTTTTCGATGCGCTCCTTGGAGGAGGAAACGAAGTTCCACCAGATGTAGCGCCTGGAGTTCAGCGCCGCGCCACCAAACAGCATCAGGTGACAGCCAGCCGTGCCGGCTTCGAGCGTAATGTTGTCGCCCGGACGGAAGACGAGAAGCTGGTCGGCTGCGAACCGGTCACCCGAAACGATGAGTTCGCCGGAAAGAATGTAGATCGCCCGTTCCTCATGCACGGCTGCAAACGGGAAGCGCTTGCCAGCCTCGAGGCGGAGATCGACATAGAGCGTGTCGGTGAAGGTCGAAACCGGCGAGCCGAGGCCCTCGAAAGCGCCGATGACCACCCGGCCGTTCGCGCCGTCCGCATCTATGACCGGCATTTTTTCCTTGCCCGTGTGCGAGAAGGTCGGATCGATCTCCTCCTTGTCGTCCGGCAGTGCCAGCCACGTCTGTAGGCCGGAGACCGACATTGGATGGCCGCGCAGGTTTTCCGGCGTGCGTTCCGAATGCACGATGCCGCGGCCGGCGGTCATCAGGTTGATGTCGCCCGGCCGGATGGTGAGCTCGGTGCCGAGGCTGTCGCGATGCTTGATCTCGCCGTCGAACAGGTAGGTGACGGTGGAAAGCCCGATATGCGGATGCGGCTTGACATCAAGCGCCTCGTCGGCCCGCAGCAGCGCCGGTCCCATCCGGTCGAAGAAGATGAAAGGTCCCACCAGTCTTCTCTGCCGGCTCGGCAAGGCGCGCCGCACGGAAAACCCGCCGATATCGCTGGTGCGCGGAATGATCAGGTTCTCGATCGCATCGCAGGCAAAGGCGTCACCCGCGACCGGGTCGTTTCCGGGGAAGAAGGACATGAGGGGGTAGCTTCCTAAAGCATTTCCTGGTCTTCGGGATATCGGGCGAGAAAGGCTTCTAGATCGGCGAGCAACGGTGGCAGACGATGCGTGATCGCCGCCCAAATCACCGCATCAGTACGTCGGGATAGTCATGCCGCAGGATATTGCCGAGGTTTCGTATGCCGCGCCAATCATGCTGCGGAAACAGCTCTTCAGCAAGCGGGCCAAGTTTAACGGCTGCCTCCGAAAGTCGCGCGAGACATCGCTCAGACGCATCCTTTGTCAGCCGGTTCTTGGAATAAATCGTGAAATCCATGCCAAGGGTGTATTCAAGAACGGCTTGCCCGTTTTCGATAATATCACGCATGCGGATAAGAGGGCGCTTAGTAGGCAATGGCGCGATCCCGTTCCACATTCCGCCGGAGCCGTTCCTTTTGCAGCGGTTCGGCAATGATATCCACACTGCTGGCACCAGTAATGCTTGAGATCAATACGCGTAGATCTTCAAGGGCGCTAAAGTAGCCGAAACCCGACTGGATCACGGGTTCAGCAAATTTGACGAGAACATCAAGATCGGATTCTACCGTCGCTTCGCCTCTGGCGACAGAGCCAAAGATCGACACATGCTCCGCACCCGCGGCGCGCAACTCGTCTTCGTGCTCTCTCAGCTTGGCGATGACCAGATCCTTGTCCATATGGACAATATAGTGGAGCCCTCGGATTTGGTCGAGAGCGTTAGGGGCAGCCGCTCAAGCTCACCTCATCCCCAGCCGTCGCCCCAAGCTCGACGCAGCCGTCCGCATGACACAGCCTCCACCCACCCGGTGTCATGCCCGACGCCGCCAGCGAAATGCGTCCCTGCGGCGGCAGCGTCGGGTGCCAAACCCACCAGCCGTCCGTCAGCACCGCGCCCGCTCCGGGCTCCATGCCCGCCCCGGAACCTTTGACCTCGGCTTGCCGAAGCTCCAGCCCGGCTGGCGTCACGGCCCAGGTCTCGCGCCATTCCGTCTTCTGCACCGAATGGGTCCAGGAGAGCGTGAACGCCGAGAGAGCGAGCGCCGTCACCTTGCCGCCCGCCAGGATGCAGAGGCTCATCGCCCTGCGCTCATGTCAGTGCCGGTGCGGTAGGCGCATTGCGGTTGCGCCACCAGTGTTGGGCGACAAAGACGACGCCTAGGGTCCAGCCAAGTTCGTCGGTCCAGGGAAGCGCAACAACCAGGCTTGCACCGGCGACGACGGCCAATAGCCGCTCCCACGGTGCCATGCGGGCGAACAGGAAGCCGACGACCGCCGTGCCCCAGAGCGCGATGCCGAAGCATGCCTTGAGGAAGACATAGGCGACCTCGACCGGATAACCCCATGCCGCGGCAATCGCACCCGGATCCTGCAGCATCAGAGCCGGCGTGTAGACGGCCATGAACGGCACCACGAAACCGGCGGTCGCGAGCTTGGTCGCCTCCACGCCGATCTTCAGCCCGGAGGTTTTCGCCATCGGTGCCGCCGCGAAAGCGGCGAGTGCGACGGGTGGAGTCAGGTCCGCCATGATGCCGAAATAGAAGACGAACATGTGGCTGACGATCAGCGGCACGCCGAGTTCCAGAAGGGCAGGGCCGGCAAGCGACGAGGTGATGATGTAGTTCGGGATCGTCGGGATGCCCATTCCGAGGATCAGGCAGGTGATCATCGTCAGGACCAGCGACAGGAACAGGTTGTGCTCGCCGACCCGGATGATCGCGCCGACAAAGGTCGAGGCGATGCCGGTCAGCGTCAGCGTGCCGATGACGATGCCGACGATGGCGCAGGCGATGCCGACCGGCAATGCGTTCTTGGCACCCTCGGCCATCGCATCGCGGCAGATCGCCAGCGTCTCGCGCCCGCCCTTGACGAAGAAGCAGCCGGCGATCAGGGCGAGGATGACGATCGCCAGGAAGTTGACCCCGTACCGCAGGAATGAGGCGGCGGCGATGCCGAGCACCACCCAGAAGACGAGACGGAAGGCAAGCGGGCCGATGCTTGCGGCAAGCGGCATGCCGAGGATCAGTACGATGACCAGCGCCAGCCCCATCGTACCGGCGAAGATCGGCGTATAGCCGGCAAACAGCAGGTAGACGAGGGCGGCGAGCGGCAGGATCAGTGGCCAGTGCTCCCTGACGGCCGCCCAGGGGTTCGGCAGGTCGGCCTTGTTCATGCCCTTGAGGCCGGCCTTGCCTGCCTCAAGGAACACCATCCAGAAGCAGACGCCGAAATAGAGCACGGCGGGGATGATTGCCGCCTTGACGATCTCTGCATAGGAGACGTTGAGCGTCTCGGCCATGATGAAGGCGACGGCGCCCATGACAGGCGGCATGATCTGCCCGCCCATCGAGGAGGTCGCCTCGACGCCGCCCGCGAAAGCGGAGCGGAAACCGAAGCGCTTCATCAGCGGAATGGTGAACTGGCCGGAGGCGACGACATTGGCGACGCCCGAGCCGGAAATCGTACCCATCAGCGCCGACGACATGACGCAGACCTGCGCCGGCCCGCCGCGCCAGGTGCCGACGAGGCCGAGCGCGAAATCGTTGAACAGCGCCAGCATGCCGGCGCGTTCCAGAAACGCCGCAAAGACCACGAAGATGAAGATATAGGCCGCCGAGACGTAGATCGGCGTGCCGTAGATGCCTTCGGTGCCGTAGGCGAAATTCTCGATGATCTGCTCGAAATCATAGCCGCGATGGATGAACGGGCCGGGGGCGTATTGTCCGAAGAAGCAGTAGGCGAGGAATATGGCGGCGATGATCGTCAGCGGCAGCCCCATCAGCCGCCGCGCCGCTTCGAAGACGAGCACGATGAGCACCGCCCCGATGACGAGGTCAGGCGTCGTCAGGAAACCGCTGCGCTGGATGAGGTCGGTATAGAACACCCAATTATAGATGCCGGTGAGGAAGCCGACGATGCCGAGCGACCAGAACCAGATCCTGCCGGCTTTCGTTTTGGCGACGAGATTGCCGATCAGCACGAAACCGAGCAGCAGCAGGAAGCCCACATGCATGGCGCGGACGATCTGGCTCGCAAGCGTGCCGTAGGCGGCGGTCCAGAGCTGGAAAAGGGTAAAGCCAAAGGCGATCCAGAAGGCAATCCGCCCGGTGATCCCTTCGCCGAAGCCGGCCGGCAGGCCCTCGATCGGCTCTTCGGCGCTCTGCGAGGTCATCGGGTTTTGCATTGGGGTTTCGGACATTGGTTCTCTCGGCAAGCTCTCTGGTCTGTCGGGAAACTCCCTCTGGCCTGCCGGCCATCTCCCCCACAAGGGGGAGAAGACCCGCGGCTCTCTCCCGACCAAGTGGGCGTCGGCGGTGCGGCAGGTTAAGCCCCTCCCCCTTGTGGGGAGGGGTTGGGGAGGGGACTTGCAATAGGCGCGGTCTGCCTATCGCTTTACTTCATCAAGCCGGCTTCCTTGTAATACCGTTCGGCGCCCGGATGCAGCGGCACCGGCATGCCTTCGAGCGCCTTCTTCACATCGATCGCCTTGGCGGCGGCGTGGGCCGCGGAAAGCTTCGGCAGGTTGGAGAACAGCAGCTTGGTCATCTGGTAGACGGTTTCGTCGGAGACGCCCGAATGGGTGATCAGGAAGTTGCCGACGGCGGCGGTCTCGACATCGGCGGTCTGCCCCTCGTAGGTGCCGGCCGGGATTTTCACCGAGACATAAGGTGCGCCGATCTTGGCGACTTCGGCGGCCGGGATCGCCACGACATTGATCTTCAGCGAGGTCGCAAGGTCGCGGATAGAGGCGACGCCGAGGCCTGCCGACTGAAGCGTCGCATCGAGCTGGCGGTTCTTGATCAGCTCGACGGATTCCGCGAATGGCAGATATTCGGTCTTGCCGAGATCCTTGTAGGACATGCCGGCGGCCGTGAAGATGGCGCGGGCATTGAGTTCCGTGCCGGAGGCAGGTGCTCCGACCGACAGGCTCTTTCCCTTGAGATCGGCAAGCGTCTTCACGCCGGATTCGGCGCTGGCGACCACCTGGATATAGTTCGGATAGATGGCGGCGATGCCGCGCAGCTTGTCGAGCTTGGCGGGAAAGCCCGCTTCCTTGTTGCCCTTCCAGGCTTCCTGGACGGAATCGCCGAGCGAGAAGGCAATCTCACCGCGTCCTGCCTGCAGCAGGTTAAGGTTTTCGACGGATGCCTTGGTGGCCTGCACCTGGGTGCGCGCGTCCTTGATCCCCTGTCCGTAGATTTCCGCAAGCGCCACGCCGAGCGGATAATACACGCCGGACGTGCCACCGGTCAGCACGTTGATGAATTCCGCAGCCTTCGCGCCGGCGGCGGAAAATGCCGTCGAAACGGCAAGTGTCGCCACGAACATGAGATTGATTTTACTGGACTTCACGCCGAAGTTCATAATGGTCTCCTCCCAAAGTAACCACTTAGATGGCGGCTATCATGGGGAGGCGGTCCCGGTGCGTCAATCGGTTTGTGACGCAATCCTTGCGAAGGTTGTAAGACTTTGGTTTTAGGCTGCGGCGGTCACTCGCCGTCGAGCGGTTCGACGCCCTGCGGCTTGCCGGCGCGGTCGAGGCGGATCTTTTCGATGCGGTTTTCAGCGGCCGTCAGCAGCTTTTCGCAATGTTTCTTCAGCGCTTCGCCGCGTTCGTAGATGGCGATCGATTCGTCGAGCGCCACGTCGCCCCGTTCCAGCCGCGCCACGATGCTTTCGAGTTCGGCAACGGCCTTCTCAAAGGAATAGCCGCTCACATCGAGGCGCTCGGTGTTGTCGGTCATCGTCTATCCCTTCATCAGTCTGCAGATATGCATGCCCGCCGATTCGGCGAGCCCTTCCAGATCATATCCGCCCTCGAGCAGGCTGACGATACGGTTGCCGGCATATTTGCCGGCGATCTCCATCAGCCGCCCGGTCGCCCAGTCGAAATCGTCGCCGACGAGATTGATCTGGGCCAGTGGATCGCGGTGATGCGCGTCGAAGCCGGCCGAGATGATGATGAAATCCGGCCGGAAATTGTCGAGCGCCGGCAGCACGCGCGATTTGAAGGCTTCGCGAAAATATTCGCTGCCGGTATCGGGCGAAAGCGGGGCGTTGACGACGTTGTTCTTGGTGCCGGTCTCGTCCTTGGCGCCGGTGCCGGGATAAAGCGGCATCTGGTGCGTCGAGCAGAACAGCACCGATGGATCGTCCCAGAAGATGTCCTGCGTGCCGTTGCCGTGATGCACGTCCCAGTCGACGATGGCGACGCGCTCGATACCGTATTTTCGTTGCGCATGGCGGGCGGCGATCGCGGCGTTGTTGAACAGGCAAAAACCCATCGCCTTGTCTTTTTCCGCGTGATGGCCGGGGGGCCGTGCCGCGACGAAGGCGTTGTCGACCTTGCCGGTCGCCACGTCGTCGACGGCCGCCATTGCGCCGCCGATCCCGGTCAGTGCGGCCTGCAAGCTCTTCGGCCCCACATAGGTGTCCGCCTCGATCTGGCGGATCGTATCCTCCTCGGGGATTTCCCGCATGACGGCGCGCAGGTGCTCCTCCGGATGCGCGAGCAGGACCGCGTCTTCGTTCGCCTGGGGAGCTTGCCTGCGGTCGAGCCTGGCGAAATTCGGATGTTCCAGCGCGATCGCCAGCGAGCGCAGCCGGTCCGCCCGTTCGGGATGTCCTTCGGGCGTGCTGTGTTCGAGGAAGATCTTGTGTTCGTAAAGGCGCGTGGTCATGCGGCGGCCTCGTCAGGGGTCAGTCCGGTCTGGACCTTTCCGACATGGCGCAGAAAGCTGACTTTTTCAAGCCGCAACCCCTTGCTCTTGCGCTTGTTTAGCTTGAAAGAATGGTCTTACATAGTGGGGTGCAACCCAGAGGGTATCGTGGCCAAAGAGTCAGTCAAGTCTCAGGAATTCCGGGTTCCTTTCCGCGATGTCGACATGCACGGGGAGATGTTCCGTTCGTCCTATGTCGTGCGGGCGGAAGAAGCCGTCACGGAATTCTGGCGCCGCCGCAAGCCGCAAAAGGACGATCCGTTCTTCAGGATCGGCAAGATCACCTGCACGTTTCACTCGGCCTTGAAGCTGGGCGATGTCGTCCAAACGCATATCGGCGTCAGCAAGATCGGCGGAAAGTCGGCAGGATTCCTCGTGCATATGCTGCGGGGCAATGAGGCCGTCGCGGAGGCCGAGATCGTCTGGATGGCATGCGATCCCGAAAGCAAGGAACCGGTGGCGCTCCCCGAAGACTTGCGCGATTGGCTCTATCAGTTCCTGGATTGATGGGACGCTGCGGTCAGGCTCGTTGCGGCAGCAACGGATAACCGACCATCACGGCGCGGCCTGCAAGTGCTGCGATCATCGCCTTCAGCACATCGCCCGGAACGAAGGACAGGTCGCCGATGAAGGCGGTCAGAAGCCCCGTGCCCGTGACATAGGCGAGATAGAAGATGCCGAGCGCGTGGTCCACAACCACTCCGCCGAGCAGCGCTGCGAGGAAAAAGCCGGTGATCTGTACGATGCCGCTCTGCGAACGATCGACGAAACGCTCGGAGCAATAACCGGTGATGACGGCTGCGAAGAACCAGCCGACGAGATAACCGGCGGTCGGAGAGGCGAAGGTGGCAAGGCCGCCGCGTCCGCCCGATAGAACCGGCAGGCCGATCGCGACCAGCAGCAGGACCAGAAGCACCGCGAAACCGCCGCGCCTGGCACCGAGGATGACGCCCGCCAGCATGACGCCGAGCGACTGCGCGGTGATCGGCACCGGAATGAAGCCGAGCATGATCGGCGGCACGAGACCGAGCGCCACGATAATGGCGGCGAAAAGGGCGGCCAGAACGAGATCACGGGTGGTCATGCTATGCGAATCCCCAGTTTTATATGAGGTCATTTCTGCGCCCGGATGCCACGTGCGTCAATGGCAGCGGCAATCTCGTCGGCGTTTTTGAGGGTCAGGATGATCAGCGGCACCGCCAGCGTCAGCGGCCGGACCTTCAATCCGCGGGCGCGGTGCGCGTCGCGGATTGCCTGGTATCGGCTGAGTATCTCCGGCACGAAACGGATGACCAGACCGATCGCAAGCCCGATATCCGCGGCCCTGATGAGCCCCAGCCGCTCCAGCGGCATGGCAAGGCGGGCGATCTCGTCGATGAAATCGCCGGTGCTGGTGGTCGCCGTCACCGCCGCGGCGAAGAGGGCAAGTGCCGTCAGCCGCGTGACGACGATCAGCGCATCGTGACGGCCGTTGAGGACAAGCGTGAAGATCGCGACGATGACGATGGTCAGCAGGACCGGCCGCAGCCGCAGCCAGGACTGGCGCCATCCGAGCCGCAGCGACGAATAGACGATACCGCCGAGCAAGGCCGCGACCGACAGAACGGTCGGCGAATGGACAAGGAAAAGGACAAGGCTGAGCGCGGCGAGGCCGAGAAGCTTTGCCCGCGGCGAAAGCCGGTGCAGAAACGTGTCGCCTTCCACGTAAAGCGTCTTCATGCCGCAAGCTCGCGGTAGTGCGCAATGACTTCCGCAGGGGCGCCGTCATAGGCGAGGCGGCCTTCGTGGAAGCACAGAACCCGGTCGAAATCGGCGATCAGGCCGAGGTCATGGCTGATGACGACGACATTTTCGTCGAGCCCGTGGATCGTCCTCTCCACGAGATCACGGTTTCGGAGATCCAGCTGGTTGGTCGGTTCGTCCATGATCAGGATGTCCGGCCGGGTCACCAGAACCGAGGCAAGCGCCGCCAGCTGCAGTTCTCCGCCGGAAAGTTCGTGCACACGCCGGTCGGCCAGATGGGCGATGCCGAACCGGACAAGTACGGCCTCGATCGCCGCCTCCGTATCCTCCTTCGAGAGCTTTTGGCTTTTCAGCCCGAGCGCGATATCTTCTTTCAGGATCGGCAGGATGATCTGGTTCTGCGGGTTCTGGAAAATGAATCCCGCCTGGCCGCGAACCCTGTCGCCGTCTTTCACGGTATCGAAGCCGTTGACGGTCACCTGGCCTGTGGCCGGCAGCACCAGCCCGTTGATCATCCGCGCGAAGGTGGTCTTGCCGGAACCGTTGAGGCCGATCACGCCGATCCGCCGTTCGCTGAGCGACAGCGTCAGAGGATGAACGACGGTGCGTCCCTCGAAACGCGCTTCTGCCTGTTCGAAACGGATATCCAAGCCTGTCCCTCGATGTTCAGCGGTCTATAGACCGGAAGATGGGGAAGGGGAATGCGGAACCGAACGTGAACATTGAATCCGGCGCGGCGGTATCCTAGTCTAGATGCCATGGCGATTCTCATTCCGAACGATCAGGCCCGCAGAATATTCCTCGAACGGCAGCAGCTCTGCGAACCGCCCGGCCGGGCGTTGACCAAAGCCGGCCTGCTGCAGCTCATCGACGATCTCGGTTTCGTCCAGGTGGACAGTATCGCCACGGTCGAGCGCGCCCACCACATGATCCTGTTCTCGCGCAACCAGACCTACCGCCGCGAGCACCTGACCGCGCTTCTGGAAAAGGACGGCGAGCTGTTCGAGCACTGGACGCATGACGCCTCGATCATTCCGGCGAGCTTCTTCCGCTACTGGAAACACCGGTTTCGCCGCCGCGAGCCGATCCTCGCCGAACGCTGGAGGAAATGGCATGGCGAAGGGTTCGATGCCGCCTTCGAGGAGACCTTCCAGCATATCGCCGAGAACGGCGCGATCATGTCCCGCGACATGAAGGCTGACGATCACAAGTCCGGCGGCTGGTGGAACTGGCATCCGAACAAGACGGCGCTCGAATATTACTGGCACACCGGCAAGCTGGCGATCGCCGGCCGCGTCAACTTCCAGAAGATCTACGACCTGATGGAGCGGGTGATCCCGCGGCAGCATCACGAGCCGGAAGTGAGCCACGAGGAATTCATCGACTGGGCCTGCCGCGGCGCCATGACCCGCCTCGGTTTTGCGACTTCCGGAGAACTTGCCGCCTTTTTCGATCTGGTCACGCCGGACGAGGCAAAGGAGTGGGTGAAGGCCCATCGCGACGAGCTGACCGAGGTGCTGATCGAGGCCGCCGACGGCAGCAAGCCACGCCCGTCCTTCGCCTTCCTCGGCTTCCCCGAAAACCTTGGCCCCATCCCCGAACCGCCCGCCCGCGTGCGCGTGCTCAGCCCCTTCGATCCGCTGCTCCGCAACCGCGACAGGGCCGAGCGGCTGTTCAACTTCTTCTACCGCATCGAGGTTTTCGTGCCGGAGCCGAAGCGCCAATACGGCTACTACGTTTTCCCGCTGCTCGAAGGCGACCGCATGATCGGCCGCATCGACATGAAGGCCGACCGCAAGGCGGGGACGCTGGATGTGAAGCGGTTATGGCTGGAAAAGGGCGTGCGGGCTTCGGCGGGCAGGTTGGAGAAGCTGGACGCGGAACTGCTTCGGGTCGGCCGGTTTGCGGGTGCGGACAAGATTACCTATCAGGCCGGCTGGCGGGGCGAATAAGCGCGGCCGGCGAGAAACCTTAGGCCGCACCGTTTGCCTCACGTCAGGTTCTACCCCCGCCACCGCAAGAACACCGTCGCCAGCGGCGGCAGCACGACTTGTACGGAAAATTCCTTCCCATGCGCCGCCTGCCGTTCTGTCCAGGCTTCCGTCTGTCCCAGGTTGGACCCGCCGTAAAGCGCGGCGTCGGTGTTCAGCACCACCTCCCAACGGCCCTCCGCCGGCACGCCGATGCGGTAGCCTTGCCGCGGCATTGGGGTGAGGTTGGAGGCGACCAGCACATGCGAGGATCGGTCCTGGCTGCTTCTCAGCATGCCGTAGACGGAATTCGCCGCGTCGTCGGCCACCGCCCATTCGAACCCCTCGTGATGCAGGTCGCCGAACTGCAGCGCCGGTTCCTGGGCATAGAGGGTGTTCAGGTCGCGGATCAGACGCTGGACCCCCGCGTGGTCCCGGCTGTCGAGCAGGTCCCAGACGACCGAGCCGTCGTGGTTCCATTCGCTCTCCTGCGCCAGTTCGCCGCCCATGAACAAGAGCTTCTTGCCGGGATGGCCCCACATGAAGCCGTAGTAGGCGCGCAAGTTCGCAAGTTTCTGCCAGCGGTCGCCCGGCATCTTGGCCATCAGCGAGCCCTTGCCGTGCACCACTTCGTCATGGGAGAGCGGCAGGATGAAGCGCTCGGAATAGGCATAGATCATCCCGAAGCTCATGGCGCCATGGTGGTATTTCCGGTAGACCGGATCGTCCTGCATGTAATGCAGCGTGTCGTGCATCCAGCCCATGTTCCATTTGAAATCGAAGCCGAGGCCGCCTTCTTCGATCTTCCTGGTGACGCCCGGCCAGGCCGTCGATTCCTCTGCCGCGGTGAAGGCATGCGGGCAGCGGTTGTGGACGATGCTGTTCAGGTGCTTGAAGAACTCGACCGCCTCAAGGTTCTCGCGCCCGCCGTATTTGTTCGGAATCCATTCGCCTTCGTTGCGGCTGTAGTCCCGGTAGAGCATCGAGGCGACCGCATCGACGCGCAAAGCGTCGACATGGTAATGCTCCAGCCATTCGAGTGCTGAAGCGATCAGGAACCCCTTCACCTCGTTGCGGCCGAGATTGTAGATCAGCGTATTCCAGTCCCTGTGGAACCCTTCGCGCGGATCGGCATGCTCGTAGAGCGGCGTCCCGTCGAATTGGGCAAGCCCCCAGACGTCGGTCGGGAAATGCGCCGGCACCCAGTCGAGGATGACGCCGATGCCGGCCTGATGGCAGCGATCGATGAAATAGGCAAAGTCCTCCGGCGTGCCGTGACGGCCGGTGGGCGCGAACAGCCCGAGCGGCTGGTAACCCCAGGAACCACCGAACGGATGTTCCATGATCGGCAGCATCTCGATATGGGTGAAGCCGAGATTCTGCACATAGGGGATCAGCCGCTGACTGAGTTCGACCCAGTCGAGATGGCGGTTGCCTTCCTCGGCGATCCGCAGCCACGAGCCCAGATGCACCTCGTAGATCGACATCGCGCCTTCGCGGGCACGGTCGGCGCGCTGCCTGCGCATCCACTCCTCGTCGCTCCAGCGGAACGGTTTCGAGGAGGCGACGATCGAAGCCGTCGACGGGGCCGCTTCGCTGGCGCGCGCAACCGGATCGGCCTTTTGCGGCAGCAGATTGCCGTTGCCGTCGAGGATCTCGAACTTGTAGCGCTCGCCATGGGTGAGGCGCGGAAGGAACAGCTCCCAGATGCCCGCCTGCGTGCGAAGCCGCATCGGATAACGTCGCCCATCCCAGGAATTGAAATCGCCGACGACCGAGACGCGCCGGGCATTCGGCGCCCAGACGGAAAAGCGCACGCCCTCGACCCCTTCGACCTCCATCGGAATGGCGCCGAGCGTCCGGCCGAGATCGTAGTGCGTGCCCTGGCCGATCAGATGCAGGTCGAGATCGCCGAGCAGCAGCGGGAAGGAGTAGGGGTCTTCCATCTCCTGTATGGCATCCGGCCAGCGGATCCGGAAGAAATATGGCGCCGTGCTGCCGGTCACCCCGGCAAACAGCCCGCCCTCATGGATGATTTCGAGTTCGGCCAGCACCTTGCCGGAATCGGCCTCCACCACTTCGACCGACAGCGCACCCGGCAGCAGGGCCCGGACCACGGTAAGGTTGCCGTATTGATGGCGTCCGAGGATCGAGAACGGGTCCCCGTGCCGCCCTTCGACCAGGGCCTGCAGCCCCTCCTGGACGGTGCCGATCATCAAATCGGTGCGCTCGTATCTCATGAAACGTTCTCCAGAAGTCGGGACGCGATCGCCGAGAAGCCGGCAAGCGGTAGTGGAAGCCAATGGGGGCGGCTGCGCACCTCGTAGGCGATCTCGTAGGCCGCCTTTTCGAGCAGGAAGAGATCGAGAATGCGCCCGCGGGCCTCCGGCGCGATGCGCAGCTCCTGTGACTCGCTGACGGCTTCGAAATAGGCGTCGAGGAAGGCCGGTTCCGCCATCTCCATGAAACGCCCGACCAGTGCCTTGTGGCGCGCATCGTCCACCTCGCTGACGATTTCCCGGTCGAGATCGGCCGAGGCAGCAAGATAGCTCAGCGACCGCAGCAGCCCTGCAACGTCGCGCAGCGGATTGGTCTTGGCACGGCGTTCTTCAAGATCGCGGGTCGGCTCGCCCTCGAAGTCGATGATATAGGCATCGCCTTCCGCGACCAGGATTTGGCCGAGATGGAAGTCGCCGTGATTGCGGGTCATCAGCGTGCCTTCCACCTCGCTTGCCAGATGGATGGCAAGGCCGAGGAGGTCGTCGCGGCGATCGAGCAGCGCCTTTACCTCGCGGGCGATATCCGAATCGATCCCTTCCACCGTCTTTTCGAGGATCGACAGGCTGTGGGATATCTGCCCAGTGACAGCGTCGCGCCATTTTTCGGCATCCGCCGTCGTTGCCCGGATCGGCTGGAAGTCCGTGTCCTCGGTCGCCTGGGCGAGGGCAACATGCAGCTCGCCGAGCCGTTTACCGATCGCCGCGACGAAATTCACCAGCGGCTTGAAGTGCTCGTCCACTACTTCGCCCTCAAGGCCGGTCACCACGATTTCGTCGATGGCCCGGCGCAGGTTGCTGAGCATCCAGTTCCAGGCGTCGCCCTGGTTGCGGATCGCGCTCTGGACGATGATCAGCGTGTAGCGGTTGCCGTCCGGAGCCGTCCGGGCGACCTCGCCGAGCAGTTGGGCGGTGTTCTGGTAGCCGACATTGGTCAGATACCTCGTCATTTCGACTTCGGGATGCATGCCGGGGAAGACGTGGCGGATGAGCTTCACCATCGCCATGTCGCCCAGAATAAGCGAACTGTTGGATTGCTCGGCGGACAGCCAGTGGACGGCCATCTCGTCGTTGATGGTCAGGCAGTCGAGCTTCTCGGTGCCAATGAATTCAAGCGTGCCGGCGCGACCGGAGATCACCGACCGCTCGCAGAGGCCGCGGATCACCCCGCGCGCCAGTCCTTCCATCGCGAACCCGTCGGTCAGGAAGCCGACGCGGCGGCCCTGGCGGATGCGGGCGAGCGCGAGCTGCTGGGCGAGCGCCGTCGGCTGGGCGTCATCCCAGGAGACGGCGAGCGGCAGAAGGTAGGTGTCCTTGCGACCGTTCACCTCGGCTTCGAGCTCTCCAAGCAGGATGTTGTTGGCAAATGCGATCGGCATCGCGGCGACCAGCGAAGCACCGCTCAGCACCTCGCCTTTCCCTCCGAACCAGCGGCGCTTGCCGAGATAGGCGGGCAGGACTTCGTTCGACAACGTCGCCGAAAGCCTCGGCTGGTCGACCAGTTCCTGAAGGTCGCGGCGTACCACCATGGTCACCATGTCCTGCATCTGTTCCGGCGGCTCCTTGCGCCAGACCGGGCCGTCGGCTTCGGCCACCAGCTGGAACCAGAAAAAGCCGAAGGGCTGCAGGGTGAGCAGATAGGTCAGCTGTCCGATCGGCGGGAAGGGCGACATGCCAGAAAGCTCGATCGGCACGCGCCCGGCAAACTGTGCCAGGTCGAGCTCGACCGCCTGCGGCAGGCGCGAGAGATTGGCGACGCAGAGGATCGTGTCGCCGTTATATTCACGCAGATAGGCAAGGATCTTGCGGTTGCCCGGGGCCAGGAATCTCAGCGAACCGCGCCCGAAGGCGGAATGTTTGTTGCGCAAGGCCAGCATCCGCCGTGTCCAGTTGAGCAGCGAGTGAGCGTCGCCCCCCTGCGCCTCGACGTTCACCGCCTCGTATCCGTAGAGCGGGTCCATCACCGGCGGCAGCACCAGCCGAGCCGGGTCGGCCTTGGAAAACCCGCCATTGCGGTCCGGCGACCACTGCATCGGGGTGCGCACCCCGTCGCGGTCGCCGAGATAGATGTTGTCGCCCATGCCGATCTCGTCGCCGTAATAGAGAACCGGGGTTCCGGGCATGGACAGAAGCAGCGCGTTCATCAGCTCGATGCGGCGACGGTCGCGCTCCATCAGCGGTGCAAGGCGGCGGCGGATGCCGAGGTTGATGCGGGCGCGGCGGTCGGCGGCATAGATGTTCCAGAGGTAGTCGCGCTCCTCGTCGGTCACCATTTCGAGCGTCAGCTCGTCGTGATTGCGCAGGAAGATCGCCCACTGGCAGTTTTCCGGAATCTCCGGCGTCTGGCGCATGATGTCGGTGATCGGAAAACGGTCTTCCTTGGCGATCGCCATGTACATGCGCGGCATCAGCGGGAAGTGGAACGCCATGTTGCATTCGTCGCCATTGCCGAAATATTCATTCGTGTCCTCCGGCCACTGATTGGCCTCGGCGAGCAGCATCTTTCCGGGATGGGTGGAATCGAGCGAGGCGCGGATCTTCTTCAGGATTTCGTGCGTCTCGGGCAGGTTCTCGTTGTTCGTCCCTTCGCGCTCGACGAGATAGGGGATCGCATCCAGCCGGAACCCGTCGATGCCGGTATCCGCCCAGAAGCGCATGACGCCGAGCAGTTCCTCCAGCACCTGCGGATTGTCGAAGTTGAGGTCCGGCTGGTGGGAATAGAAGCGATGCCAGTAATAGGCGCCGGCGACCGGGTCCCAGGTCCAGTTCGATTTTTCCGTGTCGAGGAAGATGATCCGGGTTTCGGGGAATTTCTGGTCCGTATCCGACCAGACGTAGAAGTCCCGTTCGGGAGAGCCGGCCGGCGCATGGCGCGCGCGCTGGAACCACGGATGCTGGTCGGACGTGTGGTTGATGACGAGCTCTATGATGACCCGGATGCCGCGCTGGTGTGCCGCCTCGACGAAAGCCTTGAACTCGTCGACCGTGCCGTAATCCGGGCTGACGCTGCCATAGTCTGCAATGTCGTAGCCGTCGTCCCGGCGCGGCGAGGGGAAGAAGGGCAGCAGCCAGATCGCATTGGCGCCGAGCGAAGCGATATGGTCGAGCTTTTCGTGCAGGCCCTGAAAGTCGCCGATCCCGTCGCCATTGGCATCGAAGAACGATTTGATGTGGAGCTGGTAGATGATGGCGTCCTTATACCATAGCGGATCGCCCTCATTCGTCTGTGCCTGGTTCTGCCCCTGGCCCCGGTTCGCGCTCGTCATATCCATTTTTTGCTTTCCTCCCTATCGCACGCGCCAGATCCCGAAAGGCAGGCTCCAATGGGGATCGAGACGTAGCCTCTGCACCTTTCCGGCCCAGGTGAATTTCTGGCCGGTGATCAGGTCTTCGACGTCAAGTGCGCCATAGTCGGGGAGGTTCCATGACCAGAGCGGTATTTCGACATCCGCCTCCTGCGCGTTGTTGGGATCGAGGTTGATCGCGATCAGCAGCACGTTCTCCCGGCCGGCGCTCGCCTTCTCGAAGAACATGATGTTGTCGTTCCAGGCGGTGAGAAGCTGCAGGCCGAGATGCGAATGCAGCGCCGGGTTCTCCCGGCGCAGCCGGTTGAGAAGCGTGATCTCGCCCTTGATGTTGCCTGGGCGATCGTAATCCCAGGCGCGGATCTCGTATTTCTCCGAATCCGCATATTCCTTGCGCTTGGCGTCCGGCCGTCCTTCGCAGAGCTCGAAACCGTTATAGACGCCCCAGAGACCGGACAGCGTCGCGGCAAGTGCCGCGCGGATCAGATAGGCAGGGCGCGGCGCGTTCTGCAGGAAGTCCGGGTTGATGTCGTGGGTGTTGACGAAGAAATGCGGCCGGAAGAACTCCTTCGGCTCTTCGGTGGTGATCTCGCGCATATACTGCTCGAGCTCCCACTTGGCATTGCGCCAGGTGAAATAGGTATAGGACTGCGAGAAGCCCACCTTGGCGAGGCGGTACATCACTTTCGGCTTGGTGAAGGCCTCCGACAGGAAGACGACGTCCGGATGCCGCGCACGGATGTCGGCGATCAGCCATTCCCAGAACGGGAAGGGTTTGGTGTGCGGATTGTCGACGCGGAACAGCTTTACGCCGTTGTCGACCCATTTCTGCACGATGTCGCGAAGCTCGACCCAGAGCGAGGGGACCGCGTCATGGGCGTAGAAATCGACGTTGACGATGTCCTCGTATTTCTTCGGCGGGTTTTCCGCATAACGGATCGTGCCGTCCGGCCGCCAGTCGAACCAGCCCGGATGTGATTTCAGCCACGGATGGTCAGGCGAGGCCTGGATCGCCAGGTCGAGCGCGATTTCGAGGCCCTCGTCCTTGGCGGCATCCACCAGCCGGCGGAAATCCTCGAACGTGCCGAGTTCTGGATGGATTGCGTCATGACCGCCTTCTTCCGAGCCGATCGCATAGGGGCTGCCCGGATCCTCCGGTGCGGGGCTCAGCGAATTGTTCTTGCCCTTGCGGTTGGTCTTGCCGATCGGGTGGATGGGCGGGAAATAGAGAACGTCGAAACCCATGTCGCGGATGGCGGGCAGCCGCTTGATGACGTCGTCGAAGGTGCCGTGCCGGTTCGGATCGCCACTCTGCGAGCGGGGAAAAATCTGGTACCAGCTGGCAAAACCGGCAGCGATACGTTCTGCGTCGACCGGGATTGCTTGCGAGCGGGCCTTGAACGGCCGACGGTCGGCTTCCGCCATCAGTTCGGCTGTCTCCGGCGCCAGCAGGATTTCCGTGCGCTGCGGGTCCTGCACCTCGGTCAGCTTGTCGAATAGGGTTTTAAGCCGGGTCTTGATCCTGCCCGACGAGTTGTCCAGCGCATCGAGAACGAGGTTGATGCCCTCCTGGATTTCCAGCCGCAGATCGAGCCGCGCCTCGTGCTTCTTGACGAACTCATACCGGAAGATCGCGAAAGGATTGCGCCAGGCCTCGATCAGGAACTCATGGCGGCCCATCCGCTTCAGGGTAAATTCCGCGTTCCAGCGATCGTTCAGGACGAGCTGCATGCGCTCCTCGGTCCATTCCGTCTCGTCGGCTGCGCGCCAGAGCAGCGCCGCCGCCAACGGATCATGGCCATCACCGAAAATGTCCGCCTCGACCTTCACCGTCTCTCCGACCACCCGTTTGACCACGAAACGGCCGTCATCGACGGAAGGCGTTATCCTCTCGATTGCCAGCCGGGGGGAGGCAGTCGCCTTGTCCACCGAGGGCACCGGCGCGGCATCGACGATCGGCACCGATGACCGGCCTTCGAATATCCTGATCTCGCCGGGTTTCAGCTTGAGCTGTGCGGCAAAGGCTTCGCCATCCGCCTCCGGCGCTTCGAGCGGCAGGAACGGCGACGCAGCCTCGCGGAGCGCGTTGAAGGGCGCAGCCACGGCACGGCGCAAATCGCGGTTCAGAACCACGACCCGCACCTTCTGCGCTGAACGCACATCTTCCCGGTCGGTCTGCATCAGCGCTACGGCGGGCGTCTGGCTGGTGGAGATGAGACGGAGCGGCTGGCGGGCGAACCCGGCAGCGGTCTTGTTGGTACCGGCGTTGACGCTGCGTATATCGGCCGAGAGATCAAACGAGCCCTGTTCGCGCAGGCCCCTGAGCCCCATTCCATCGCCATGCAGCGGATCGAGCGGCATAGACGCGCCGAATTCGAAACCCATCGGGATCATCAGCCCGCTTGCGAAGGTCGAGGCGAGCTTCAGCGACCGGACCGCCTTCCTTTGCAGCACTTCGCAACTGTCTGTGCCATGGGCGATGCGCTTGCCGAAAGGCGCTTCCGGAAACGTGACCTGATAACCGAGCTGGCGTTGGATCTGGTATTCGTCGAGGATCCAGCGCTCCTCCAGGTTCCACCAGGCAAGCGACGAGAAGCTGCCGTCGAAACCGGCGCCCTCGAGCGCCCTCCGATCCTCGAAAGAGGTGCCGGGCGTCCATGCCAGAAAGGTGGTTTCCGGCGTGGTCTTGCGGGTCGAGACGATCAGGTCGTACCAGGCTTCCGGCGCCAGGCGGCCGATGCCGAGGCAGCGGAAACCGGCAATCCCGAGGCCGGCAAGCCGCGCCATGCGGTTGCGCCAATCTTCGATATGACGGGCTTCGCTCATAAAGTCGATGCCGCGGCTGCAGCTGTCGCGCGGGGCGACACGCGGATCGGCGAGGATCGGCCCGGCATGTTCCGCATCCACCGCGACCCGGTCGACCACGAGGTCGAGCATCAGCTTGACCTTGCTTTCGCCCGCCGCCCGGATCAGCGCCTTGGTGCCATCCTCGACGGAGGACCCGAGCTGAAGTTCCGGGTCGAGCCGATCGAAATCCTTCGTCACGAAGACGCTGGCATTGCGGCCGCGTTCGAAAAGCGGCGCCGTCAGCACCGTATCGAAACCGAGATCCCTGGCATGCGTGAAAACCTCCCGCCAGGCGTCGAGCCCTCTTAGCATCAGGGGATGAACGTAGTAGATCTGTGGGGGGAGTTGTGCGAGGGATGTCCCGGCGATGAATTGGGGGCGCGTGTTCATCGGTTTTTCCTCGCCGCAGATTAGAGCCGTCGAATTTGCGGTCTAACTGTCGGGCGGCGGCGCTTGTTCCGATAAAAGTCCTGATGGCCGCCAGTTTTCACGCTCTCCGGACATGCATCTTGACGGAAGTCATTGAAGCGGATGATCAATCCGCAGTTGTCCCCGAGGGCGCCTCACAGGCCTTATTTTCCGACAAGCTGAAACAGAAAAGGCCGGAGATCGCTCCGGCCTTGCTGGTGCGGTCATGCTTCCGGAAGCCTACTGCTTTTCGATCTTGCCGATCTTGGCCCACTCTTCCCAGCGCTTGGTGTCCATCGTCGCATAGTCGAGGGTCGCCTTCGGGCTGTCGAGCGTCATCGGCTCGCCGCCATTGGTGCCGACGAACTTGCGGGCTTCCTCGCTGGTGGTGACCTGCGTCATCACCTTGTGCATCTTGTCGACAATATCCTTCGGCGTGCCCTTGGGCGCGGCGAGAACCCACCAGATGCGGACGTCGACATTCGGCACGCCTTCTTCGGCGAAGGTCGGAATATCCGGGACAGAGGAAATGCGCTTCGCCGTGCTGACGGCCAGCACCCGCAGCGTTCCGTCACGCGAGCGGGCAAGGCCGAAGACCGGGTCGCCGACCATGTAGTCGATGGCGCCGCTTGCAAAGTCGTTGAGCGAGTCCGCGCTGGTCTTGTAGCGAACCTGAAGCGTGTCCGGCACGCCGGTATTGGCCTTGTACATTTCGGCCAGGATCACCGACGGGAAGTTCGACGTGGCGTAGGAGCCCTTGGCGCCCTTTTCCTTCATCGCCTTGGTCAGGTCGGAAATCTTCTGGTAGGGCGACTTGGCGTTGACCAGCATCATGAATGCCTGGCTGAACACCGGCGCGACATAATCGAAATCCTTGAGCGGATCATAGGGCGGAGCGTTGAAGACGTAGGGCGCGGCGGTAAACTGGTCGGCCGAGCCGATCAGCATCGTGTAACCGTCCGGCTTGGCGTTCTTGAGCGCCACGACCGAAAGGCTTCCGAGACCGCCCGGCTTGTTGTCGACGATGACGGTCTGCTTCAGCTGTTCTTCGAGCTTCTTGGCGAAGAAGCGCGCATAGACGTCCGCGCCGCTGCCGGCTGGGAAACCGGCGAGCAGGGTGATCTGCCGGCTTGGGTAATTGTCGTCGGCGGCGGTGGCCATACCTCCCGGAACGCATGCGGAAAACATCAGCGCCAAGGCGCCTGCTAAAAATTTCTTCACTGCACTCTCCTCCTAGAGTCAGTCCGGAACATCGCGGGCGAGGCCGGAGTGTGATGACGCGAACAGTCTCCTCCCGCTCGCGCTAAAATATAAGGTAGCCATACATTTTGGGGGGCGTCAAATGCCGCGCCGGTGTGAAATGGGCTTCCGGTCAAAATCTAATGGGCGCGATGGCCGCGCTTATGCCGAGGCGTCTCGATGCCTGATTTCCGGGCGATTTCGAGGCGCAAAACACGAGATTGTGCCACTCCGGAAGCCGAATTGAAGGCCGTCATTTCGCGCGACGCCTGGAGTGTGAGGAGGTTTTAAGATCGCCGTGGCGACCAAGCGCGAAGAAGGGCGCCGTCGGCACCTCCCAGAGGGTCGGTCTTTGGCAGCGGCAGGCTGGCGATCCGGGCAAGCTGCGCGTCGCTTGCCGGCCCCGTCTGGATATCCGCTTCGTGCCCGGGCGGGTAGGCGCCGATCACCAGGAAATCCCGGCTGGCATCGATCCGCATGTGACCGGTGCCGGCGGGCAGAATCAGGCAGTCTCCGGCATGGACGCTGAGTTCCGTGCCGTCAGGCCCGCCGATCAGCAGCCGTGCCCGGCCGCCGGCGATGCCCAGCACCTCGTGGGCGCCGGTGTGATAATGCTGATAGTCGAAGACGCCATTGCGCCAGATCCCCTCCCAGCCATTTTCCCGGAACCGGCTTTCGAATTTCAGCGCCATCTCGCCTTCCGCCGCGATGGCTTGGCGACAGACCAGCACCGGCAGACCGGGATTGTTCGGCACCCAGTCGCTGGGCTCGAAGACAATGGTTTCGAAGGTGAAGTCGGCGGTTGAGGTCATGGCATCGAGGCTCGGTGGCGTGATCTTAATGCTTCGGTCCACGGCCGAAATCCTTGCGAAGCTCATCCTTGGCCTTTTCCAGGGTGGTGCGGCGCGATTTCGAAAGCTGTTCGCCGGCGCGGTTGATGTAGAAATTCAGCATCGACATGGCCGACTGGAACGGGCTCGACTTGCGCCGGTCGCTTGTTTCGGCGGAGTGATTGAGGGAATCGGCGATCTTTTTCGGGCTGCGCGATTTGAACACGCCATCCTTCAGGTCCATTGCATCGCTGTGTTCGGCTACGTCCTTCGACCATTTCTTCTTGTTCTTCTTCGGCATGGGAACCTCCCCTGGAAGATTGGATATCCTCCCGAACCGGTCGCTCCCGGCAAGGTTCCCGCGTCTATCGCGCAGCAGTCGTCGTATTGCGCACCACGAGATGCGTTTCCAGCACGTAGCGCACGTCGCGGATGGCGCGCGACTGCAGCATGTCGAGGAGCAGCGAGACGGCGACCCGGCCAGCCTCCGTCGATCGGTTGGAGACGGATGTCAGCGCGGGATAGGTGACGGCCCCGAGCACGTCGTCGCAGCCGATCAGGCTGAAATCGCCGGGCACCGAGACCTGCTTTTCGGAAAGCCCGGCCAGCACGCCCTGCGCCGTCAGGTCATCGAACGCAACCGCAGCCGTCGCGCCGGTGGCGAGGATCGCGCTCACCGCGTTGCGGCCGGAATTGTAGCTTGCGAGCACCGCCGGCACGGTTTCGACCACGATATCAAGCCTCGATGCCGCGGCCTTGATGGCGGTGCGGCGCTGCTTGTTCGACCAGGAGTTCGAGGGACCGCTGACATAGACGATCCGGCGGTGGCCGAGCTTGGCAAGATGTTCGACAGCCTCGCGGACGCCCGAGCCGCTGTCGATCAGCACCCGCGGAATGCCGTCGATATCGCGGTTGATCAGCACCAGCGGCAACTGGCCCGCATGGGCGCGGATGCGCTCGTCCGAAAGGCGTGAGGAGGCGAGCACCAGGCCTTCCACCTGGCCGGCGAACCGGCCGACCAGCTTGTCTTCCTGCTTCGGGTTCTCTTCGGTATTGCCGAGGAAGATGCAGAAATCGGACCTGTCAGCTTCGAGCTGGGCCGCCTGGATCAGCGGCGGAAAGAACGGGTTGGCGATATCGGGCACGATCAGACCGACATTGCCGTGCCGCCCGGTGCTGAGCGCCCGCGCGGTGTGGTTCGGCACATAACCGAGCGCTTCCGCCGCCTTCATGATCCGCGTCACGGTTTCCGGGGAGAGCATGTCCGGCCGCGTGAAGGCGCGCGAGACGCTGGAACGGGCAACGCCTGCCGCATCCGCGACCTGGCTGATGGTGACGCCTTTGGTCCGCTTGATCATCGGCCCCGCTTGATCGTGGAAATTGAGAACTCGCCCGTTTGGCCCTGGCACTTAGCATGAAGTCCGAGGCGCTATCAATTCTGGCCCGAACACTGACATTCATCCACTTGACATGCAACCGGTTGCATGGAAGTCTTCGGTCAATAAGAACAAGGGGAACTGCAACGGATGCGGCCATTCTACAGGGCTGCGCGCCGCAGGCTTCCCATGGCATGAACATGGAGACTGCGTTGACCATCGCCACCGCCCATCGTCCTTCGCCGGAAACGCGGCGGACTTTCGACCGCCTCACGGTCGAAAGCTTTGCAACACGGGCCGAGATGGGTGCCGCTGCCGCCGCCGACATTGCCGCCGCCTTGGCCGAGCGCCTCGCCGGTCAGGCCGGTGTCAGAATGATCTTCGCTGCAGCCCCCAGCCAGGCCGACATGCTGAAGGCGCTCTGTGCCGCGCCGGGCATCGACTGGGGCCGCGTCACCGCCTTCCACATGGATGAATATATCGGCCTGTCGCCGTCCTCGCCGGCGCGTTTCGTCAACTGGCTGGACGAACATGTGTTCGGCAAGCTGCCGTTCGCCGCCGTGCACCGCATCACTCCCGAGCCGGATGCGGGTGCCGAAGTGCGCCGTTATTCTGGCCTGCTGAACGAGGCGCCGATCGATTTCGTCTGCCTCGGCATCGGCGTCAACGGCCATATCGCCTTCAACGATCCGCCGGTCGCCGATTTCAACGACCCGCTGGACGTCAAGATCGTCGAACTGGATGATATCTGCCGCCAGCAGCAGGTCGATGACGACTGTTTTTCCGATCTTGCTTCGGTGCCGCACGAAGCGATCACGCTGACCGTGCCGCGCCTGCTCAGGGCCGACCGGATGTTCTGCGTCGTGCCGGGCGCCGTCAAACGCGATGCAGTTTCGAAGACGCTCTACGGCCCGCTGACCACCGAATGCCCGGCCAGCGTCCTGCGTTTCCACGCTGCCTGCACTCTTTACATCGACAAGGACTCCGACCCCGATGCCTGATCACCCCGTCATCGATGCGGACGCGCTCTGCGAAGGTTATCTTGCCTCGACGCATGCCCTGATGCGCCGGGTTCTGGAGGAGGAGAAGACCTCTCTCGACCAGGCCGCGGCAAAACTCGCCGACCAGATCGCCGCCGATCGGCTGGTGCATATCTACGGCCCCGGCGGTCACTCCAATCTCGCCTCGCAGGAGGTCTTTTTCCGCGCCGGCGGGCTGATGCATATCAGCGCCATTCTCGACGAAGGCACGCTGCTCTCGAACGGTGCGCTGCGCTCCATGGCGATCGAGCGTACGCCCGGTTACGGCAAGGTGGTGATATCAAACCAGCGGCTGGGAGATACCGACCTGCTGATCCTCGTCAACGCCTACGGCATCAATGCCGCGCTGATCGATGCGGCGCTGGAGGCCAAACGCCGCGGCGCCTTCCTGATCGGCGTCAGTTCGCGCGAACACGCCTCGAAAACCTCGCCGGACCATCCGGCCCGCCACCCGACCAGGCAAAACCTCCACGACATCGTCGACATCGCCATCGACTGCAAGGTGCCGATCGGCGATGCGGTCGTGAAGGTACCCGGCATGGGCGAAAACATCGCCGCGATTTCCACTTTTGCCAACGCATTCACGCTGAACTGCCTGGTGATCCGCACGGTGGCGAAGCTTGTCGAACGGGGCACGGAGCCGCCGGTCTGGCGCAGCGGCAATGCGCCGGGAGGCGACGAGGCGAACGGCCGCTTCATCGCCAATTTCCAAAGCCGGGTGAGGGCGCTCTGACCATGGTCGTCGACGGTATCGATCCCCGCACCGGCAAAGGTTTTGCGATCGAAATCGCCGACGGCAGGATTGCCGCCATCCGCCCGGCGGAAAATACCAGTCCACGCTACCTCTCCGCCGGCCTGATCGACCTGCAGGTCAACGGTTATCGCGGCTTCGACCTGAACAATGGCGAAGTCACCGCCAACATCCTCCTCTCGCTCTGCGAGGAACTGCTGAGCGTCGGCGTCACAACCTGGCTGCCGACCCTTATCACGGCCTCAGAGGCCTCCCTCCTTCAGGCCCTCGCCGATATCGCAAAAATCCGCGCCGGCCACCGGCTGATCACCGAAATGGTCCCGGGCATACATGTCGAAGGTTCCTCGATATCGGACAAGGACGGCCCGCGCGGCGCGCATCCGCTGGCGCATGTCCGTCCGCCGTCGATCGAAGAGTTCGACCGTTGGCAGCACGCATCCGGCAATCTGGTCTCGATGGTGACGCTTGCGCCGGAACATGAGGGCAGCGTCGATTATATCCGCGCTCTTACGGCCAGAGGTGTCCACGTGGCGCTCGGCCATACAGCCGCGACGCCGGAGCAGATCCATGCGGCTGCAGAGGCCGGCGCGGTTCTCTCTACCCATCTCGGCAACGGCGCCGCCGCCATGCTGCCGCGTCATCCCAATTTCATCTGGGCGCAGCTTGCCGACGACCGGCTGGCGGCGAGCTTCATCGCAGACGGCTGGCATCTGCCGGCCGACACGTTCAAGGCCATGCTGCGCGCCAAGGGCCTGGATCGGGCGATCCTCGTGTCCGACATGGTGGCGCTCGCCGGCATGCCGCCAGGCATCTATGACCAGCCGGTCGGCGGCCGCGTCGAAGTGTCTGCCGAAGGTCGCATCAGCGTCGCCGGCACGCCCTACCTCGCCGGCGCCAGCCTGCCGCTGTCGGCCAATGTCGCGATCGCGTCGCAGATGGCGGGCCTTCCACTTGCCGATACGCTTCTCTTCGCGACCGCAAATCCAGGCCGTTTCGTCGGTGGACGGGGGCGGCTGGAAGTCGGCGCGCGGGCCGATCTCATCCGCTTCGAATGGTCGGAAGGCGAGCGGGAATTGTCTGTCCGCGAAACCTGGGTCCACGGTGAAAAGGCGTCCTGCGCATGATCCGGGCCGGAGTTGCCATCGTCGATATCACCCCGCCGCCGGGCCTTGCGATGTCCGGCTTTGCGGCCCGCACTCTGCCGGCCAGGGGCGCCCATGACGCCCTGACGGCGCGTGCCATGGTGGTCGGCGATACGGCCCTCGTCGTCGCCGATGTCATCGGCATCGATGCTGCGACGAGCGCCCGGATCCGGCAGCGCTGCGTCCTGCCGGCGGACAATGTCGTGGTCGCAGCGCTCCACAATCACGGTGGCCCGGTTTCCATGGCCGGACGGCTCAGCGTCGCTGCCGATCCAACCTATCTGGAGCGGCTGGAAGACGCCTGTATCGCCGCCATCGACAAGGCCGCCGCGGCACGCCGGCCGGCAACGGTTACTGTGGGGCAGGGAAGTGATCCGGGGATTGCGCGCAATCGGCGCCATCCCGGCGGACCCGTGGACACTTCCCTGCCACATCTTCGCATCCGCGCTGCGGATGGTAGCATGATCGCCGTCGTCACCGCCTATGCCTGCCATCCGGTGGTGCTGGCGGCCGACAATCTCCTCTGGACGGCCGATTATCCGCATTTCGTGCGGCAGGCGCTGGAGGAGGCCTATCCGGGCGCGGTCGCGCTGTTCATGACCGGCTGCGTCGGCGACGCCAATACCGGCCACTCCGCGCATGCCTCGATCTCGCTTGCCGAAAACCCGGACCGCAGCTTTGCTGCCGCCGAACGGATCGGCCGCGCGGTTGCCGAAGCAGCGCTCGGCGCTGCCGAACACCCGGTTTCGGAGACATCAAGCGCCCGCAACGGCACCGTCAGTCTCGTCTTCGCGCGCCGCGAGACCGAAGCCCCCGACTTTCTCGAAAACCGCTGGCGGGAAGAGGCCCTGAACGCCGAACCCGCCCGCAAAAGCCTGCTCGGCTATTGGGCGGATTGGGCACGCGATATCGCGCCGCTTAAACCCGAGCCGCTTGCAGCCCGGGTGACCGTGCTCGATTGGGGCGGTGTACCGATCGTGTCGCTGCCGGGCGAGATTTTTGCGGAGACGGCGCTGACCATCCGTACGAGCCTCGGCGCGGACAAGCCGGCTTTCGTCATCGGTTTTGCCGACGACAATCCCGGCTACATCCCGCCGGCCAACGAATTCCAGTTCGGCGGCTACGAAATCGACGAAGCGCATCGCTATTACGGCATGGCCGCGACCTTCGCGCCGGGCTCGGCGGAAACGCTGGCGGCCTGCGCCATCCGGCTCGCCAGCGAGACCTCCGGCGGACGCGGCGCCGCATGAGCCAATGGACCGCCGGAAACGATCCGATGCTTGACACGCAACCGGTTGCATGAGAGCTTTTTGTTAACAACAACAAGGGAACAGGGACATGAAAAACAGATCAGCAAAGACGAGGATTTCGACCCGCGCGCTGCTTATGAGCGCGGCATTCGGTGCAGCCCTTCTCTCGGGCGCGTCCGCCGTTTCGGCCGAAACGCTGACGGTCTGGAGCGGTTATCCGGAAATGGCGCCGTTCTATGAACATGTCGCGCAGGGCATGAAGGCCGCCTATCCGAAACTCGAGGTGAAGGTCGAGGCGATCGCCCTTCGCGAGCATGAAAAGCGCGTCGCGCTTGGCCTCACCGGAGGCCAGGACGGCACGACGGTCATCGAGCTCTCCGGTTCGACCGCCACCCGCTACCTTGAAAACGATCTTCTGCCGGAAGCCCCGGCGGATATCTCGACCTTCGTGAAGGATCCGAAGAACTTCGACAAGTTCTTTAGCGATACGGCAGGCAAGGGCGGCAAGATTTACGGCGTGCCGCTCTTCCGCGGCCAGGGCGCCCTCTACTACAACACCGACATGTTCAAGGCCGCCGGCCTGACCGCCCCGCCGAAGACCATGGAGGACTATTCCGCCTATGCCGAGAAGCTGACCAAGCGCGATGCATCCGGCAAGGCAACCGTCTCCGGCTGGAGCATGCGCCTCTCGGGCGGCGGCCAGGGCATTGCGGAGAAATTCTGGATCAACATGCATCAATATGGCGGCGCGATCCTCGTCCCCGCCGGCGACGGCAAGTGGAAGCCCAATTTCGCCAATGAAGCGGGCCGCAAGGCGCTGAAGCAATATCTCACCAACATCTTCACCACCAAGACGGTCTCCCCGGAAATGCCGGCGGACGCCGATGCCTTCGAGCGTGGCCAGACCGCAATGTTCATCCGCGAATCCTGGGTGATCGGCGATATCGCCAAGAAGGCGCCGGATCTGAAATACGCCACCGCGCCGCTGCCGAAGGGATCGATCGCGCTGCCGACCAACCTCTACGTCGCCGGCAAGGGTGCCGATGCCAAGGCCGGCTGGGAATTCGCCAAGGCGGCCAATTCGCCGGAAAACCTCGTCTGGCTGCTCCAGAACGTCGGCTGGCTGCCGAACCGTTCGGGCGTCGATTATTCGGCCATCACCTCCAAGCAGCCGGCCTTCGCCGCCTTCGTAGAGTATCCGAAGGGCTACGAGTTCTTCACGCTGCCGTCGATCGGCCCGATCGAGGAGATCCTGACCCGCGTTGCCGCGCAGCTCGTCGTTGCCTTCGGCGACGCGCCCATGGCCGGCGACGATGCCAAGATCGATGCCTTCCTCAAGAAGGCCAGCGACGAAGTGAACACCATCCTCACCCGCGAAGGCTTGGCAGCGAAATAATCGCCGGCACCACTCGCCAATCGCATGGGCCCGGGGCATCATCGCTCCGGGCACTTAAACGGGGATCCAGGGTCCGACCCGCGCCGCGGCCGAACCCTGCTGTCTACAGGCCAAAACTCTATGCTGAAGCGCAAAAGATGGATTTTTGCGATCCTTGCGATTTTGCCGACCCTGGCAGTCTTTGCCTATGTCCGGCTTTATCCGATCGCCGACACGCTGAGGCTCAGCCTTTTCAAGTGGGACATCCTGTCGAAGAACAAGCCCTTCGTCGGCCTCGCCAATTTCCGCGAGCTGATGGGCGACCACCTGTTCATCGATGCGCTGGTCAACACCACGATCATCGCCTTCGGCGTCTTGATCCTGACCATCCCGATGGCGCTGGTCATCGCCGCGCTGATCTTCCATCGGACCCGCTCGCGGATGGCCGGTTTTTACGAGACGGCGATCTTCATTCCGCATGTCGTCTCGCTGGTTCCCGCCGCCATGGCCTGGAAATGGATTTTTGACGCTCGGCTGGGGCCGCTGAATGCGCTTTTGACCTTCTTCGGCATCCCGGCGCAATCCTGGCTGTTCGATCCGGTCCTGTCGGTCATCTGCATCATCGTGCTCTGCTCCTGGCAGGCACTGGGGTACGCGGTGCTGATCTATATCGTCGGTTTCAAGAACCTGCCGGTCTCGCTTTACGAAGCGGCCAAGCTCGACGGCGCCTCCGGCCCGCAGAGCTTCTGGTATCTGTCGATCCCGATGCTGAAACCGATTACCCTTTACGTCTCGGTCGTGACGCTGGTTTCCGGTTTCAACGTCTACGCCCAGGCCTTCGTGCTCGCTTCCGATGCGCAAGGGGCGCCCGGAAGGCAGGTGCGGGTTCTAGTTCTCGACATGCTGGAAAACAGCTTTCGCAATTACCGCGTCGGCTACGCGGCATCCGAAGCCGTCGTGCTTCTGGTCATCGTGCTGGGGCTGACGCTCATCCAGTTCTCGACGCTGCGGGAAAGGGGCAAGGCATGACCACCAATCCCGTGAACTATATCGAGCCCACCACCGAAGAACTTTCCGAAGGCGTGCGTCTGCGCCGCAAGAAGCGGGTGATGAACTTCGCGATCGACGTCTTCCTGATCGTCGTCTCGATCCTGATGCTCCTGCCGCTGGTCTTCCTGGTCGCCAACGCCTTCAAGACGCCGGCCGAAATGCTCTCGTGGCCGCCGACCATCATCCCGCGCGACCCGACGATCGCCAATTTCTCCGCCGTGCTCGGCGAAACGCCGCTCCTGCGCTGGATCGCCAACAGCATCGCCTTTGCGGTGATGTCGACGATCGCCATCGTCGCCACCTCGGCGATCGCCGGCTACATCTTCGGAAAATTCCGCTTCCGGACGTTGAACATCCTCTTCGCGCTGTTCCTCGCAACTGCCATCGTGCCGTTCGAGGTCTACATGATCCCGCTCTATTTCCAGGCCAAGAGCCTCGGCATCCTCAACTCCGTCTGGGGCCTGCTGCTCGGTTATCTGGTGATGAGTTTCGGCATTTTTCTGATCCGCCAGAACGTCATCCACTCCATCCCTGACGAACTGCTGGAAGCGGCCCGCATCGACGGTGCCGGCGAGTTCTGGATTTTCCTGCACATCGTCCTGCCGCTGCTGCGCGGCGCGCTCGGCGCACTCGCGGTGCTCGCCTTCTTCCAGGCCTGGACCGCCTTCGCCTGGCCGATGATCGTCACCACGACCCGCACCAGCTATACGATCGAGGTCGGGCTGGCGCTGTTCCAGACCGGCTTCACCGTCGATCTCGGCCGCCTCAGCGCCGCCTCCGCCACGGTCCTCATTCCGTCCATCCTGCTCTTCGTCATCCTGCGCCGAAATTTCGTGCAGGGCGTTGCCAGCACCGGGCTCAAGGAGTGACGATGGCGATGGATTTCATCGAGGAGACCCGCATCACCTATGCCGCCGCCAATGCCGGGACGCTTTACTGGATGCTGCAGCGGCCGATGCTCGGCGGCGGGTTTCTGAACACCAAGCAGAACAGCCTGACGCTGAAGGATTACGGTTCGGAGGATGGCATCCGTGGCCCGGACTACACCTACGGCTGGATCCAGGGGCGGGGGCTGGAAGCCTTGGTCGGACATGCGGAGTTCTTCGAAGACGAGCTGCTGCCCCTCGCGAAAAAGCTCGATACCGCCGGCCGCCGCCTCTACGAGCTTCTGGCTGCCCTGCACAAGCCGAATGGTCACGCCTATTTCTGCTACGACCGCGATATGCAGGCCGTCTATGCGGATCAGTCCGACGTGCTCCACGCTCAGGAAAAGCCGGCGCTGATCTACACCTATTCGGACGCCTTCGTGGCCAAGGGACTGGTGGCAGCCGCAAGCCGCTACGGCCTGCCGGATATCGCCGGTCACCTCGCCTATTTCGACCGTGTGATAACCGCCGTTGAAACCGGCCGTTTCCAGATGGACGAACGCCGGCCGCTCTCGCTCGACAGCCTTGCCGCACAGGCCGATGATTTCGGCCCACGGATGATCCTGCTCGGTGCCGCAGGCCCGCTGAAGCGCGCCGGCCACACGGCACATCTCACCTTTGCCGACCGGTTCATCACCCACGTCATCGACAGGCATTACGATGCCGCGACCGGCTTGTTGCGCAACGTGCCGGGCGAGGATCTATGCAATGTCGGCCACGGGATCGAGTTCGTCGGCTTCGCGCTCGACTATCTCGACGACACCGCCGATCCGGCGCTGATCGAAACCCTGGAACGCATCCTCGTCTCGTCCTTCCGCAAGGGCTTCGTCGGGCCGGGCATCACGCTCGCCGTCTCCATCAAGAACGGCGAGGCGCAGAGCCCCTATTGTCCCTGGTGGTCGCTGCCGGAGACCATCCGTTCCGCCGCCCTTGTTCATGAACGCACCGGCAGTGCCGAGAGCCTCGATGTCGGGAAGGTCGCCCACGCCGCGTTCTTCGAGCGCTACTGGCGCGGCACGCCGCCGATCGCCTACCAGACGATGACCAGGGACGGCCCCGTCGATTTCGTGCCCGCCACGCCGGATCTCGATCCGGGCTACCACACCGGCCTCAGCCTGCTCGCAGCCATCCGCGCCGCAGATCGGCTGAAGCCCCGAACCCGAACAGTTTCAGGATAAGTACATGGCTTCCGTTGAAATCCAGAACGTCCGCAAGGCCTATGGCGACTTCGAGACCATCAAGGGCGTGTCGGTCGATGTGCCGGATGGCGCCTTCGTCGTCCTTGTCGGCCCCTCAGGCTGCGGCAAGTCCACGCTGCTGCGGATGATCGCCGGGCTTGAAGACATCTCCGGCGGTACGATCCGTATCGACGGTCGCGTCATCAACGAGGTCGAGCCGAAGAACCGCGATATCGCCATGGTCTTCCAGAACTATGCGCTCTATCCGCATATGACGATTGCCGAGAACATGGGCTTCTCGCTGCGGCTCGCCAAGAAATCCAGGGAAGAGATCGCTGAGCGGGTCAACGATGCCGCGCGTATCCTTGGACTTACCGATTACCTCAAGCGTTACCCGAAACAGCTCTCCGGCGGCCAACGCCAGCGCGTCGCCATGGGCCGGGCCATCGTCCGCAACCCCAAGGTCTTCCTGTTCGACGAACCTCTCTCCAACCTCGATGCCAAGCTGCGCGTGCAGATGCGCGCGGAGCTCAAGGACATCCACGCCCGCATCAAGACCACCACCGTCTACGTGACCCACGACCAGATCGAGGCGATGACCATGGCCGACCGGATCGTGGTGATGAGGGACGGCATTGTCGAGCAGGTCGGCGCGCCGCTGGAGCTTTACGACAAGCCGGTCAACATGTTCGTCGCGAGCTTCATCGGCTCGCCCTCGATGAATTTCCTCTCCGGCACGGTGACTGATGACGGTAAGTCCGTGCTGACCGGAAACGGCGTTCGCCTGCGGCTTGGACCGGAGGCTTCCGCTTCCTCCGGCACCGCTGTCACCTACGGCATCCGCCCCGAACATCTCGCCATAGCCGCCGGGAACGAGGGCATTCCGATGACCGTGACGAATATCGAGCCGACCGGTTCGGAAACCTTCGTGCAGGGCACGGTCGACGGCCAGAAATTCTCGGCGCAGCTGCGCGAGCGGCTTTTCATCAAGACCGGCGAAGTGCTCAATCTGGCGCTCGCGCCCACCAACAGCCACATCTTCGACGCCGCCACCGGCATGCGGCTCGGCTGACAAGCATAAGGTAAAATGGGATGGAACAGACTTGGCGCTGGTTTGGGCCGGATGACACGGTTAAGCTTTCGCATGTGAAACAGGCCGGCGCGACAGGCATCGTCAGTGCGCTGCATCACCTCAACGACGGCCGCATCTGGCCCGACGACGAGATTGCCAGGCGCAAGGCGATCATCGAGGAGGCAGGGCTCACCTGGTCGGCGGTGGAAAGCATCATCGTCCACGAGGACATCAAGACCCGCACCGGCCGTTATCGCGAGCTGATCGACAACTACAAGGCCTCGATCCGCGCCGTCGCCAAGGCCGGCATCAAGACGGTCTGCTACAATTTCATGGCGATCACCGACTGGACGCGCACCGATCTCGAATACGAGATGCCGCATGGCGGCACGGCGCTGCGTTTCGATATCGTCGAATTCTGTGCCTATGACGTCTTCATCCTGAAACGCCCCGGCGCCGAGGTCGATCATCCCGCCGAGCGCGTCGCCAAGGCTCAAGCCTGGCTGAAAACCGCAAGCGAAAGCGATCTCGCCCGGCTGGAACGCAACCTGATCGAATGGGTGCCGGCCCGCGAATTCGTCTATGACCGGCAGAGCCTCAACCGCATGCTGGATATCTACAAGGAACTGTCGGAGACTGGTTTCCGTGAAAACCTCTTCACGTTCCTGAACGAGATCATCCCCGTCGCCGAAGAGGCGGGCGTCAGGATGGCGATCCATCCGGACGATCCGCCGTTCCCGCTGTTCGGCCTGCCGCGCGTCATCTGCAGGGCTTCCGATGCCCGCGCTCTGCTCGCCGCGATCAAGTCACCGTCGAACGGCATCACGCTCTGCACTGGTTCCTACGGCGCCAATCCGGAAAACGATCTGGTGGCGATGACCAAGGAGTTCGCGAGCGACATTCATTTCGCCCACCTGCGCAACGTGGCCAAGGAAGGCGATGGCTCCTTCCATGAGGCCGAGCACCTGGAGGGGGATACGGACATGGTGCGTGTCGTGATGGCCCTGATGGCCGAGGAAAAGCGCCGCAAGGCCGAAGGCAGGGCGGATTGGCAGATCCCGATGCGACCCGACCATGGCCACGCGATCGTCGACGACATAGGCAGACGCGTCAATCCCGGCTATTCCTGCATCGGCCGACTGAAAGGCCTGGCGGAATTGCGCGGCATCATGCGCACGCTTGAAGTTCTCGGCTGAAACGGATCTTGAGGAGGAGGGACGATGACCAAACTGAAAGTGGCGATGATCGGGCTCGGCATGGCGGCGGGGCACCATGCCCGCGCCCTGCTCGATTTATCCGACAGGATCGAATGCGTTGCGGCTTTCAGCCAGACGGCAGCCCGGCGTGAAGCATTTGCCGCCCAATACCCGATCCGGACGACCGGCGATCTCGATGCGATCTTCGCGGACAAGACGATCGAGGCGGTGCTGATCCTCACCCCGCCGAGCAGCCACCTGGAACTCGTAGAGCGCTGCGTAGCGGCGAAAAAGCATATCCTGCTGGAAAAGCCGCTCGATATCTCGTTCGAGCGCTCGGAAGCGATCGTCCGGGCTGCGGAGCAAGCGGGCGTGCTGCTGGCCATGGTGTTGCAAAACCGGTTCCGCGCTGCGGCGCTGAAACTCGACGAGATCGTCAAGTCCGAGCGGTTGGGGCAACTGATCGAGGCCTCCGTTGCGATCCGTAACTGGCGCCCGCAGAGTTATTATGACGTCGAAGGCCGCGGGACGATGGCACGTGATGGCGGCGGCGTGCTGCTGACCCAGGGCATCCACACGATCGACCTGCTGCTGAGCTTTGCGGGTACCCCGAAAGACGTCTCGTCCTTCGTCCGCACCAGCCCTATCCATGCGATGGAAACCGAGGATCTGGTGACGGCGACCTTCGCGTTCGAAAACGGTGCGATCGGGACGCTGAACGCCACCACCTGTGCCTATCCCGGCCTGCCGGAACGCATCGAGCTGCTCGGCACCAAAGGTTCGGCCGTTTTCAGCGGCGATACGCTGAAGGCGGCCTTCATGGACGGCACCAGCGTCACCGAGGGCGGCCAGAATTCCGGCAGCGGGGCAGGGGCCAACCCGATGGCCTTCGGCCACGAGATGCACCGGGCTCTGATCGGGAATTTCATCGATGCCATCCGCAACGGCGCCCCTCTGCGGGTCACCGGCGAAGATGCGCTCAAGGCGCACCACTTCATCGAGCAGATCCTGGCTGCCGGCCGATAGACCGCCTCAGAGACCGGCTGCCTTGCGCAGTTCCTCGGCCATTTTGGCGCGCCAGTCTTTGCCGGACGTCTTGAATTTTTCGAGCACGTCCGGGTCGAGCCTCAGCGTGACGGCCACCTTCGGCGCCTCGACCTTCGGCCGGCCGCGAGCGGCGATCGCCTGTTCCATTTTTGCGGCCATCTCGGGAAACACTTCCCTGAAGGGCCGCATGCTCGCCATCTCTTCGGCGGTCAGTGGCGGACTGTCGACAGCGTCCCAGTCCTCTTTGGTGTATCCGCGACCAGGGCGAAATTCTTTCTGTTTTTCGTGCTTGATGTTCATTCGATCATGCTCCTCTCATCTTTCCGGGCAGGGCGCATCGAAATGACCGAGATTGCTTCCGAGCCAAGCGCCAGGAATATCACGACGATCGTTCCATCCTTGAGGCGGCCAACAGCTTTGGATCTCGCCTTTCTGGCGGGCGTGGTAACCGCCGTGGCGAAAAATTCGAAATAAAGATCAGCGAAATCGAGACCGTGCTTCTCGAGATTCACTATCCGCTTCGTCTCGTCCCAAATGATCTTCAACTATTAACCGTACACGAAAAATCGCCGCCCGACAACGAGCGACGATGGAACGGTGCGAAACCTTTTGCAACCCTAAGGATTGAGGGCGATCAGCAGATCACCGTTTCGGCGATCTTGATGCCGAAACCTTCGAGGCCGACATAGTGGCGCTCGCTGCGGGTGAGCAGCTTGATCGAGGTGACGCCGAGATCCTTGAGGATTTGGGCGCCGAGGCCGATTTCCAGCCATTCGCTCTCGCGAGCCTGGGCTTCGGCATGGCCCTCCTGGTCCTGGCGCAGCTTGCGGCCATGATCCTTCTGGCCGACACCGACCGAACCCTCGCGCAGGTAGATGATCACGCCGCGACCCTCTTCCTCGATTTTCGCCATGTAACGATCGACCGAGCGCTGCGTGCCGAACACGTCACGGGTGACGTTTTCGAGATGCAGGCGGACCGGAATATCGACGCCGTCGCGAATGTCGCCGAAGACCACAGCCACATGCTGCATCGGGTCCCAAGGCAGCGAATAGGCATGCGCCTTCGCCTTGCCGTGCGGCGTCTCGACATCGAACGAGGTCTGCAGTTCGATCAGCGTTTCCTTGCGCTGGCGATAGGCGATCAGGTCGGCGACGGAAACCTGCTTCAATCCGTGTTTGACGGCAAAGTCGCTCACCTGCTGGCCTCGCGTCACGGTGCCGTCGTCGTTGACGAGTTCGCTGATGACACCGATCGGCGGAAGGCCGGCGAGCCTGCAGAGGTCGACGGCTGCTTCCGTATGACCGGAGCGCATCAGCACGCCGCCTTCGCGGGCGATCAGCGGGAAGATATGGCCGGGCCGAACGAAATCGGCAGGTCCGGCATTCGGATTAGCAAGGTTGCGCACGGTCAGCGTCCGGTCGTCGGCGGAAATGCCGGTCGTCGTGCCGTGCTTGAAGTCCACGGTGACGGTGAAGGCGGTCGTATGGGCGCTGTCGTTTTCCGCCACCATGGCGTTGAGGTTGAGTCGCTTGGCCTCCTCGCGCGGCATCGGGGCGCAGACGATGCCCGACGTGTGGCGCACGATGAAGGCCATCTTGTCGGGCGTGCAGTGGACTGCGGCGACGATGAGATCGCCTTCGTTCTCGCGATCGTCGTCATCGGTGACGACGACGATTTCGCCGGCCTCGAATGCGCGGAGGGCGTCGACGACGTGCTTCTGATCATAGGCCATGGGTGTTGTTTCCTACAGATTTCGCCCCGTCTGGGCCCGGTCGCGGAGATAGTGATCGGCAATCGCGCATGCAACCATCGCCTCGCCGATCGGCACGGCGCGGATGCCGACGCAGGGGTCGTGGCGGCCCTTGGTACGGACCTCGACATTGTTGCCGTCGACGTCGATCGAGCGCTGCTCGGTGAGAATGGAGGAGGTCGGCTTGATCGCGAAGCGGGCGACCACCGCCTCGCCGGTCGAGATGCCGCCGAGAATGCCGCCTGCATGGTTGGAGAGGAAGATGGGCTTGCCGTCATTGCCCATGCGCATCTCGTCGGCGTCTTCCTCGCCGGAAAGTTCTGCGACGCCGAAACCGTCGCCGATTTCGACGCCCTTGACGGCGTTGATCGACATCAGAAGGCTGGCGATATCCTGATCGAGCTTGCCATAGACCGGAGCGCCGAGACCGGCGGGCACGCCTTCGGCGATCACCTCCACCACGGCGCCGATCGAGGAACCCGCTTTGCGGATGCCGTCCAGATAGTCTTCCCAGACGGGCACCATCGCTGCATCTGGGCAGAAGAACGGGTTCTGGCCGACCTGATCCCAGTCCCAGTTGGCGCGGTCTATTCTGTGCTTGCCGATCTGGATCAGCGCGGCGCGGACTTGGACGCCTGGCACGATCCTGCGGGCGAGCGCGCCGGCGGCAACGCGGGCTGCCGTCTCGCGGGCCGAAGAACGGCCGCCGCCGCGATAGTCGCGGATGCCGTATTTCACGTCATAGGTATAGTCCGCATGGCCGGGACGGTAGCGGCGGGCGATCTCGCCGTAGTCCTTGGAGCGCTGGTCTGTATTCTCGATCAGCATGGAGATCGGTGTGCCGGTCGAGATCATCGTCTCGCCATCAGCGTCCAGCATCACGCCGGAGAGCACCTTGACGATGTCGTCCTCGCGCCGTTGCGTCACGAAGCGCGACTGTCCGGGCTTGCGCTTGTCCATCCAGGCCTGGATTTCCGCAAGCGTGAAGCGGATGCCGGGCGGGCAGCCGTCGACCACGCAGCCGAGTGCCGGGCCATGACTTTCACCCCAGGTGGTGACGCGGAAAAGGTGACCGAAAGTGTTGTGCGACATGGCGTTACAGGACCAGCTGTGGCGGAGCTGGCCTTCCGCCAACTTCTGACGCGGTTGTCATATGGAAAAGGTTGCCGGGCGACAAGTGTTTCTTGGCAGAACAGTCGTGGCGGCATTGGTGAACAATGGTGGCTCTAGGCCGCGGCCTTGCGCCAGCCCGCATGCGCGGCTGCGGTGAAATCGTCGAACGAAAGCGGCCGGGCGAAGGCATAACCCTGGAGCAGGTCGCAGCCGAGTTCGCGCAGAAGGCTCGCATGTTGCATGGTCTCGACCCCCTCCGCCACCGTTTCGACGCCGAGCGAACGGGCGATGTCGATGATCGAGCGCACCAGCGCCCGTTCCTGAGGCGAGGTCAGGATCGGCATGACGAGCTGGCGGTCGATCTTCAGCCGCTTCGGCTTCAGCTTCAGAAGGCTGACGATCGACGTATGGCCGGTGCCGAAATCGTCGATCTCGATATCGATGCCGAGCTCCTTGATCCGCTGGAGATTGCCGGCCGCCGATGCTTCGCTCTCGTCGAGGAAGATCGATTCCACCAGTTCGAATGAGATCTCGCCGGGCACGATCGCCAGCGTCTGCAGCGTGTCGATCAGTGCCTCGTCATGCAGCCGCTTCGAAGAGACGTTGACGGAAACCTTCGGTATCCGGATGCCGAGCGCGGCCCAGCGCATCTTGTCCTTCAAGACCGTCTGGAGCACGATGTGGTCGAGCGCTGCCGAAACGTTCAAATCCTCGGCAATCTTCAGGAACCGGTCCGGCGCAAGAATCCCGTGATGCGGATGGTTCCAGCGGATCAGCGCCTCGACACCGGTCAGCTGGTTGGTACGGGCATCGAACTGCGGCTGGTAGAAGGCGATGAATTCGTCGTTGTCGATGCCCGCCAGCACCTCGTCGGCGGTACGCTTGTGGCTGACGATCTCGGCCTGCAGGTTCTGCGTGAAGAATTCATATCGGTTGCGGCCCATGCCCTTCGCCCGGTAGAGCGCGATATCGGCATTGACGAGAGTACGGCGCGCATCGACGTTCATGCCGCTTGCCTGGGCGATGCCGATGGATACGCCGCAGCGGCAGGCGAAACCTTCGAAATCGATCGGCTGGTGAAATTCGGCGATGATGCGCTGGGCGAGCTGGCCCATCTCTTCGGCACTGGAATTGCCGGTGGCGAGGATCACGAATTCGTCGCCGCCGATACGTGCGACGATATCGCTGCCGCGGACGTTGCGCGACAGGATGCGCGAGGCGTGCACGAGCATCGCGTCGCCCGCCGCATGGCCGAGCGTGTCGTTGATCTGCTTGAAGCGGTCGAGATCGAGATGCAGGATCGAGAATTTCTGGCGCTCGGTATGGCTGGAGCGCGACAGCCGGTCGAGTTCCATGTCGAGCTTGCGGCGGTTGGCCAGCAGTGTCAGCGGGTCGTGCAGGGAGTTGTGCTCGATCCGGCTTTTGGCGAGTTCGAGTTCTGCGTTCTTCGCGTCGGCCTCGTCCTTGGCAGCCTTGAGTTCCCTAGTCAGGATGGCGTCCTGGGTGACGTCGAAGGCGATGCCCACCACCTTCTTGGATCCGTCGCGCGTCTGATGCATCTTGCCGATGGAGCGGATGTAGCGGATCGAGCCATCCGGCTGGGGCACGCGCACGACCAGCGGATCCGGCCGGAAGTTCTCCGTGAAATGATAGGAGCTGAGCTTGGCGAGTTCCCGGTCGTCGGGATGGATGAGCTCGATCCAGTCATCGACCCGGACGAAGCCGTCGGTGAAGGGGATGCCGTGCAGCTGGCACATGCGGGCATCCCAGGTATCGACCCGGGTTGCCGGGTTCGATTCCCAGATGCCGCAATTATAGGAGTCGAGTGCGAGATCGAGCTTGGTCGACAGCTCTTCCAGGTCCTGCTCGCGGTTCGACAGTTCATCGAGCGCCAGCTCCAGTTCGGCGTTCTTGATGTCGGTGTTTTCCTTGGCGTTGCGCAGCGTCTGGGTCATCACGACGTCGCCGGTGACGTCCCAGACAATCCCGGTGGTGCGCAGTGTACCGTCGGCATTGCGATAGTTCGCACCCGCCGACCTCAGGTATCGCAATGTGCCGTCCGGCAACTGCACCCGATAGGTCTCGCTGCAAGGCGTGTTGCTGGAGGCGCAGTTGAGGAAATGTGTCTCCGCCGCCGTCCGATCGGGCGGATAGATCGATCCGAGCCAGTCGTAGAGACGATTGCCTTCGCTGGCTGCCGGCTTGTCGTGCAACCCTGCGGCTCGGTTGTCCCAGAAGAGACTGTTGCTGTTACCGGTCACCTCCCAGATGCCGATATTGGAGGCTTCCATGGCAAGGTTGAAGCGCTGCGACAGCTCGATGAGATTGAGTTCACGCGCCTTCAGCGCGTCGATGTTACGGTTGCGTTCCGAGATCAGCGAGGTGGCGATGAAGATCGGCACGATCACCGCGAGTGCGGCAATCACGAGAGCGAGGCGGATCCCAAGCTGATTGGGCGGCACGATGTCCCAGCCGGAACGAGGGGCGGCAAGGAGCGTCCAGTTCGCACCGCTGATCGGCACCGTCCATTTCATCGGAGACTGGTCTTCAATGGAATCATTGCCGAAAAAGGCGAAATATTCCGGCCGGTCCACGTCCCGCAGCACGACGTTCAGCCACTCGAGGTTGATCAGGTTCGGTTTCGTCGCCGTGGCGGGGGAGAAGGTGACGCCGGAAGCCTCCATCAGGCCCTGCTTGTCGATCAGCACTGCGATGGCGCCCCACAGGTCGGTGCCGTCCTCTTCCTTCGGCACCGGCACGACCAGGGTCAGGTGTCCCTCCTGGCTGCCGCTGAGCAGCGACACACGGTTCCGGCCGCTGACGGATTTCAGGTCGTCTGCAAGGCGCGGCACATCGATCTTGCCGATCTTGCGTGGCGTACCGCCGGCAATGCCGTCGCGCGTGATGACCTGGGGAAACTCGAAATTGGGCGCGACCGCGACGCCGGAAAAATGCGTCGTCTCGCCAAGTTCCCTGTCGACGTAATGTTTGAACTCATCAACCGAGCCCTCGGCGTCCTCCCTCAGGGCGTGAGCCAGATGGGCAGCGGCGGCGGTGTCGGTCTCCACGCGTGCAATGAGGCGCCGTGCCAACAGGCTGGCAACGTTTTCCGTCGTCGCCCGAAGATCACTGCGAAAACCCTCGGTGTAACGCTGGTCGACGATCACGGCGGTCGAGATCACCGTAAGGGCGATAATGAACGCGATTGCCGTCGGGGTCTTGGTGCTGCGCGCCAGGCGCAGTGACTTGGAACCGGACGACGGCCAGAATTTCACGCGCGCGAACCTTCTTATTAACCCCTGTGGCATGACGGAACAGCCTATGGGGCGGGGGTTAATTTACGCTTTCATCCCACCCTACAAACTTTGGCGCGATTTATTGTACGAATACTTTGAACAATTTCGCGGGCGTGACCGGCTCGGCCGCAAGGCGGCCTCCGGTTCTCGAAAAGCGTTAACTATCAGCTCATTACTTATACGGAAAATGTCATGGTGCCGGGCGATTTTCGCCACAATCGGCAGGCTATCTGTGCGTCGAAACGAGACATCATCGACCTCATCAAGGCTTCCGACCATGCGCATCCTGATTGCTGCTCTGCTTGCCACGGCCAGCGTCTTTTCGCCCCTCAACAGCTGGGCGCAAAGTGCCGACGTCGAAGCCACGATCAAGGCCGTGGATGCCAAGGCGCTCAACTTCACGCTGGACGACGGAAAGACCTACAAGGTGCCCGAGGAATTCAATTTCGAGGGCTTGAAGGCAGGCGTCAAAGTGCTGGTCTTCTACACGGTTGTCGACGGCAACCGCGTCGTCGACGACCTCCAGATCGTCCAGTAAGACTGAAGATTCAGCGAAGTATAATTTAGAATATCCGATGCGCGGGGTTAGCGCAGATCAGAGCCATTGTATCCGGTTGTCGCGGGTGTCGACCTCGAGGATGCGATCCTGCGGGGTCGGGACGGTGGCGGCCTCGTCTTCGTCGAGGTTGCCGATCAGCCGGAAGAGCGAGCGGATCACCCCGCCATGGCTGACGCAGACGGTCGGACCGTCGAGGGATTGCAGCCAGGCGCCGATCCGCCAGCAGAGAATCTCATAGCTCTCGGCAGACGCCCCCGGCGGGATGAAACTCCACTTCTGCTCGGCGCGCGCTCTCAATCGCTCCGGAGAAACATGGCTGATTTCCTCGAGCGTACGGCCCTCCCAGTCGCCGAAGGAGACTTCGATCAGCCGTTCGTCGGTTCCGTAGGCAACGGGATCGAGGCCCATGGCGGTGCGCAGCCGTTCCATGGTTTCGCGGGTACGCGACAGGGGGCTGGCGATGAAGCGGAATCCGTCCGCCGCGCCGATCATCTCGCGCAGCCGCTCGCCGTTCCGCGTTGCCTGAGAACGGCCGAGCGCATTGAGCGGAATGTCCTGCTGGCCCTGCAGCCGGCCTTCCGCATTCCAGTCCGTCTGCCCGTGGCGGATCATGTAGATGAGCACGGCAGACGTCCCTGGAACAGCATCAGTCCTTGATGACCGAAATGTCCGGCGCATCGACAGCCTTCATGCCGACGACATGGTAACCGCTATCGGCGTGATGGGTTTCGCCGGTGACGGAGCGCGACAGGTCGGACAGCATGTAGAGGCCGACATCGCCCACTTCCTCGATGGTGACGGTACGGCGCAGCGGCGCATTGTATTCGTTCCATTTGAGGATGTAGCGGAAGTCGCCGATGCCGGAAGCGGCAAGCGTCTTGATCGGCCCGGCCGAGATCGCGTTGACGCGGATGTTCTTCGGACCCAGATCGACGGCGAGATATTTGACGCTGGCTTCGAGTGCCGCCTTGGCAACGCCCATGACGTTGTAGTTCGGCATGACCTTTTCGGCACCGTAATAGGTGAGGGTCAGCATCGAACCGCCGTCGGTCATCAGCTTTTCCGCCCGCCTTGCTACCGACGTAAAGGAATAGACCGAGATCTGCATCGTCTTGGCGAAATTGTCAGCCGAGGTGTCGACGTAACGGCCGGTCAGCTCGTCCTTGTCGGAAAAGCCAATCGCATGCACGAGGAAGTCGATCTTGCCCCAGTGCTTTTCGAGATTGGCGAAGACTTCATCGATGGTCGATTCGTCGCCGACGTCGCAATGGCCGGCCATGTAGGCGCCCAGTTCTGCGGCCAGCGGCTCAACCCGCTTCTTGAGTGCGTCGCCTTGGTAGGTGAATGCAACTTCCCCGCCATGCTGGTGGATGGCCTTGGCAATGCCCCACGCGATCGAACGATTGTTGGCAACGCCCATGATGAGACCGCGTTTGCCTGCCATGAGGCCGGAAGCCTGAACCATTCATAGTCCCCTGATACCTTAGATGAACGCTGCCTATGACATAGGCAGCTCAAGGGTTCAAGCAGACTTGGATCATCTCGTGTTAGTAGCCGTAACAAAGGGTGCTTAGCGGTGAATACCGACGCAAAACCGTCATACTAGACGATGCCGTCAGACATACAGCCCGTGACGCATGTGCCGCATCAGGTCGGTGACCTTTTCGTTCGGTTTTTCCCACAGGACGACGCGCAGTTCGACGACGAGATCGCCGCGGCCTCCGGCATCGTCATGAAGGCCAAGGCCGTTCAGCCGGACCGTCTGGTCGGAGCCGGACCATGCCGGAATGCTGATGTTGCGGTTGCCTTCCGGCGTCTCGACCGACGCGTCGCCGCCAAGCACCGCGTCTTCGAGCGAAATCGACAAGGTCGTGTGAAGATCGAAACCTTCGACGCGGAAGCGGCTGTCGCGGGAAACTTTGATCGAGGCGAGAAGATCGCCGGATTTCATGCCGGCGAGCTTGAGGCCCTGGCCCTTCAGCCGCGCCACATGGCCTTCCGTCATGCCTTTTTCCAGCACAAGGCGGACTTCGCGGTCGTCGGCCATCTTCAGCGTGACCGCGTTGAGTTTCAGGAGGTCCTCCAAGGTCACCGTTGCCTCGACGGAAATATCCGGAGCCTTTTCGGGAGCAGGCGTCGTGCCGCGGAAGCGGCGCACGATGGAGGCGATCAGGTCGATGGCAAGGGCGGGCAGGGGCGGTCTTTCGCCGCCGGATACATCTGCCTTGGTCGTTTCCGCCGAATCGCCGCTCGCCTGCGCCGAGCCGCCAGTGTGAGGTTTTGCCTGGTCGGCTGCCGTGGCGCCGAAGATACGCTCGATCATGTCCTCAGGCGTTTCGCCTGCCGGGCCGGACTGGTTCTGAGGATGAGCCTGGGATTGGGATTGGCCGCGAGCCTGCGCCTGTGCTTTGGCGCTTTCCGCATTGGTCTTGGCGAGTTCTTCCATGACCTTTTCGGCGTTGGCCTTTGCGGCCTTGGCGCGCTCAGCGGCTTCGCGGGCGGCATTGCGCTGCTGCATGATGGTCTGGTGCATCTCGGCGGCCCTGTCGTATCGCTTGCGGCGCTCGGGATCCTTCAGGACCTCGTAGGCCTGGCCGATCTCTGCGAAACGGCTCGTCGCAGACGGATCGTCCTGGTTCTGGTCGGGATGAACGGTCTTGGCCTTGGCGCGCCAGGCTGCCTTGATTTCGTCGGGCTCGGCATTGCGCTTCACGCCGAGAAGAGAATAGGGATCACGCATTGTGGGACCACCGGTTACTTGAAACGGCAGGCCCCCGCTTGATCATTGGACCCCCGATACTCGTCACAACTCCGACAGCCATCGGCCGGTTCCTCATGTTCCGGGCAGATTACTGCTTACATCAGGCGAGCCTATGTTAGGACTTGTGAATCAGTGGTTACGCGGCCGCCAGTCGTGGTCATTAAGGTAAACGAATGGTTTCCGGCGCGATTTCACGAAAACGCCCGAAACGGATTTTGCAGGGTCGGCTTTGGGGGAGGGACGACCGCGACTACTGGCGGTCGAAGGCTGTCAGCATCCAGTCGCCGCTGCCGGTCAGGCAGGTCTGGCCGGAGAACATGGCGATACCCTCGTAGGAATGCCGCGTGGTGGTGAAGGCGCGGCAGATCTGCTCGCCGTTGCGGGCCTCGCGGATTTGCGAGACGACGCCGGCGCTGCCGGTCGTGGTATTCGCCCACGGAACCGAGGCCGCTCCGACCTTGGCAAGATCGGCCGAGGAGACGGCGTTACGCACCGTCGCCTCGTCGGAAAGCGTCGCACCGGTAGGCTGAGACGCGCTAGGCACGGTGCCGGTCGCGATCGAGCGGTCGACCTTGGGCGCGCTTCCGAAGAGATCGAGGCTGCTGGTACAACCGGCAAGCGAAAGCCCTGCAAGGCAGAGGGCGGCTGCCCGTCTGCCGAGGAGAAACGACCTCTTTGTGCGGCTCTTCGACTTTGCTATCACTACCACCGTGCGTCCTGTCCGACTGAAAAACTCGGGCATTTTTCAAAAGATTGGGAGTATTTTATTCAATATGTCTGAGAGCGGGTTAACAACTGGTGACTTCACCGCCGAGAACGAACCTTTCGCGCTTTTCGGTTCCTGGCTGAAGGATGCCGAGAGCTCAGAACCCAACGATCCGAATGCCGTTGCGGTTGCGACCGTCGACGAAAACGGCATGCCGAACGTTCGCATGGTCCTGTTGAAGGGGTATGACGAAAACGGTTTCGTCTTCTATACCAATTTCGAAAGCCAGAAGGGCCGCGAGATCCTCGGTCAGAAAAAGGCGGCGATGTGCTTCCATTGGAAATCGCTGCGTCGCCAGGTTCGTCTGCGCGGCGAGGTGGAGGTTGTGAGCGACGCCGAGGCGGACGCCTACTACGCCTCGCGCCCCCGCGGCAGCCGTATCGGCGCCTGGGCGTCGAAACAGTCCCGCCCGCTCGAAACCCGCTTCGCGCTCGAAAAATCGGTGGCCGAGTACACCGCCCGCTACGCGATCGGCGACATTCCGCGCCCGCCCCACTGGTCCGGGTTCCGCATCAAGCCGCTGTCGATCGAGTTCTGGCACGACCGCCCGTTCCGCCTGCACGACCGCATCGAATTCCGCCGCGCCGTCGCAGACGGGCCGTGGGAAAAGGTGCGGATGTATCCGTAAAGGGGAGGTGGCTTTCACCGCCCGATCGCGAACGGGATGCCTGAGGCAAGGGCCGAGACGTAGCGCGGCTGCTGGTAATAGCCATTGAGCGAGATGCGCGGCAGGCCGGTGAGCCGGTTCATGGATTTGGCGCAGAGCGTGCCGGGCTGCGTCGTCACCGCGACCGAAAAGCCGAGTTCCTTGGCAATCGCGCAGTCGCGCTCGGAGACCGCGGCGCGGCTGCCATAGGGATAGGCGATCGTGGCCGGCCGTTCGCCGGTCAAAGCCTCGATCCAGTCGGCGGACTGCTTCATTTCCGCCCCGGCGTCTTCCGCCGAAAGCCGGGCGACGGCCCGGTGGCTGGTCGTGTGGGCGCCGAGCGAAGCCAGCGGATGGGCAGCGACCGAGCGGAGCTCCTCGGCATTCATGGTCAGGTCGGCGGTGATCTTCAGCGGATCAACGCCATGTTTTTTCGCCAGCGCATCGATCCGCGAGACGGCGGTGGATTCCTCGACCTCCAGGACATAGCTGGAAAACCGGTCAAAGGCGTCGAACTTGCGGGCCTCGGAAGTGAGATCGAGAACCTCGGACCCGCCGCCGAAATCGAACGTCACTTCCCGTTCGCGGCCGAGCAGCTCGGCAACCGTCTCCCACCAGAGCGAATGGGTCCGCTCGGCAAATCCGCGGGTGACGAAAATGGTGAAGGGCACGCCGTAGCGGGCAAACACGGGCAACGCGTATTCGGCATTGTTGCGGTAGCCGTCATCGAGCGTGAAGGTCGCGAACGGCTGCTTGGTCGGCGCGGCAAGCCGTGCCGGCACGTTGCTCAAGGGGATGAATTCGTAACCTTCGGCCGAAAGCCGCTCGATCGCTTCGCCGAGGAAGTCCGGCGTCACTTCCAGATGACCGCTCGGCTGCAGCGACCGGCTCTGTTTCGGTCGCACATGGTGGAGCGTGAATATGGCGCCGTGGCCACGCGCATTGGGCATCATTCCGGCACGCGCAAGTGCGGCAGCCATGTCGAGGCCACCGGCGACAAGCCGGCGTTTGACATCCCGGCGCCAAAGCGCCTGAAACCTCTCCCTGGTATTCCCCACCGCGATCACGCCCACGTTACTTCGTAGTGCGCGACCCTACTGCCGTACGGGTTAAGCCTTGCTGAATAATGCTGTGCTGAATCCTGCTCAGGGCCGCAGCGCGTCGAAAAGCGGCAGGCTGACGATCGCCGCCATGGCGATCAGCGTGAAGCAGATGCGCCGAAAGGTGCCTTCGGAGGCAAAGCCGAACAGTTTCGAACCGGCGAGCACACCGAGGCCGTAACCCGGCCCGGCGATCAGTGCGAGTGCAAGGACGTCGAGGGTCAAAAGGTGACCGACGATATAGGCGGTGGCGGAGATCACCGTCGCAAGCGCGAAATAGAGGATGAGATTGGCGCGCACGGTGAGCGGCGGGATGGCGCCGCCGAGCCAGTAGGCGACGACCGGCGGACCGGAGAGTTGTGCGGCACCGCCGAACAGGCCGGCAAGCGCGCCGACGCCGATCGTCAGCGTCGTCTTCGGTTTGCCATGGTAACGCCAACCGGAAATCAGGAAGACCAGCAGAAAGAGCACAACGACCGAGATCAGCCAGCGCAGCGCCGTCGGATCGATCACCGCCAGCAGCGTCGTTCCGGCCGGCACGCCGATCAGTGTCCCGATCAGCATCGTGCCCACCTCGCGGCGGTTGGCGCGCTTCCAGCCGTCCGGCACCATGCCGAGCGTCGTCACCCCGTCGATGACGAGCAGCAGGGCAGGGGCGATCTTCGGCCCGACGGCGGCACCGGCGAGCGGAACGAAGATCAGCGCGCCGCCAAACCCGGAAAACCCGCGCGCCAGCCCGGCGATCAGCGCCGAGAGGAAAAGAAAGACGAGCTGGGCCGGCCCGTGACCCGGAATCCATGCATCCAGCAAAGCGGAAATCGGGTTGGCGGAATCCATGGAAAATGCCGTATGCAGATGGGATCGAGTAGCCCGCACCTGCCGGGATTTGGATGAGGGTGTCAAGGCTGGGTCCGGCGACGATGGCCAGACGCACAGCTTATTCCTCGATACCGGTCCAGCCCGAGGAATGAAAAGTGGGTTGGTCTGGGGCGCCTGAATCCGCATCCGGCGTCCTGCCAAACTTTTTGTGGTAGCGTTTCATCAGCACCAATAGATCGTCGGTTTTGGTATTCCTCAGCAAAGCGGGAGATAGTACCAAGCTCTGAGGGCCTGAGCGTCCGGGGCTCACTTTTGTGACCTGGGGATGTGTCCCGGGGTCGAGGCTGTCGCGTAAAATCACCGCGATATTTTTGGGGGAGCCATATTCCCCAAAAAGCATGATTTGCGAGACCGACGTCCAAGGCAATAATTGCGGCATCGTGGCGGGCATCCAGATTCCAGCCGGAGATATAATAAGGACCGCCTTTTGGAGGTTCATCCGGGACACGCAAAACATCGCCAAGCTGCTGCAACCGACCACAAGTGGGATGAGGATGGCGGCTCGGGTGAGCGGTGCGAGACCCTCACGGCCAGCAAAAAAGATCTCCACCAGCTGAAACAGACAATAACACAAGGCGATGCCGCAGGCGACGGCGAGAACATAAAACACGCGCACCGAATGAAAGAATTCGAACTCGGCATGCTCCGAGCTGGCACTATCGACCATCTGTTTCCCCGGCCACCAAAGCATAAAGGACGGCCACAGTTATCATAAGGTCGTCAATCACTGGTTATTTCTCTCCGTTCGATATCAATTTGGCGTGTAGACATCGAGGCAGGCGAGCAGGGAAGGATCCTCCTATCGTCAGGCAAATTGCTCCGCTTTACGCCTTCGTCCCGCCCACCGTCACCTGGTCCATTCGCAGATGCGGCTGGCCGACGCCGACGGGGACCCATTGGCCGCCCTTGCCGCAATTGCCGATGCCGGTGTCGAGCTTCATGTCGTTGCCGACCATCGAGACGCGGCGCATCGCATCCGGGCCGTTGCCGATCAGCATGGCGCCCTTGATGGCGGGGCCGATTTTGCCGTTCTCGATCATGTAGGCTTCGGTGCAGCCGAACACGAATTTGCCCGAGGTGATGTCCACCTGGCCGCCGCCGAAGGAGACGGCGTAGATGCCTTTCTTGACCGAGGCGATGATTTCTTCGGGCGATTTGTCGCCGCCGAGCATGTAGGTATTGGTCATCCGCGGCATCGGCGTATAGGCATAACCCTGGCGGCGGCCGTTGCCGGTCGGTTGGACGCCCATCAGCCGGGCGTTCTGGCGATCCTGCATGTAACCGACCAGTTTGCCGTTCTCGATCAGCACGTTGTAGGCCGACGGCGTGCCTTCGTCGTCTATGGTGAGCGAGCCGCGGCGGTTGTCGATCGTGCCGTCGTCGACGACCGTGACGCCGGGGGCGGCGACCATCTCGCCGAGAAGTCCGGCAAAGGCCGAGGTCTTTTTGCGGTTGAAATCGCCTTCCAGCCCGTGGCCGACCGCCTCATGCAGCATCACGCCCGGCCAGCCGGAGCCGAGCACGACATCCATCGTGCCGGCCGGAGCGTCGATGGCGGTCAGGTTGACGAGCGCCTGGCGCAGCGCCTCGTCGGCGCCGGTCTGCCAGTTGCCTTCCGTCACGAAATCGCCGAAGCCGATACGGCCGCCAGTGCCGAACGAACCGCTCTCCTGCCGGTCGCCGTCACCGACGACGACGGAAATGTTGATGCGCGTCATCGGGCGGATGTCCTGCACCCGGTGGCCATCAGCGCGCAGGATGTCGACCACCTGCCAGCTTGCGGACACCGTTGCCGTTACCTGCCGTACCTTGTCGTCCTTGGAGCGCAGATAGGCGTCGATATCGGTGAGCAGCTTGACCTTCTCCTCGAAGCTGGGGCTGCCGATCGGGTTCTCGTCACCGTAATATTTCTTGTTGGTGCGCTGGGGAGCGGCAGCGTAGGAACCGGAATAACCAGCGGTGACGGCACGCACCGCATCCGAAGCACGGGACAGCGCCGCTGCCGAAAGCTCGCCTGCATGGGCATAACCAACCGCTTCGCCGGCGACCGAGCGCAGCCCGAACCCTTGGTCGGTGTTGAACGAACCGCCCTTCAGGCGGCCGTTGTCGAAGGTCAGCGATTCCGCCTGGGCATGTTCCACGAAAAGCTCGCCGTCATCGGCGCCGGTAAGCACCTCTGAGAGGATCGAGCGCAGCTTGGTCTCGTCGCAGTCGAAAAGGTTGAGAAGGTCGGTGTTCATGGGTGCTCCTTCGGCGCTGCCCTATGAAGACGCGCGCTCTGTTCCAACCGATGTAGGTCCGGGGAGGGGCCGAAGCAAGCCTATCCTGCGGGCTCAGGCGTGTTTGCGGCGGAAGATCATGCCGACGACCACGGCAACGAGGGCCACGGCCAGGCCGTACCAGGTCACGGCATATTGGAGGTGGCTGTTCGGAAGGTCGAACTGGGTGACGCCGCCTTTGGGCCAGCCGCCCGGATTGACGATCGAGCCATCGGCATCCACGAAGAACTGCACGACCTTCGACGCATCGATACCGGTGGTCGAGGCCATGGCGTCGAGATCCTTCCAGTAGAAGATGTTCTTGGCGAGATCGTTGTCCGGGACGATCGAGGACGGTTTTTCGCCAAGCCGTACCCGCGCATAACCGATGACGGTCTGCTGGTCGGCAACCTCCCCGGCGGTACGGGTTTTCGGGTCCTTCATCTCATAGGGCACGAAACCGCGGTTGACGAACAGGATGCGGCCGTCGGCAAGCGTCATCGGGGTGTAGACGTAAAAGCCGGTCTGGCCTCCGAAGGTCGCGAAGAAATGTCGCTCCCTGGCATGGTCGAACGTGCCGGTGACCGATACTCGGCGGTATTCGATATCGCCGCCGGATTTCCGGATCGCCTCGATATCGGAAAGCGCGACAGGTGCCGCCGCCCGCCGCTGGGCGATATCGGCGAGCAGGCGTTCCTTCCAATGCAGCCGCTCCACCTGCCAGGTGCCGAGCGACAGCAGGATGGCGAGCGCCGCCAGCACCACGACGACGGTCGCGATCACCCGGCCACGTCCGCGGGCGGGCGTTTTATCCGATGCGGTTTGCGAGGGAGCCTTGGTTGCCATTCGTTCCAGTCCTCAAAAAGCAGAAGGGCGGCTTGTCGCCGCCCTCCCGGAATTCATGTCCCCTCGCTCAATGGGCGAGCGGTGCGCCCCAGCCACCCCAGATGTAGATGGCGAAGAACAGGAACAGCCACACCACGTCGACGAAATGCCAGTACCAGGCGGCGGCTTCGAAGCCGAAATGCTGGGTGGGCGTGAAACCGCCGTTGATGGCGCGCAGCAGGCAGACAGCCAGGAAGATCGTGCCGACCAGGACGTGGAAACCGTGGAAGCCGGTCGCCATGAAGAAGGTCGCGCCGTAGATCGAGTTCGAGAACGCGAACGGAGCGTGGATATACTCGTAAGCCTGGACGCAGGAGAACAGGATGCCGAGTGCGACGGTGAGCGCCAGGCCGCTGATCAGGCCCTTGCGGTCGCCGTGCAGCAGCGCATGGTGAGCCCAGGTGACGCAGGTGCCGGACAGAAGCAGGATGACCGTGTTGTAGATCGGCAGGTGCCAGGGGTCGAGCACCTCGACGCCCTTCGGCGGCCACTGACCGCCGAGGAACTCGACGCGGGTCGCCTGGATCGCCTCGTTGGCGTAGAGGCTGGCATCGAAAAAGGCCCAGAACCAGGCGACAAAGAACATCACTTCCGAAGCGATGAACATGATCATGCCGTAGCGCAGATGCAGCGAGACGACGCGCGTATGGGCGCCCGAATTGCCTTCCTTGACCGTGTCCGTCCACCAGCCGATCATCGTGTAGATGATGATCGCCAGGCCGCCGTAGAACCACCATGGGCTCGCCCAGTTAAGGCCGAAAAGATGGAACTCGCCGCCCTTCAGATAGCGCATGTAGGCGACGCCGCCGAAGGTCATGACGAAGGCGCCGAGCGAAGCCAGGATCGGCCACGGGCTCGGATCGATGATGTGGTAGTCGTGATTTTTCTGATGCGCGTCGGCCATGTCAGAATCCCCGGATGAATGCCTGCTCCGCCGGAAAACCGGCGAACCCTCTTAAAGTTTCCCCACGCCTGCGTTCTGGGCGCCCGTCTTCGGGGCGCCTGCCTTCGGGCCTTCCGGCAGAGCCGCAACCGGTTTGCCCGGCTCGCTCGGATAGAAGGTGTAGGACAGGGTGATCGTCTTGATGTTCTTGGTCTCTTGGGCCGTGGCGAGCTCCGGGTCAACGAAGAACACCACCGGCATCTGAACCGACTGGCCAGGCTGCAGCGTCTGCTCGGTAAAGCAGAAGCACTCGACCTTGTTGAAATAGGCGCCCGCTTCCATCGGTGTCACGTTGAACACGGCACTGCCAGTCGTCGGCTTGGACGACCGGTTGGTCGCAGTGTATTCGATCTGCACGGTCTCCCCAATCTTCGGACTGACCGACTTGGCGGGCTTGAACTCCCAGTTCAGGCCCGGCGAGATGTTGGCGTCGAACGTCACCTGGATAGGCTTGTTCAGGATCTTGTCGGAATACTGCTCGACGCGCTGGGTGGTGCCGTTATAGCCGGTGACCTGGCAGAACAGCCGGTAGAGCGGCACGGAAGCATAGGCGGCGCCGACCATGCCGGCCACGAAAACGGCGCAGCCGGCGAAGATCGCGCTGTTGCTGACCCGCTTTGCCTGACCGCTCTGATTGACGTCCGTCATCGCTCCACCCTAGTTCCCGACTCCGCCGATTTTCACCAGCGTCATGATGTAGAAGAGGACCACGAGCCCGGCGAGAACGATGCCGAGCGCGACATTGCGGTTGCGGCGGGACTTCCTCTGGGCTTCGCTGAGCGTGATTTTTTCCCTCACAGCAGACCTCCCACGAGGTGCGGCAGTCCCGCGAGCAGCCGGTCGGCCAGCAGGGCCGAGAAGATCGCAAAGAGATAGAAAATCGAATAGGCGAACATCTTCTTCGCCGGCATCATCTTCTCATCGCCGTCGGGCATACGCCGGACGGCGATGGAACAGATGACGAAGATCGCACCGAGCAAGGCGGCGAAGATGCCGTAACCGAGGCCGGCAAGTCCGGTGAGGGTGGGGGTGACCGCGATCAGCGCAGTCAGGACCGCATAGACGATGATCTGGTTCTTGGTCGAGGCCTCGCCTGCGACATTCGGCATCATCGGCACGCCGACCGAGCCGTAATCGCGCATCTTGAAGAGCGCGAGTGCCCAGAAATGCGCCGGCGTCCACAGGAAGATGATCAGGAAAAGCAGGATGCTGTCGAGCGATACGCCGCCCGTGACGCAGGCCCAGCCGATCATCGGGGGGAAGGCACCGGAAGCGCCGCCGATGACGATGTTCTGCGGCGTCGAGCGCTTCAGCCACATCGTGTAGACAACGGCATAGAAAAAGATGGTGAAGGCGAGCAGGCCGGCCGAGAACCAGTTGACCGCAAGACCGAGGATGACGACCGAAAAGACCGAGAGCGTCAAGCCGAAGGCGAGCGCTTCCTGGGGCAGGATGCGACCGGCCGGGATCGGGCGTTTGGCGGTGCGGGTCATGACGGCATCGATATCGGCGTCATACCACATGTTCAGCGCCCCGGAGGCACCGGCGCCGACGGCGATGCAGAGAATGGAAATCACGCCGAGGACCGGATTGATCTGCCCTGGCGCCAGGATGAGACCGGCGAATGCGGTGAAGACCACGAGCGACATCACCCGCGGCTTCAGGAGCTCGAAGAAATCGCGCGCACTCGCTTCCGAGAGGCGTGAGCCTCCATCGGTGCCGAGAGCGTCGTGATTGTCCATAACCGTCATTGAACCGTCCTGCTTGGTATTTCAAGGCATCGCGTTGCCGCGATGCCCTTTTTCAAGGATCGAGCGCTTACTTGATGCGCGGTAGCTGTTCCCACTGGTGGTACGGCGGCGGCGAAGAAAGCTGCCATTCCAGCGTGGTCGCACCTTCGCCCCACGGATTGTCGCCGGCGATGCGCTTCTTTGCGAAGGCTTCCCAGACGCCATAGAGGAAGATCAGAACGCCGACGAAGGAGATGTAGGAGCCGATGGAGGAAACATAGTTCCAGCCGGCAAACGCATCCGGATAGTCGATGTAACGGCGCGGCATGCCGGCGAGACCCAGGAAGTGCTGGGGGAAGAACACCAGGTTGACGCCGATGAACATGACCCAGAAATGCAGGTTGCCGATCCGCTGGCTGTACATGTAGCCGAACATTTTCGGGAACCAGTAGTACCAGGCCGCGAAGATGGCGAAGACCGCGCCGAGCGACAGAACGTAGTGGAAGTGGGCCACGACGTAATAGGTGTCATGCAGCGAGCGGTCGAGGCCGGCATTGGCGAGCTGGACGCCCGTGACGCCGCCGACGGTGAACAGGAAGATGAAACCGATCGCCCAGATCATCGGCGTCGAGAAGGTCAGCGACCCGCCCCACATCGTGGCGATCCAGGAGAAGATCTTGATGCCTGTCGGGACCGCGATGACCATCGTCGCGAAGACGAAGTAACGCTGCGCATCAAGCGACATGCCGACCGTGTACATATGGTGGGCCCAGACGATGAAGCCGACGGCGCCGATCGCGACCATGGCGTAAGCCATGCCGAGATAACCGAAGACCGGCTTCTTGGAGAAGGTCGAGACGATGTGGCTGACGATGCCGAAACCGGGCAGGATCAGAATGTACACTTCCGGGTGGCCGAAGAACCAGAACAGGTGCTGGTAGAGGATCGGGTCACCGCCGCCTTCCGGCGAGAAGAAGGTAGTGCCGAAGTTGCGGTCGGTCAGAAGCATGGTGATAGCGCCCGCCAGAACCGGCAGCGAGAGCAGCAGCAGGAAGGCGGTGACCAGCACGGCCCAGGCAAACAGCGGCATCTTGTGCAGCGTCATGCCCGGAGCGCGCATGTTGAGGATCGTGGTGATGAAGTTGATCGCACCGAGGATCGAGGATGCGCCGGCGACGTGCAGCGAGAAGATCGCCAGGTCGACGGCCGGACCCGGATGCCCCATGGTCGCGAGCGGCGGATACATGGTCCAGCCACCGCCGACACCGTAAGCGCCCGCAGGACCTTCGACGAACATCGAAAGCAGCAGAAGCAGGAAGGCCGGCACGATCAGCCAGAAGGAGATGTTGTTCAGGCGCGGGAAGGCCATGTCCGGCGCGCCGATCATGATCGGCACCATCCAGTTGGCGAAACCGCCGATCATCGCCGGCATGACCATGAAGAAGATCATGATAAGCGCGTGGCCGGTGGTGAACACGTTGAACATGTGCTTGCCGCCGTCGATCGCGGCGTCGCCCTGGAAGCCGTAGACCATCGAGGCCAGACCATGGAAGATCTGAATGCCCGGTTCCTGCAGCTCCATGCGCATGGCGACGGAGAGAAGCCCGCCGACGATGCCCGCGAAGATCGCGAAGATCAGGTAGAGCGTGCCGATGTCCTTGTGGTTGGTCGAAAACAGCCAACGCTGAGCAAAGGTCGGCGTGTGCGAATGATCATGATGATCGTCGTGGGCATGCGCATCATCGTGAGAGGTGCGAGCATGAGCGTGATCGTCGTGAGCGGAATGTCCAGCCATTGTCCTCACTCCTCTGTATTACTTGGATTCATTTGCCGCGACGGCAAAATTGCCGGCAGGCTTGTCGACCGCAGCCACGAGAGCCTTGTAGGCCCCCGGCAGGTCGGTCGCAGCAGCTGCGAGCCAGGTCTTGTACTTGTCTTCCGAGACGACGCGGATGGCGATCGGCATGTACGCGTGGTCCTTGCCGCACAGTTCGGAGCACTGACCGTAATAGAGGCCTTCCTTCTCTGCCTTGAACCAGGTCTCGTTCAGGCGGCCCGGAACGGCGTCGATCTTGAGCCCGAAAGCCGGCATTGCGAAGGCGTGGATGACGTCGGACGGAGCGGCGGTCACCAGCACGCGCACGGTCTTGTTGACCGGGATGATCATTTCGTTGTCGACGGCCAGAAGACGCGGATAGACGGCAGGATCTGTCTTGCCGGCGGCGGCGCGGTCCTGTTCCTTCAGCATGAAGCTGTCGAAGGCCACCGGCGCCGGCGTGCCTTCATATTCATAGTTCCACTGCCACTGGGTGGCGGTGGCCTTGACCGTCATGTCCGATTCCGGAATTTCGAGCTGGGCATTCAGGAGATTGAAGGAGGGAATGGCGAGGAAGAAGAGGATGAGAACCGGGCCAAGCGTCCAGATGATCTCGATCGCCGTATTGTGGCTGGTCCGCGACGGCACCGGATTGGCGCTGGCGCGGAACTTCACGACGACGACGACCAGCAGGGCCAGAACCAAAAGCGTGGTCGGCACGATGAACCACAGCGTATAGTGGTTGAACCAGCGGATCTGGTGCATGATCGGCGTTGCTGCCGCCTGGAAGTCAATCTGCCACGGATGCGGCTGGTCCGCAAAACCTGCGGAAGCAAAGAGCAGACAGATGAGCGCCGTCATCACTGCAAAAGCCCTGTTCATCACTACATATCTCCCCATGCGTCTGATCTCGATCAAACCGAACGCAGAATCCAAGCTATATGGTCTGCTTCAATCACAGTTTGCCTGCCGCCGCAATATCTGGCGGGAAAAGCCCGTGCGGCATTTTGCGCCTCGGGGATAAGCTTGGAATCCCGCGATAATCAGGGGCTGTAACCGGCTTTTTCGACCGGGCCGAGGTCTTATTTCAAAGGCCTTCCACACCTCCGGCCGCGTCATTATAGACCGTACGACGGCCAAAATCCGGCTTTTTCCTGATAAAAGTGACGGCTGGGCCACGCGGCCTGGCGGGTCCCACTTTCGCCGTACTCCACTGGAAAGAGGTCAGGGCTTTTCATTTCGTCTAGTGAACGACAAGAATAGCCGCACTGATTCGTCTTCCAGAGGTTTCCATGGGTCGTCCCTCCCTGATCTGCGCCGGTCTAGCCGTGATGCTTGCAGCCGCCGTTTCGCTTCCCGCGTTCGCGCAGCAGCCGCAACCCGGCCCGCGGCCCGCTGCACCCCAGCCGGCCCCCGTTCCGGCACAGGGCGCCAAGCCGGGACCGCAGGCACCCCGGCCGGCGCCGAACGGCGGGCAGGCCCAGCAGCCTCCGGGGCAGCAGGCGCAGCCCCCCGGCAACGTGCGCGAGAACCATGGCGCATGGTCGATCATCTGCGACCGGCCGGCCGGCGCTTCCGCCGACCAGTGCGCGCTGATGCAGAACGTCATCGCCGAGGACCGGCCGGAAGTCGGCCTGTCGGTGGTGGTGCTGAAGACCGCCGACCGAAAGGCACGCATCCTGCGCATCCTCGCGCCGCTCGGCGTGCTCCTGAAGGACGGCATGGAACTCTATGTCGACAACAACAATATCGGCCGCGCCTATTTCACCCGCTGCTTCTCCGAGGGCTGTTATGTGGAAGTGGAGATCGACGAGGAACTGATGCGCATCTTGCGCGCCGGCAAGGCTGCCGTCTTTGCTCTGCGCGAATCCGCAGATCAGGACCGGGTCGGCATTCCGATCGAACTCACCGGCTTCGGCCCGGGCTACGACGCGCTTCCGTAATGTCTTAAAGAGACGCTCGGAGCTCTAAAGGCCTGGAGGGCAGGCGTGATTTCCCGTGCGCTTCGACGACACGGCCGGCGCCGCGATCCCGCCTTGGCCTTCCGATTGAAGCTCTTCTTTCTTGTGTGCGTGACCATTGCCGCTATATATGGCGCGTGGTCGGTCAAGCCGCGCATCCTGTTCATCCAGGGCGGTCCGGCCATTTTCGCTCTCGTGCTGACAGTCCTGGCGTCCTGATTTGATGGCATCATCCATACCTGAAAAAAGCCCACTCAAGATTCGTCTCTGCGGCCCGCGCGGTTTCTGCGCCGGCGTCGACAGGGCGATCCAGATCGTCGTGCTGGCGCTGAAAGCCTATGGCGCGCCGGTCTATGTCCGCCACGAGATCGTCCACAACCGCTATGTGGTCGAGGGTCTCGAAGCGAAGGGCGCCGTTTTCGTCGAGGAACTGGACGAGATCCCGGCCGAACATCGCGAGCAGCCGGTAGTCTTCTCCGCACATGGCGTACCGAAATCCGTGCCCGAGGATGCCGAGGCCCGCAATCTCTTCTATCTCGACGCGACCTGCCCGCTGGTGTCGAAAGTCCACAAGCAGGCGATGCGCCACCAGCGCCTCGGCCGCCATGTGGTGCTGATCGGCCATGCCGGCCATCCGGAAGTGATCGGTACGATGGGCCAGCTGCCGCCAGGCACGGTGTCGCTCATCGACACGATCGCCGACGCGGAAGCCTATGTCCCCGAAGATCCGGACAATCTCGGCTACGTCACCCAGACGACGCTCTCGGTGGACGACACCGCAGGCGTCATCGCCAAGCTGCAGGAGCGTTTCCCGAACCTCACGGCGCCTTCCGCCGACAGCATCTGCTACGCCACCACCAACCGTCAGGAAGCGGTCAAGGAAGCCGCGCCCGGCTGCGACCTTTTCATCGTCGTCGGTGCTCCGAATTCGTCGAATTCCAAGCGGCTTGTCGAAGTGGCGCTGAGAGCAGGGGCCAAGCGCTCCCTCCTGGTGCAGCGCGCCTCCGAATTGAACTGGGACGAGATCGGTCGCATCGGCACGCTCGGCCTTTCCGCCGGCGCCTCCGCCCCGGAAGTCATCGTCGACGAGATCATCGCCGCCTTCAAGGAGCGTTTCGAGGCCGAGATCGAGCTCGCGATCACCGCGGAAGAAACCGAAAACTTCCTCGTCAACCGCGAGCTGCGCGGCGTGCCTTTGACGGTTGAGGACATGGCATGGGTGAACGGGTGAGGAGCCATCCGGCGAAGCCGGAAAAATCGATAGAGTGGTCCGATTTCGGGTTCGGACGCCCCGGCCTCTAGCGAAGGGCCGGGCGAGCCGCTAGGAAAGCCCCATCACCTATCTGCGCGGCAGAATCAAGCGGGATGACACCTTGGCCGTTTACACCGACATCACCGAAGACGACCTGAAGCAGTTCCTGACGGAATACGATGTCGGCGAGCTGACCTCCTACAAGGGGATTGCCGAGGGCGTCGAGAATTCGAACTTCCTGTTGCACACGACCCGCGATCCGCTGATCCTGACGCTCTACGAAAAGCGGACGGACGAGCGTGATCTGCCGTTTTTCCTCGGCCTGATGCAGCATCTGGCGGCCGGCGGCCTGTCCTGCCCGCTGCCCCTGCCGCGCAACGACGGAAATCTCTACGGCACCCTGTCCGGCCGGCCCGCCGCCCTCATCTCCTTCCTCGAAGGCATGTGGCTGAGGAAGCCGGAGGCGAAACATTGCCGCGAGGTGGGCAAGGCGCTCGCCCGGATGCACCTCTCCGGCCAGGATTTCGAGCTGACACGCCCGAACTCGCTTTCCGTGGAGGGCTGGAAGACGCTTTGGGAAAAATCCGCCGAGCGCGCCGACGAAGTCGAAATCGGCCTGCAGGACGAAATCTCCTCGGAACTCGGTCACCTGGACCGGAACTGGCCGAAGGATCTGGCCGCCGGCGTCATCCACGCGGATCTCTTCCAGGACAATGTCTTCTTCCTCGGCGACGAGCTGTCCGGCCTGATCGACTTCTATTTCGCCTGCAACGACCTGCTCGCCTATGATGTCTCGATCTGCCTGAATGCCTGGTGTTTCGAAAAGGACGGCGCCTACAACCTCACCAAGGGCCAGGCGCTGCTCGAAGGTTACCAGAGCGTCCGCCCCCTCGAGAGGCCCGAAATCGAGGCCCTGCCGATCCTCGCCCGCGGTTCGGCGCTGCGGTTCTTCCTGACCCGGCTTTACGACTGGCTGACGACGCCGGCCGGCGCGCTGGTTGTCAAGAAGGACCCGCTCGAATACCTGCGCAAGCTGCGCTTCCACCGCCAAATTACATCGGCCACCGAATACGGGCTGACTGAAGAAAGACTGTCCGCATCATGAAGCAGGTAGAGATTTTCACCGACGGCGCCTGTTCCGGCAATCCCGGTCCGGGTGGCTGGGGCGCCATCCTGCGTTATGGCGACACGGAAAAGGAAATGTTCGGCGGCGAGGCCGAGACGACCAACAACCGCATGGAGCTGATGGCGGCGATCTCCGCGCTGAACGCGCTGAAAACTCCGTGCGAAGTCAACCTTCACACCGACAGCAAATATGTGGTGGACGGCATTTCCAAGTGGATCTTCGGCTGGAAGAAGAACGGCTGGAAGACCGCCGACAAGAAGCCGGTGAAGAATGCCGAGCTCTGGCAGCAGCTTGAGGAAGCGCGCAACAAGCACAAGGTGACGCTCCACTGGGTGAAGGGCCATGCCGGCCATCCGGAAAACGAGCGCGCCGACGAGCTCGCACGCCTCGGCATGGCGCCGTTCAAGAAGAGATAACCGGAGCGCCGAGCGATGACCTTGCGCCTGATCTCCCTCAACGCCTGGGGCGGCCGAGTCCACGCGCCGCTGATGCAGTATCTCAAGACGGCTGACCCGGACGTGCTCTGCCTGCAGGAAGTCACCCGCACGCCGGATGCGGCCGCCGACTGGCTGGTCTACCGCGACGGCGCTTTCGAACTGCCGCAGCGCGCCAGCCTCTATGAGGATGTGAAGGCGGTTCTGCCCGGCCATGAGGCGATGTACGCTCCGGTCGCCCGTGGCACGCTGTTCGAGGGTGAGCGGGAGGTAGGCTCCGAATTCGGCCTTGCCACGTTCGTGCGCGGTTCTTTGCCCATCATCGGCCAGCAGCTTGGTTTCGTGCATGGAGAGTTTTCGGCCGGCGGCTGGGGCGAGCATCCGCGCTCGCGCAACGCCCACGCCGTCCGTATCCATCGCTACGAGATAGGCTCGGCGGTGACCATCGTGCAGATGCACGGGCTGCGGGATCTTGCCGGCAAGGGCGATACGCCGGCCCGGCTGGCTCAAGCCCATGCTCTCGTCGCGCTGATCCAAAAGGCCTGGCAGCCGGGTGAGCCGCTGGTCGTCTGCGGCGATCTCAATCTTCTGCCCGGCAGCGAAACCTTCGCCATTATCGGAAAACTCGGCCTCACCGATCTCGTCACCACCCGCGGCTTCACCGACACCCGCACCTCCTGGTATCCGAAGGACAGCCGTTATGCGGATTATCTGCTGGTGACGCCGGATGTGAAGGTCGAGAACTTTGATGTGGTCGCCGAGCCGGAAGTTTCCGACCACCGCGCGCTTCTTCTGGAAATCGCGTGAGCCGCTGTTGCGCTCGCAGCGTCAGTCACTATTCTGCCGCCAACAACCCGTGGAGGTCCGCTCATGATCCTGCATTGCGTATTCGTTCGGTTCAAGGCGGCCATCCAGCAGGCCGACAAGCAGTCGATCTACGATGCTGTCGCCGCGCTGAAGGATGTCACGCCCGGCATCCTCGACGTGAAATTCGGCCAGAACGTTTCGCCGGAAGGCCTGAACGGCGGCTTTCTTGACGGTTTCATCGTGACCTTCGAGAGCCCCGAGGCGCGCGACGCCTATCTCGTCCATCCGGACCATATAGCTGTCGGCGACCGGATCATCGGCTCTGCGGACGGCGGTCTGTCGGGGCTTCTGGTTTTCGACATGGCTGTTTGAGCAAAGGCCGCGGGCGTTTGCCCGCAGCCTACTATTGCGGGGTCAGCTCGACTTCGCCATCGCCGCGGCGATCTGGTCGACATTGTAGCGGAACATCTTTTCATACGTCGGCGCCGGCCCCTTGGCATCCGAGAGCGCTTCGACATAAAGCTCGCCGCCTGGCTGGGCAGCGGTCGCCTTGGCGATCTGCTTGACCAGCCGCGGATCGTTGGAGTTTTCAAGGAAGTAGGTCTTTACGCCTTCCGCCTTGATCTGCTGGATCAGCTTTGCGACGTCGGCGGCTGAGGCTTCGGTCTCGGTCGAGAGGCCGAGCGGCGCCAGGAAGCTGACATTGTATTCGCGGCCGAAATAACCGAAGGCATCGTGGCTGGTCAGCACCTTGCGGCGGTCGGCCGGCACCGCGTCGAACTTGGAATGCGCGTAGGCATTCATCGCGTCGAGCTTCTGGAGATAGGCTTCGGCATTTGCCTTGAAGGCGCCCGCATCGACCGGATCTGCCTCCGACAGCGCCTTTTCGATATTGGCGACCCAGACCTTCACATTGACCGGGCTGTTCCAGACATGCGGATCGGTCACCGTCTTGCCGTCTTCGTCCATGGTGCGCGTGTTCACCCCTTCAGATACCACGACCGGCTTGCCCTTGTAGCCCGAGGCGGTGATCAGCCGGTCCATCCAGCCTTCCAGGCCTTCGCCGCTGACGAAGGCCACCTGCGCCGCCTTGAGGTTCCGGGCGTCCGTCGGCGATGGCTCGAATTCATGGGGATCGCCGCTCGGGCCGACGAGGTTCGTCACCTTCACATGTTTGCCGCCCACTTGGGAGACGACATCGCCGAGCACCGTGAACGAGGCGACGACCTTGAGCGTGTCGGCGAGGGCCGGCACGGCGGAAAAGGCCATGAGGGCGGGAATGGCGGCGGAGAGAAGCAGTCTGCGGGATATCATCGAGGTCTCCTTGAGATTGACCGGCGGTATCAGCCCTTCAGATGTGGGCTGGGAAACAGCCGCCGGGCAAAGCCCGACGGCGAGAAGAGAATGGAAAGGCCGTAGATCACCGCCGCCGTCATGATGATCGTCGGGCCGGAGGCGAGTTCGAGGTGATAGGAGGCGACCAGCCCGACATAGCCGGAGACGGCCGCCGTGCCGGCGGCAAGAGCTATCATCGCGGTCAGGCTGCGGCCCCAGAGCTGCGCCACCGCCGCCGGCAGCATCATCAGCCCGACCGCCATCAGCGTACCGAGCGCCTGGAAGCTGGCGACCATGTTCAGCACCACGAGCAGCAGGAACAGCGCGTGATAGACCGGCCCGCGACCACCGACGGTGCGCAGGAAGCCCGGATCGAAACACTCCGCCACCAGCGGCCGGTAGACCAGGGCGAGGGCGATGAGCGTTACCGACGTGATCGAGCCGATGAGGACGAGTGCGGGGCCGTCGATTGCGAGAATGGTGCCGAACAGCACGTGCAGCAGGTCGATATTGGATCCGCGCAGCGAGACGATCAGCACGCCCAGGGCCAGCGAGGTCAGGTAGAAGCTTGCAAAGCTCGCATCTTCCTGCAGCACTGTGGCCCGGCTGACGATGCCGGAGAGCAGCGCCACGGAAAGTCCCGCAACCAGCCCGCCGATCCCCATGGCCGTCAGCGACAGCGAGCCGGCGACGAGATAACCGATCGCCGCACCGGGCAACACCGCATGGCTCATCGCGTCGCCCATCAGGCTCATGCGCCGCAGCATCAGGAAGACGCCGATCGGTCCGGAGCCGAGCGCCAGGCACAGGCAGGCGACCAGCGCCCGGCGCATGAAGCCGTAATCGGCAAACGGCGCGATCAGCACATCATAGGCGCTCATGCGACAATCCCGTTGCTCGGGGCCTTTCCGCTTGGGCTCTCGCAAATCCCTGCGTCGTCGTCCCATCGCTCAGCCATCATCCGCGCCTTGAGCAGATTGCCGGCCGACATCACCTCCGCCGTCGGTCCCCAGGCGATGCATTCGCGGGCGAGAAGCAAGGTCTCGGGAAAGTGCGTCCGAACCTGCTCGAGGTCGTGCAGCACGGCGATCACGGTGCGACCCTCGCCATGCCACTGCGCGACGATGTCGAGCAGATCCTGTGTCGTGCGGGCGTCGATTGCGGTGAAGGGCTCGTCGAGCAGGATGACTTTCGCATTCTGAAGCAGGAGGCGCGCAAACAGCACCCGCTGGAACTGGCCGGCCGATAGCGAGCCGATCGGCCGCCGTTCGAACCCGCGGAGGCCGACGGCGGCGAGCGTCCCGGCCGCTCGGGCATGTTCCTTCGCTCCGTTCGCCCTGAAGGCTCCCGTATGCCGCCACGCGCCGAGCAGCACCGTATCGAGGACCGAAATCGGGAAACGCCGGTTGATGTCCGCCGCCTGCGGCAGATAGCCGAAATCGCTGCGGACGAGCTGATGTTGCAGCCGCCCTTCCGCCGGCCTCAATTCGCCCATGATCGCCTTCATCAGCGTCGATTTGCCGGCGCCGTTCGGCCCGGCAATCGCGGTCAGGCTGCCTGCCCGGAAGAAACCCGAGACGTGATGGACGGCGGGATGGCGGTCGTAGGTGACCGTCAGGTTATCGAGCGTGAGGAGGGCGTTCACCGAAGCATCGCCGCCCAGGCGATTGCCAGCCAGAGAAGGCCAAGGAGCAGCGCGACGTGGACGAGGCGGCCAAGGGCCGAACTGCCGATCAGGCTGGAGGAGTGAGGAAGTCGTGCCATCGTTGTCGCCATTTATGTAATAACATTACCGTTATGTTATAACGAATATGGCGGAAAGAGGGCGGGTGTCTATATTCAGTGATCGCCGGAGGGCCCCCGAGCAAAGCGCTCCGTCGCCGTGCAGGCCCCCATCAAACCGCCGGATAGGCGCGGTGTCGTCGGCCGCGATTGAGAATGTCAGCGGTTCTGCTGGTTCAACCCCGGTAGCGCGTTCTGATCGGAAGGTCTTGCGGGAGCTTCATATTGGCTGCCTTGCGCATCCGATGGTTTGGACGGTGCGGTCTCGGTCTGGCTGGAAACCAGATATCCCAGTCCCACAGCGCCAATCGCGACGATGAATGCGCCGGCGATCGCGCCGATCCCCCTGGCCGGGTTCTGCTTGATGATCCCGAAGGCGAGGGCCAGTCCCAGAATTGTCGCGCCGCCCGCAACGACGAATAACCACATGGCGTTTTCCATTGCGATATCCTCTCGATGTTATTCAAGAGCGTAACCGGAAGACCTGCTCGAAGTTCCGAACTTTGCCGCAAACAAAAAGGACGCCCGCAGGCGTCCTTTGGAAGCAAAATCAATGATGGCTCAGAGCTGTTCCAGCATCGCGGCGGCGCCGGAGACGGTGGCCTGGCCGGGGCTTTCCTCGACGTTGAGCGATTTGACGACGCCGTTTTCGACCAGCATCGAATAACGCTTCGAGCGCATGCCGAGGCCGCCGGCCGAAAGGTCGGCGTCGAGGCCGAGCGCCTTGGTGAAGGCGCCGTCCCAGTCGGCCAGGAAGTGAATCTTGCCGAGGCCGCCGGTCTGGGTCGCCCAGGCACCCATCACGTGCCAGTCGTTGACGGCGAGAACGGCAATGTCGTCGACCCCCTTGGAGAGGATCGCGTCGCGGTTTTCGAGATATCCCGGCAGGTGGTTCAGCGTGCAGGTGGGCGTAAAGGCGCCCGGCACGGCGAAGACAACCACCTTCTTGCCGTCGAACAGCTGTTCGGTGGTGATCTCCACCGGACCGTCCGCGGTCTTTTCCTTGAACTTGGCTGGGGGAAGTTTGTCGCCGATGGCAATCGTCATGGGGCTCTCCTCGGTTGGGCGAGCGCCTGTTTCAGGCCCGCCATTCGCGGCGCACTATAGAGCGCACTTGGCGCAAGACAAGGGAAAGGCCGCAATGCAACACGCCGCCGGAGGCAGGTCCGATCAACAGGACGTGACGTCACTCGAAGGCGAGCGAGGTTTCCATGGCGCGGTTGCCGGCGATCACCAGGATGCCCCAGCGCTTGCCCTTGATGTCGTAATTCTTCGGCAATTTGCCGACCGGCATGTCGAGCGCGTAAGCGTCGCCGTCGCGCCGGCCGTTGACGCCGTCGAAGAGCACGTGGCCCTGCGGACCGGTGACGATCACCTGCGGCGGTGCCGAGGCCTCGGGTGGCAATTTCAGCTTCAGGGCCAGCTTGTCGCGCCCCTGCGTCATCGCGTAGTAGGTGACGGCGAAATCGTCTGAAGGCGGTTCCGGGAGTTTCGAGGCCGCGGCGTTGAGGATCATCGCCTCTTCGACGGGCGTGCCCTTGTTGGCACCGAGCTGCAGCGAGAATTCCGCCTGGAACGGAATGCAGATATTGCGGCATAGGCCGACGAAGGCGGAAGCGCCGAGGTTCAGCGGCTTGCCGGGATCCTCCATCTTCAGCTCGAAGGGCAGGGTGACCGCATGGTCGTAGCCAATATCGCGCAGCTTGCCGTTGTCGATCCGCTTCGGCACGGGATAGCTCATGCTGTTGAGCGTCACGCCGCTTGCCTTGGAAAACACCATCTGCGGCGGAATGCCTGCATCGCCCGGCTCCTTCCAATAGGTGATCCAGCCGGCCTTCGGTTCGATCTGCAGCGCGCCGCGCACCGTGCCGTCGGGCTCGGGCGGCATCGCCACCACCCGCATCCGGCCGCCCTCGTTGCTCGCCCAAGGCGTGGTCTCGGCGCAGCTCATCGTGGCAATGCCCAGGACTGCGCCTGCAGTGATGCAGGCGGCGAGCGCTACGGGCGCGCGGGACGGAATGCTGCTCGGCAAAATTCTCTTCATCGACCAAGCGTTTATCCGATTGGCCTTGCCCGAACCAGTCACGAGCCCACGCAAACTGATCATTTTCGGTTGATTGATCCGGACGACTGCCCCATCTTGATGGAATTGCAATTGACGCTCTCCTGCCCGTTTGGCCGGGCCGGAAGGCAGGCTGGAGGCATCATGTCTTTCTCGACCCTTGGGGACAAGAGCGAACGGGGCTTCCTGGACGGGCAGTTCCTGATTGCCATGCCGGGCATGCAGGACAGCAATTTCACGCGCGCCGTCGTTTATATCTGCGCCCATTCGCCGGCTGGCGCGATGGGCTTCATCATCAACCGCGCGCAGCAGATTTCGTTCACGGACGTTCTCCTCCACCTGAAGATCATGGATCAGGCCGATGCGATCATGCTGCCGGCGCAGACCCGTGATCTGCCGATCCTTTCCGGCGGTCCGGTCGAGACAGGCCGCGGTTTCGTGCTGCATTCAGACGATTTCGTCAGCGAGTCCTCCATTCCGGTGAGTGACGACATCTCGCTCACCGCCACGCTGGATATCATCCGCGCCATCTGCGACGGGCGGGGACCGGCGCGTGCCACGATGCTGCTCGGTTACGCCGGCTGGGGCGCCGGCCAGCTGGAACTCGAGATCGCCAACAACGGCTGGCTGAACTGCCCTGCCAGCGACGCGCTGGTCTTCGACCGCGCGCTGGAAGGCAAATACGAACGCGCCCTGGCGCTTCTCGGCGTCAGCCCGGAAATGCTCTCCAGCGAAGCCGGCCACGCCTGATCGTCCAATTTTAAAAGATTTCCGGAACGAAGCCTGCAGCCCGGAGTTCTTTTCCCAGCAGGACGATAGGCGTCCTCACCGAGGAGAAGCACTATGGGCAGCACCAGCGACAAGATGGCCGGCAAGGCCAACGAAATGACCGGCAAGGTCAAGCAGGCGGCCGGCGACATGACCGACAATCCCAAGCTCAAGGCAAAGGGTGCGGGCCAGGAAGCCAAGGGCCATGCGCAGCAGGCCAAGGGCAAGGTCAAGGATGCGGCGAAGGGTGTTGTCGACCGCATGTAACAGTTACTCTACAAGCTTAGAATGCGAACCTGTTCCGGCTCCGGCCGGAGCAGGTTTTCTGTATCCGCCCATTTGAAACCGACGGACGTTCCATGCGCCTCTACGACTGCGATCATTGCGGCCAGACCATCCATTTCGACAATCGCTCCTGCGTCAACTGCGGGCACCGGCTGGCCTTCGTCCCGGAGCATCTGGCCATGCATGCGCTTGCGCAGGATGAAGGGGAGGGAACATGGCATCTCGTCGCCCGGCCGGATTATAAGGTGCGCCACTGCGCCAATGCCGCGATGGACATCTGCAACTGGACGGTCAGTGCCGACGATCCGCATCCGTTCTGCCCTGCCTGCCGGCATAACCGGCTGGTTCCGGACGCCTCGACCGAGGTCGGCCTCAGCCAATGGCGTCGCATCAGCCAGGCGCAGCGGCATCTCTTCTACTCGCTGATGCGCTGGAACCTGCCGCACACCAATCGCGACGAGGATCCGCAGGGCGGCCTGGTTTTCGATTTCCTGATCGACGAGATTCAGCCGGACGGCACCATCGTGCCGGCCATGACCGGCCACGAGGATGGCCTGATCGCAATCCGCGCCGCCGAGGCCGACGATGCGACCCGCGAGCAGGTGCGCGTCTCGATGAACGAGCCCTACCGCACCATGCTCGGGCATTTTCGCCATGAAACAGGTCATTACATCTGGGACAAGCTGGTGCGCGACGGCGGCAGGCTCGAGGAATTCCGCGCCATCTTCGGCGACGAGACGATCGATTACGGCGCGGCGCTGCAGAGAAACTACGAACAGGGCCCGCCGCCCGGCTGGCAGGATTTCTACATCAGCACCTATGCCAGCACCCATCCTTGGGAAGATTTCGCCGAGTGCTTCGCCCACTACCTGCATATCGTCGATACGCTGGAGACAGCCCGGGCCTATGGCATGGTGATCGAACCGCGCGGCCACGCGGAAATGGCGGCGGAAGTGGCTTTCAATCCTTATGCGGCGCGTGATGCGGAACAGCTCGTCTCAGCCTGGGTGCCGTTCAGCATGGCGCTCAACAGCATCCACCGCTCGATGGGCCAGCCGGATCTCTATCCCTTCGTCCTGTCGCAGGCCGTCATGGTCAAGCTGGAATATATTCACCGGCTCATCCAGGCGCAGAGGGGATAGCCCCACCTCAAAAAGAAAACCCGCCTTTCGGTGGATCGAAAGGCGGGAGGTAGTTTATGGGGCGCATTCAGAGACCCCTGGGAATTAGGGGGCAAGATCACGATTTCGTCAACTCCAAAACATGCATTATCATATTTTAACAGGCACCACTTTACGTTGAACTTGCCCTTTTTATCGTGCATTCCTGAGTAAAAATGCAGCCTATGCTGGTTTTTCGACCTCGCCACCTCAAGCTGCTGGTTCTCAAAACGTCCTGAGCGTATCGAGACCGAGGGCGATGCGGCCGGAAAACTCCTGCTGCGGTCCTGTCCTCATGGGATGATAACGGGCGCCCTGAATATCGCGGAACCGGCGTTCGAGGCCCTTGTCCCGGTAGAAGGCTGCACCGCCCGCCGTCTCCATGGCAAGTTCCGTCGCGGCGATCGCGTGGCGGGCGACCAGCGAGCGGCCGATCATGATCTCGTTGGTCGTGGCCGGCGAAGGTTCGCCGCGCTCGGCCGCGGCAATCATGGCGGCATGGGCGTATTGTGCGGCCCTGAGTTCGGTCTCCATCCGCCCGGCAAGCTCGATCACATGGGCATCCGGCTCCTTCCGCTTCGCCATCTCGAGCGCAATATCGCGCGCACTTTCCGCAACGCCGAGATAGGCGGAATAAATCAGCGGGAAGGCGATCATCGAGATGATGTGGAATAGCATGTGCCATTCGCCCTGGTTGCGCTTCAGAGCGACCGCCTCTTCCGGCACCACATGGCCCTCGATCATCACGTCGTTCGAGCCCGTGCCGCGCATCCCCATCACCTTCCAGGTGTCGAGAACTTTGACATGCGGCGATTTCATCGGCAGGCCAAAATGCAGGACCTTTGGTCCATCCGGTTCGTCGAGCACCGCGCCGGTCATCAGGATGTCGCCGATCGGCGAGCCGGAGGTGAAGATCTTGCGTGCCGTGATCCGGTAGCCGCCGTCGACCTTCTGTGCCTTGCCCGATCCTTCGATCCAGTCCGAGCCGCCGCTCGATAGCAGGATGACCCGCTCCGCCGCCACGCGTTTGAGAAGCGGCATCACCGGTGCCGCCTTCTGACGCGTCCAGCGCCAGGCGGGGATCGCCACCTGATGCGTGTGCATCGAAAAGGCGAGCGCCGTCGAGCCGCAATGGTGCGCGAGCTCCCGGATCATGTCGCAGAGTTCACGCACCTCAGCGCCGCCGCCGCCGAGATCGGCGGGGACGCCGACCTCGACCAGGCCGGAATGGCGCAGGTCGCGATAATTGTCGGCGACGAAGGCATCGCCGTCATCGGCCTCCGCGGCACGTGCGGCAAAGACCGGCCCGAGCGATCTGGCAATGCCGACCGCATTCGAATGGACCGTGTGGGCGGGTTTGAATTCGGTTGCTGCTGTCATGTTTTTTCTCCTCCCATGTGTCGAGAATGGGCGGAGTGTTGGCCGCTCAGCGAGCAGCCGCAAGTACAGGAAATGGACTAGACCCTGCCGCACGTTGATCGCCGACACTGCGGCGCCGAGAATGATCGGGGCAAATCCGGTAACTCGGAGCCCTTGTCAGGGCATCCGGAACGCGGATCGATCCGCGCCGTTTCGCGATGCTTTTCAGGCGCTTTTCGGCTTCTACTGTGAGCGGGCGGGGCGAGCGGCATTCAGCGCCGCGGCAGCGCGAATGAGTGCCTTCAGCGCCTCCTCATCGATCTTGTCGCCCTCGTGAAAATCGATGGCACGCCGCGTATTTCCGTCGAGGCTGGAGTTGAAGAGGCCGGACGGATCCTCCAGCGAAGCCCCTTTGGCAAAGGTCAGTTTCACGGCTGCTTTGTAGGTCTCGCCGGTGCAGATGATCCCGTCGCGCTCCCAGACCGGGACCCCTCGCCACTTCCATTCCTCGACCACGTCGGGCTCTGCTTGCTTGATCAGGAACCGGACGCGGGCGAGCGTCTCGCCCCGCCAGTCGCCAAGCTCGCGAATCCTCGCATCGATCGACTGCGCCGGAGAGGGGTCTTTGTCCGCCGGAATGCTGTTCATGATTTCCATGGTTGCCGTCGCTTTCTTTATGCTGTCGCCGTTCGCCTGTCGCTACATCCGTTCGCCGGGCAATTGGCTGGCCTGTTTCACCCAATCGGCGAGCTTTGTTTCGTCGAACCCGTCTCCCTCATGGATATGAAAGTAGCGCGTCTGCGGGGTTTTGGACGTGCCGGGAGGGACGGGATTGAGCGAGGTGCCGCGGAAGAAGGCCAGCTTGATGTAGTTCGTGAAGCAATGGACGCTGAGGAACCAGCCGTCGCCCTCGATGCCGTAGAGCGGCGAGTTCCATTTGACCGCCTTGTAGACGTCGGGGACGGTGCGGGTGACGAGTGCGTCGAGGCGGCGCCCGACATCGCTTTTCCAGCCCGGCATGGCCGCGATATAGGCCTGCACGGGTGCGTCGCCGTAACCCTTGGCGATCTGCGGGTTGCCGCCCGAAAGAAGAGCCGGCTCCGCAGCGACGCGGCTGGCGGGTGCCGGCTTGGCAGCCCCGGATTTCCTGGGTGTCTCTCCAACCATTCTGTTCACTCCTATCCGCTGGCGCGTTGCCCGCTACGACGGGCGTATGGCAACGCGAACAGATAAAGACCGCTCAACATTAGCAGGAACAGGGGGACGAGGGGAGAGTAGACGACCCACAAGGGCGGCTCTCCGATGCCCATGGCGACGAAGTTCGCAATGACCGTCGCAGTAAAGACGATCGACAGCCAGCGGTGGACCTGCCGAGTTAACGTGTTCCAGCTCAACGATAATACCTCCCCTGAAAACGACGGCAGTGCCGCCCTGTAAAAATTCCGGCCTCGGCCTCTCGCAAGGCGTCAGTCGATCCTCGCCAGAACCGTCTCCAGCGCGCCGACGAAACCCTGCCATCCGTGGCGGGCGCCGTTATAGGCGAGCGTCTGGTCCGGCCGGAAGCCCGACTGCTCCATGCGCAAATGGGTTCCGGTACTGGTCGGGGTGAGCGTCAGGGTCACCACGCTTCTCAGATCGTAGGCCGCATCCTCATGCGCATGGTCCCAGGTGTAGGAAAGCTCCCTGTGAAGCTCCACGGCCAGCACTTCGCAGTCCAGGACGCCGCCCCACTCGCCGCGAAGCTTGAAACGGTGACCCACGACCGGCTGGAAATCGTTCTTCATCAGCCATTCCTCGATCAGGTGCTGTTGCGTGAGTGCCCGCCAGACCTTTTCCGCCGGGTGCGCAATCTCCCGCTCGACCACGACGGTGCGTGTTTGGGTCGAAGTATCGTTCATTGGTCCATCCTTTTGAGCAGGTCTTCGAGGCGGTCGAAGCGGTTTTGCCAGAACCCGGCCATCTGGCTCGTCCAGTCGACCAGAGGGGCGAGTGCGCCGAGCTGGGCGCTGTAATGCGTCTGGCGGCCCTCGTGGCGGTCGCGCACCAGCCCGGCCCGCTTCAACACGCCGAGATGTTTCGAGACGACCGGCTGAGAAACCCCGGCCTGCGCCGTCAGGACCCCGACCGTCCTCTCGCCTTCGCGGCACAGCCGCTCGAATATGGCTCGCCGCGTCGGGTCGGCGAGCGTTCGGAAGAGCACATCGTGGGCGTTTGACACTGGATTCATACCTCGTTGGCTATGGATTAACGTATAGCTGTGTGGCTATGGATGAGTCAAGTGAGAATGAGGCGATAATGCTGTGGAGCCTCGCTGCAATGACCACGGATGGATTTGTCATGCCTTGGCGGCTATGGATCGTGTCTGGCGTGCGGCACACACAGGGATGGATGAGATGTTTTCAAATCCGTCAATCCGGAGCCGCTCCGCTATCAGGCCAATAGTACATAAAGCGGACTTGGTCGGTTTCCGGAACGGGATTACTCTGCCGCGGGGCATGTCGAGGAGGTGGCGATGTTGGAAGTGACCGCGAGCTACGGCCAGTTCTGTCCGGTGGCGATGGCGGCGGAGATTTTCTGCACCCGCTGGACGCCGCTCGTCCTCCGCGAACTTCTGTGCGGCAGCTGCCGTTTCAACGACCTCCGGCGCGGCGTGCCACGCATGTCGCCGACCCTGCTTTCGAAACGGCTGAAGGAACTGGTCCAGGCGGGCATCGTCGAAAACCGCAAGGCGGCCGATGGGGTGATGGAATATCACCTGACGCCGGCCGGCGAGGATCTGCGCGAGGTGGTCATGACCCTCGGCTTCTGGGGCCAGCATTGGGTCGAGACCCAGCATTCGCTTCAGAAACTCGATCCGTCGCTGCTGATGTGGGACATGCGCCGCCACCTCGATCCGACCCCGATGCCTCCGCGGCGTTGCACGGTCCTCTTTCTCTTTCCGGAGCGGCCGGCGGGCCAGCAGCGCTACTGGCTGGTCGTCGACGGCCGCGATGTCGATGTCTGCTCGACCGACCCCGGCTTCGAGATCGACCTCTACGTGACCAGTTCGCTCCGGACGATGACCGCCATCTGGATGGGCATTGCGACGGTGCGGGCCGAAATGGCGCAGGGAAGGCTGGAGCTGGACGGCGATCCGGAAATGGCGAGCTCGATGCAGCAATGGCTGGGTCTCAGCCCCTTCGCCCGCGAGCGTCCGAGAGCGGGCAAGGCCGCTTGAGAAAGCCTACGCCCGCTTGGTCAGCGGGAAGCGCTCTTTCAGAAGACGGAGCACGGCGTCTGCCGGGGCAGGCGGGCCGAACAGATAGCTCTGGCCGAAATGGCAGCCCATCTTGGCAAGTTCCGCCGCATCCTCGTCGGTCTCGACGCCCTCCGCCACCACGGTCATTTCCAGCGCCCGGGCCATGGCGATCACGGAACGCAGCAGCACAGCGCGCTTTTCCGTAGCGTTGCGGACCAGCGCCTTGTCGAGCTTGATCGTGTCGAACGGGAACTGCGTAAGGTAGGCGAGCGACGAATAGCCGGTGCCGAAATCGTCGAGCGCCAGGCTGAGGCCGGTTTGCTTGAGTTTGCCGAGCACCAGCCGCGCCTGTTCCGGGTTCTCCATCATCAGCGATTCGGTGAGTTCGAGCTTCAGCTGGCCCGGATTGACCTGGGTCTTCTGCAATAGCGCGCGCACGTCGTTATACAGATCGGCGTTGAGAAGCTGCGCGCTCGACAGGTTGACCGACACGAACACCGGCAGGTCGCCTGTCTGCTGCTGCCAGACCATCAGGTCCGAGGCGGCCCGGTCGATGGCGAACAGGCCGAGCGGGCCGATCAGGTCCGACATTTCGGCAATCGGAATGAACTCCGACGGAGGGATGCTGCCGCGCTTGGGATGATCCCAGCGCATCAGCGCCTCGAAACCGGCAATCTCGCCATCCTTCAGGCTGATGATCGGCTGATAGGCGAGGAAAAGTTCCTTGCGTTCGACCGCGCGGCGAAGATCGGTCTCGATCTGCAGCTTGTCGGCGCCGGCGGCCCGGAAGGCCGGGCGGAAAGGCTCGACGCGGTTGCCGCCGGAGCGTTTCGCCCGGTACATGGCAAGTTCCGCGTCGGCCAGCATGCCGGAGGCGCTTTCCTGCTGGTCGACCCACGAGGAGAGGCCGATCGAGGCGGTCAGGATGATTTCGCGGTTGGCGAAGTTGATCGGCACCATGATCGCCTTGGAGACCGCATCGGCAAAATCCGCCACTTTGGCCGGGTCGCGCTCGGAGACGAGGATCAGTCCGAACTGGTCGCCGGCAAGCCGCGCCAGCGTGTCCTGCGGCTTCAGCAGCCGGCGCAGGCGGCGGGTCAGCGCGATCAGGATGTTGTCGCCGGCCGCGATGCCGAGACTATCGTTGACCTGCTTGTAGCGGTCGATGTCGATCGCCATGACGGTCGGCCGCACGGTGTCGCCGGCCGGCGCCAGCGTCAGCACCGATTGCAGCCGGTCGAGGAAGACCTGGCGGTTCGGCAGGCCGGTCAGGTTGTCGTGCAATGCGTCCTGCAGCAGCCGTTCGACGGAATTTTTCTGCTCGGTCACATCGATGATCGTGCCGACGCAGCGGATGATTTCGCCGTTCGAGCCGAGCACCGGCCGGGCGCGAATCTGCAGCCAGTGGAAATGCCCGTCCTCGGCGCGGATGCGGAATTCGTGGTTCAGGCGGCCGCGGCGGTGTTCGAGCAGCACGTCCAGCGTCGCACGAAAACGGTCGCGGTCGTCGGGATGCAGCCGCGGCACCCAGTTGCGCACAGGCCCGTGCATGGCGCCGGCATCGAGCCCGAGGCGGGTCGAGATGTCGGGCGTGGTGACGACGCGATCGCGGGCCACGTCCCAATCCCAGACGGTGTCGCCGCTGCCGGTCAGCGCCAGCGATTGCCGTTCGAGGTCGGAGAACAGGCCCTGCTGGTAGGCGCCGCCGGCAAAGGCGTGCTGCATGACCGTGAAGCCGATGAGAAGCACGATCAGGACCAGACCGCCACCAAGGGCCGGCTGGATGATGTCGTTGTCGAGCTTGCCGGTCACCGTCAGCCAGCCGGCGAAAAGCCAGACCAGGATCAGCGCCCAGGTCGGCACCAGCAGGATCGCGCGATCGTAGCGGTTGAAGCCGAGATAGATGATCAGCAGGATGCCGACGGTGCCGGTCAGTGCGAACGAAAGGCGGGCGATGCCCGACGCGACCGAGGGATCGTAGATCGCCACGCCGCCGAGCAGCACCAGTCCGACCACCCAGGCAAGCGTCGCGTAACCAAGATGCACGTGCCAGCGGTTGAGGTTGAGGTAGGTGAACAGGAAGATGACGAGAGAAGACGCGAGCGCCACCTCCGCCGCCGCGCGCCACATGCGCTGGTCGCCCGACGTGACGGTGATCAGCTTGTCGAGGAAGCCGAAGTCGACGCAGATATAGGCGAGCACCGCCCAGGCAAGCGCTGCCGCCGCGGGCAGCATCGAGGTGCCCTTGACGACGAAGAGAATGGTCAGGAACACCGCCAGGAGGCCCGCAATTCCGAGCACGATGCCGCGATAGAGCGTGAACGAGTTGACCGTGTCCTTGTAGGCGTCCGGCTGCCAGAGATAGATCTGCGGCAGCGACGGCGTCGCGAGTTCCGCGACGAAGGTGATGGTCGAACCGGGGTTCAGGGTGATCCGGAAGACATCCGCATCCGGGCTCGTTATCCGGTCGAGCGCAAAACCTTCCGAAGGCGTGATCGAGATGATGCGCTGCGAGCCAAGGTCCGGCCAGAACATTTTCGAGTTGGCGAGCCGGAAATGCGGCGCGACGATCACCCGTTCGAGCTGTTCTTCCGAAACGTTGGAAAGTGCAAAGACCGCCCAGTCGCCCTGGTGGCCGGGAGAGCTGGCGCGCACCTCGATGCGGCGGCGGATGCCGTCCGCGCCGGCCGCGGTCGAAACCTGGAAGGCCTCGCCCTGGTTGACGTAGATATCCGTGGTTCTCGTCAGGTCGAGCGCCGTGTCGTCTCGCGAGATCTTGACCGGCTCCGCGGCGCGCGCGCCTGGCGCAGCCGTCAGGACAACGGCGGCGGCGAGGAGGGCGATGATTGCCGGAAAAAAGCGGATCAATGACGCAAGACGCAAGGCTGAGGCGTTCATGGCTTCAGCATCTTCCCGAACTCGCCGTCTTCCGGCAGGCGGGAAAACATCAGGTGGTCGCGCCATTCGCCATTGATTTTGAGATACTTGCGCAAAAGACCTTCCTGCTCGAAACCGGCCTTTTCGAGAAGCCGTACACTCTTCCAGTTCTCCGGAATACAGGCTGCCTCGATCCGGTGCAACTGAAGTCCGCCGTAGATATACGGGATAGCCACCTTCAATGCGGCCAACATGTGGCCTTGGCCGGAATGTTTCTCGCCCATCCAGTATCCGACCATGCAGCTCTGCGCCGCACCCCGCCGGATATAGCCGATGGTCAGGCCGCCGAGCAGAACCTGGTCGTCGCGGCGGAAGAGAAGCAGCGGCACGGCAAGGCCCGAGGCATATTCCTGACCACTTCTGACGACGCGCAGGCGGAACGCCCCCTCGGTCAGCTCGTCCGGCCGCCAGATCGGCTCCCAGGGCTGCAGGAACGGCCGGCTTTCCGAGCGCAGCCGCTGCCACTGTTTGTAGTCGGAATAACGGGGAAGCCGGAGCAGGTGGTTTTCGCCATAAAGCTCTGGTGTGTCCGGCTGTCGCGACAGGAACCGAAACACCGATTTGGTCATGCTAGTGCTGCTCCGGGCAGGGCGGCCGGTTTAACCGGCAGCCTTCTTCGTCTGGATCCCCGGCGTGGAAAGCGCCGTGGAGATGTCGGTCAACGGCGCGAGCTGTTCGATCGGGCCGACCGCCGACAAGGTGGGAACTGTATCGAAAAACAGCCGCCCGGCAAGATCGGTGAGCCGCTCCGTGGTGATGCCTTCCAGTCGTTCCATCATTTCCGGGTTGGGGATGGGGCGACCATAAAGCATCATCTGGCGGGCGATCTGGCCGGCGCGCGCCGCCGGGCTTTCCTGGCCCATCAGCAACTGGGCCCGGATTTGGGCGCGGGCCCGGTCGATTTCCTGTTGGTGAATGGTTTCCGAAGACTTGCGCAGCTCATCGATGATGACGGGCACCAGCGTCGGCAACTCGTTGCCGCCGGTTGCCGCATGGATGCCGAAGATGCCGGTGTCGGAAAAACCCCAGTGGAAGGCATAGACCGAATAACACAGGCCGCGACGTTCGCGCACTTCCTGGAACAGGCGCGATGACATGCCGCCGCCGAGGATGTTGGCGAGGATCTGCGAGCAGTAGAAGTCGCGCATGTGATAGGCCTTGCCCTCGAAGCCGAGCAGCACCTGCGCGTCCATGAGGTCGCGGGTTTCACGCACGTCACCGCCGATGTAACGGGCAGCTTCCAGCACGGGCGGTGCGCTCGGGGTCATGGGCAGACGGGCAAAACGCTCTTCCACCTGCTTGACGAACGTCGTGTGATCCACGGCGCCGGCCGCGACCACGAACATCCGGTCGGTCGTGTAATTGCGCGAAAGATAGTTGCGGATCTGCCCGGGCGTGAAACCCTTGACGGTATCCGGCGTGCCGAGGATGGGCCGGCCGAGCGTCTGGCCCCGGTAGGCGACCTCGGAAAACTTGTCGAAAACGACATCGTCGGGCGTGTCGTTGGCAGCCCCGATCTCCTGGAGGATGACGTGCTTTTCGCGACGCAGTTCTTCCTCGTCGAACTCCGATTCCGTCAGGATGTCGGCAAGGATGTCGACCGCGAGCGGCACGTTGTCCCTGAGCACCCGGGCGTAATAGGAGGTGGTTTCGGTGGATGTTGCGGCGTTCAGTTCGCCGCCGACATTCTCGATCTCTTCGGCGATGTCACGGGCGCTACGGCGGGCGGTGCCCTTGAAGGCCATGTGCTCGAGGAGGTGGGCGATCCCATGTTCGTCCTCGGTCTCGTTACGCGATCCGGACTTGATCCAGACACCCAGCGCGACGCTCTCCAGATGCGGCATGGTTTCGGTGACGACCGTCAACCCGGAGGCGAGCCGGGTGATTTCTACATTCATGTTTACGTCTTTCCGGCGCCGCCGATACTTGTATTACTTAGCGCGGGCATGCTCGCCGATGAAAGTTTCGACGGCCTTAAGCTCAGGCTCCAAGATATCGAAGCGCTCCTCCCTTTGCATAAGATCAGCAAGCCATGATGGAAGCGCCGGATCAATTCCGCAAGCGGATTTTACCGAGGCCGGAAATTTGGCCGGGTGGGCGGTGGCCAGAGTGACCATCGGGCTTGCCGGTTTTGCGTTCTTTTTTGCGACGAAAACGCCGGTCGCCGTATGCGGATCGAGCAGGTATCCGGTCTCGGCAAGCGTCTCGCGGATCGTGTCGGCCACCTGCCGCTCCGTTGCCCGCCCGGCGCGGAATTCGCGGCGGATGGCCTTCAACGCGTCCGGCTTGATCTCGAAGCTGCCGGATTGCTTGAGGCCAGCCATCGCGGCGCGCACCGACGCGGTGTCGCGGCCATAGGCTTCGAACAGCAGCCGCTCGAAATTGGACGAGATCTGGATGTCCATCGACGGCGAGGTGGTCGCCTTGACGTCGCGCATCTCGTAGCGGCCGGTCTTCAGCGTCCGGGCGAGGATGTCGTTGTCGTTGGTGGCGATCACCAGCCGGTCGATCGGCAGGCCCATCTTCTTGGCCACATAACCCGCGAAGATATCGCCGAAATTGCCAGTCGGCACCGTGAAGGAGACTTTCCGGTCCGGCCCGCCGAGCGAGACGGCGGCCGTGAAATAATAGACCACTTGCGCCATGATGCGCGCCCAATTGATCGAGTTGACGCCCGAGAGCCTCACCCGGTCGCGGAAGGCGGCGTCGTTGAACATCTCCTTGACGATGTTCTGGCAGTCGTCGAAATTGCCCTTCAGCGCCAGCGCATGCACGTTGGCGGCACTGGAGGTCGTCATCTGCCGCTGCTGCACGGACGAGACCTTGCCATGCGGGAAGAGGATGAAGATGTCGGTGCGCTCGCGGCCCGCGAATGCGTCGATGGCCGCCCCGCCGGTATCCCCCGACGTCGCGCCGACGATCGTTGCGCGCTCGCCGCGCTCGGCCAGCACATAGTCCATCAGCCGGGCGAGCAGCTGCATCGCCACGTCCTTGAAAGCGAGCGTCGTGCCGTGGAAGAGCTCGAGCACGAAGTCGTTCGGCCCGGTCTGCACCAGCGGCACGACGGCCGGATGCCGGAACGTGGCATAGGCCTCGTCGATCATCGACTTCAACTTCCCCGCGGGAATTTCGTCACCGACGAAGTGCTTGAGGATCTCGAAGGCGACCTCCTGATAGGTCTTGCCGCGCAGCGCGCGGATCTCCTTTTTGGAGAGCGAAGGCCATTGACGTGGCACGTAAAGGCCGCCGTCGCGGGCAAGGCCCGCCATCAGCGCATCCCGGAATCCGAGCGGAGCGGCTTCGCCCCGGGTAGAAATATAGTCCACGACCATCAACCCCAATCGATTTTTATTCGCGCCGCTGATATAGACCAGGAAAATGGGCGGTGAAAGACCGGAAAGTGACGCTCCGGTTCGCCAGGTAAATGGCCCAGATATTGGGATGGAAGAGGGTTGAGTACGGTGTTTGCAAAGATTTCGCGTGGTCTTCTGGCGGTGTCGCTCGTGGCGGTTCTCGCAAGCTGCAATTCCTCGGCGCCGACAGAGGGGCTGACCCCGACCGCAACCGCCGCCCCCGCCGCTGAGGCAGCAACTCCCGTCGTGCAGGCATTCTGCCCGCCGGTCGTCATGCTGGAACAGACCGCCATTCACCGCGCCTATGCGCGCGGCGGTGAAAATAAGCCGGAAAAACTGCTCTACCAGGCCTCGCTCGCCGATGCGACACGCCAGTGCACCGCCAATGAGACGACGCTGACCATCAACGTCGTCGCGCAAGGACGTCTCGTCCAGGGCCCGGTCGGCGTCCCCGGTCAAATCACCCTTCCGATCCTCATCGAAGTGGTCGACGGCGACAGCGTTATCTATTCGCAGAAGGTGTCCTTCCCGGTCGACATGCCGGCCGGCGGCACCCAGTTCATCTTCAACAAGACGGATGTGCAGATCCCGAACGCGCAAGGCGGCGCCTCGCGCTTCACCCGCGTCCGCCTCGGCTACGACACCGGCCCGGCCAAGAAGCCGGCCCGCCGGAGCTGATAGAGAACCAACCGATCGGGGCGCTCAGAGCGCCCCGGCCCATTCGCCGAGCGCAGCGATGACCGCCGGCAGGTCCATCATCCGCGAAATCACGGTTTCGGCACCGGCGTCCGTCAATCGGTCGGCATGGCTCGGATAGGTGTGCGATGCCCCGGTAAAACCGACGACGCGCATGCCGGCCGCCTTGGCGCCATGGACGCCATGGGTGGAATCCTCGATCACCAGGCACTTTTCCGGCGAAACTTTGAACTGCTCGGCGGCATGCAGGAAGATATCCGGCTTCGGTTTGACCCGATCCGGCCCAAGATCCTTGGCCGAATAGATATGCGGCGCGAAATAGGGTTTCAGGCCGACCTTTTCGAGCATCACGTCGAGCCGGTGTGTGCTCGAATTGGAGCAGATGCAGCGCTGCGTCGTCAGCCTTGCCAGCGCGAATTTCACACCGTCGATGATCTTCACGTCGCGGGCAAGCCGTGCATCAAGGATTGTCTCGGACTTGTCGAGCAGCGAAGCGGACAGCGGAATATCGGCTTCCTTTTCCACGGTCAGCAGGATGTTCTTCCAGGTCATGCCAGCGAAGCGCTCGCCCATTTCCTCGACGCTGATCGGATAACCCGCTTCGGTCAGTAGCCTGGATTCCACCTGCGCCGCGATGATTTCTGAATCGACGAGAACGCCGTCGCAATCGAAGATGATGAGGTCGAAGCTGCTCATGAGGAAATGCCTTCCATGGGCCTGATATAAGGTGAGGCGGCCTTTTATACGATGGCAGGACAAACCTCAACCAACCGTCGCGCATGGCTGGGACAAGCGGAGCGGGCGGCTCTCGACAAGCGGAAAACGGCGCACTAAGGAACGCTGATGGGCAAGGAACCGGAAGACACCATCGCCAGCCGCATCAGCCGCGTGCTTGCCGACCGCATCGTGCGTGGCGAGCTCGCCCCGGGCGCCCGTCTTCGCCAGGATCATATCGCCGAGGAATTCGAGACCAGCCACGTGCCGGTGCGCGAGGCATTCCGCCGGCTGGAAGCGCAGGGACTGGCGATCAGCGAGCCGCGGCGCGGCGTGCGCGTCGCCTCCTTCGATCTCGCCGAAGTCCGCGAAGTGGCGGAAATGCGTGCCGTGCTGGAGGTGCTGGCGCTCCGTCATGCCGCCCGCCACCTGACCCCGGCCATCCTCGATGCGGCGGAAGATGCGGCCCGTGAGGGCGATGCCGCTGCCGACGTGCATGGCTGGGAGGCGGCGAACCGCCGTTTCCACCGGTTGATCCTCGCCCCCTGCGGCATGAAGCGCCTGCTCGCCTCGATCGACGATCTGCATGCGGCAAGCGCCAGGTTCCTGTTCTCCGCCTGGCAATCCGGCTGGGAAAAGCGTACCGACCACGACCATCGCGCCATCCTCGCCGCTCTTCGGCAGGGCAAGACAGACGAGGCCGCCGCCATCTTGCAGAAGCACGTGCAATGGATCGGCCGTGGCCCGCAGCCGGCCAAGACTGGTGCCGCGCGCGAGATTTTCGCCATCGTCGGCTGACTATTTCAAAAGTTATAGATAATTTTATTTCCGGTGAAGTTTGCCGGAAAGCAGGACATCTGTGTTCGCCGGCTTGGTGTCATGGCGATGAAGCTGCCACCGAGCGCTTGTCATCTGGCGAAAACCATTTCATAAAATAGATGGGAATCAAAATTATCTATAATTTGAGAAGGAGAGCCGATGTCCCTGATTAATTCGTCCCAGACGCTTGTTTTCGATCCCTTTCGACTTGTCGAGCGGTCCGTGCCCGCCAAAGTCCTGTTCGTGCTTGCGGGCACGCTGGTGCTGGCGATCGCGTCCCGGATCGCCGTGCCGATGGTCCCGGTCCCGATCACCATGCAGACCTTCGCGGTGACCATGATCGGCGCTCTCTACGGCTGGCGGCTCGGCGCCTTGACGGTGCTTGCCTGGCTGGGAGAAGCAGCACTTGGAGCGCCGGTGCTCGCGGGTGGGGCGGGCAGCATTGCCGTGTTCGCGGGGCCGACTGCCGGTTATCTCTTTTCCTTTCCGGTGATTGCCGCCGTTGCCGGCTGGCTTGCCGAACGCGGCTGGACCGGGCGGCGCATCCTCGCCAGCTTCTCTGCGCATCTGATCGCAAACCTTCTCTGCCTTGCGCTCGGCTGGGCCTGGCTCGCGGCACTGATCGGCGCTGAAAAGGCGTTATGGGCCGGCGTTGCCCCGTTCATCCTCGGCGCTGCACTGAAATCGGGCCTGGCGGCAGCCGTCCTTGCCGCCGTCGCCTCCCGCAACCGTGCTGCGGTGGAATGACGGTGAGGCTGCGGCCGCATCATCTTCTCTGCATGCTGACCTTTGTCGGCGAGGGCTATAGCCCAGCCTTCGTCGCCAACTATCGTCGTCTCGCCGGCCGGCTTTCCGCCGGCGAGACGATCGAGATCGTTTCCGGCCCCGACGATATCTGCGCTCCGCTCCTGTCGGATGAAAGTGCACATTGTTTCGGTGCTTCGGTTGCCGGTCGCGATGCGGCGGCGCTGGCGGATATCGCCAGCCTGCTTGGGCGGGAGCTAGAGACCGGGGCGGTGATCGCCTCCGATCAGGCACTGTTCGAGAAACTGCGCCGCGCCTTCTCTGCCGGCGTGACCCGCCACGCTTGCACGGGCTGCGAATGGAGCAGCCTTTGCGATCGCATTGCGCAAGAGGATTATGCCGGCGCGCTGGTGATGAAGTTCAGCCCGCCGGAAACAGCGACAGAAATTTCCGCTCGCCGTCCGGCGTAAACAGCACCGCGCGGCTCTCTTCACTGCGCCGTGCCCAGCCGTTTTCGAGGAAATGGGCAAGCAGCGCCTTGCCGAGCGTGCCGGCCAGATGCGAGCGCCGCTCGCTCCAGTCGAGGCAGGATTTGCACAGCGGCCGGCGATTGGATGTGAGCGATGCCACATTGATGCCGAGCGTGGCGAGTTCCCCGCGGCCGTCCTCGGTCATCGTCAGGTTCTCACCATCGCTTTCGATCGCGCCGCGGGCGACGAAACTGTCGAGCATCCTGACCCCGTAGTCGCCGGCCAGATGATCGTAGCAGACGCGCGCCTTGCGCAGCGCCGGATCCTTCGGCCCCGGCCGGTGGCGCAGATGTCCCCTGCTGGCCGCAAACCCCATGATATTTTCGAGCAGCGTGCCGGCGGCCGCGTCGGCAAGCGTGAAATAGCGATGCCGGCCCTGCTTGCGCTGGGCAAGAATGCCGCCTTCCTCGAGCTTGGAGAGATGCGAACTCGCCGTCTGCACCGTCACGCCGGCGGCTTGCGCAAGCTCGGTCGCCGTCAGCGCCTGGCCGCCCATAAGCGCGGTCAGCATGTTGGCGCGGGCGGGATCGCCGAACAGCATCCCGATGCGGGCAATGTCTGGACCTTCTTTCATACTTCGACCGTAACCGAAGCATCTTCGTCTGGCAACATGGCAAAACACCTCCATAACATAAGGAGAGAAAGTCATGATCACCTGTTTCATCCGTTACGAAATCGACCCGTTCAAAAAGAACGAGTTCACGGAGTATGCCCGCAACTGGGGCCAGGCAATCCCGCGCTGCGGCGCCGATTTGATCGGCTATTTCGGCCCCCACGAGGGTTCGGCGACGACGGCCTACGGCGTCTACAATATCGACAGCCTCGCCGCCTACGAAGCCTATCGCGCCCGGCTGATGGCCGATCCGCTGGGCAAGGAAAACTACGCGTTCTCGAAACGCGAGCGTTTCATCCTGAAGGAGGACCGGATCTTCCTCAAGAATGTCTCTATGCCGCACGGAGCTTTGGTAAAGCCATGATCGCCGTTATTTTCGAAGTCATCCCCTATATGGGCGAGCGCCACAAATATCTCGACCTCGCCGGCGAACTCAGATCCGAGCTGGAAACCATCGACGGCTTCATCTCGATCGAGCGTTTCGAAAGCCTCACCCTGCGCGGAAAAATCCTCTCCCTGTCGTTCTGGCGAGACGAGGAGGCGGTCAAGGCGTGGCGCAACCTCGAAAGCCACCGCGCTGCCCAGAAAGCCGGCCGCGGCGGCGTCTTCGCCGATTACCGCCTGCGCATCGGCCATGTCGTCAGGGATTACGGCATGTTCGAGCGGGACGAAGCGCCGAAGGACAGCCGCGAGGTGCATGTGGTTTAGCTATGGCTCCTCGACCACTCGCAGTATCGCTTCTATGGCAAGCCTAAGCTTCGGGATTTCGTCGACGATCACGCCCCAGATGATCTTGTCCGAAAGGCCATGATATTCGAGCCTCAAGACGTTGCCGATACCTCTAATTTTCGGCCACGGAATTTCCGGGCGTGATGTTTTGAGGTCATCCGGAATCCCACGACTTGCCTCCGAGATGATTTCGACGGCGCGCTCCAGACCGAGTTTGAGAATCGGATCGCCGCTATAGTCGGCGAACGATTTGCCAGCGGTCGCATTCTCGATGATGGAGATCGTTTGGCGAATATCGTAAAGAAAATGCCGGACCTCGCGGGACATCAGAAGACCTGCAACGCGGACCTTTCGATCCTGTCCTTCAGAATCGGGTGAAGGCTATCGCGCGTTGTTATATCGACCTCTGTCGCAAGCTCATCTTCCAGGAAAAGCTTGATTCCGACGAGGTCGAATGCATTGAAGCGGCTCTGCGGATCATAATCGATAAACAAATCGAGATCGCTGGTCGGCCCGGCCTCGTCGCGTGCGACCGAGCCGAAAAGATAAAGCGAGGTCGCGCCGAGCGCGCGGATGGCGTCGGCCTGCTTTTTCAGCTTTTCGATCGCTTCACTTCTCTTCATGAGCTAATCCTAGCGCAACCCGCACCATCTTTTCACGCCTCAAAATTTTTCCCGAAATCGTGCACCGCTTCAGGCTTTGGTAACCAAAATAGGTAACCATAACAGGCAGTAAAAATTCGTATCGAGTAGAGCGTAGCGAGTAGCACATGGCAGCAGTTCTTCCGCTGGCCGACCTGAAGCGGCAGGTCCGTCCGGACACTTGGCTAAACTCCATCATCAAGGGCGATTGCGTCGCTGCTTTGGAAGCCTTGCCGGATCATTCCGTCGATGCAATCTTCGCCGATCCACCCTATAATCTCCAGCTCGGCGGCACGCTGCACCGTCCCGACCAGTCGCTGGTCGATGCCGTCGATGACGAATGGGACCAATTCGCCTCCTTCGAGGTCTATGACGCCTTCACCCGCGCCTGGCTGCTCGCCTGCCGCCGCGTGCTGAAGCCGAATGGCACGATCTGGGTCATCGGTTCCTACCACAACATCTTCCGCGTCGGCGCGATCATGCAGGACCTGAACTTCTGGCTGCTGAACGACATCGTCTGGCGCAAGGTCAATCCGATGCCGAACTTCAAGGGCCGCCGGTTCCAGAACGCCCATGAGACGATGATCTGGGCGAGCCGCGACGCCAAGTCGAAGGGCTATACCTTCAACTACGATGCGCTGAAGGCCTCCAACGACGACGTGCAGATGCGCTCCGATTGGCTCTTTCCGATCTGCTCCGGCGGCGAACGCCTGAAGGGCGACGACGGCAAGAAGGTCCATCCGACCCAGAAGCCGGAATCGCTGCTCGCCCGTGTGATCATGGCCTCGACCAAGCCGGGCGACGTCATTCTCGATCCCTTCTTCGGCACCGGCACGACCGGCGCCGTCGCAAAACGTCTCGGCCGCAACTTCGTCGGCATCGAGCGCGAGCAGGATTATATCGATGCGGCTTCCGCTCGCATCGCCTCCGTCGAGCCGCTCGGCAAGGCGGAACTGACGGTCATGACCGGCAAGAAGGCCGAACCCCGTGTCGCCTTCAACACGCTGGTCGAAAGCGGTCTCGTCAAGCCCGGTCAGGTCCTGACCGACGCGAAGCGCCGCCACAGCGCGATCATTCGCGCCGACGGCACGCTCTCGGCAAATGGCGACGCCGGTTCCATTCATCGCCTGGGCGCGAAAGTGCAGGGCCTTGATGCATGCAACGGATGGACGTTCTGGCATTTCGACGATGGCAAATCGCTCAAGCCCATCGATGAACTGCGATCCGTGATCCGAAACGGTATGGCGAAACTGGACTGATCCACCGGTCCCCGCCACATCGACCGAATGCCTTGTCCGGTTTCGTACCTCTAGTCCCGGACGAGGATAATTGGCGCCCGGGAAGGCTGATCCCGGGCGCCATTTCTTTTTTCGGCGTGGCGTTGGCAGCCTCTGCCGCCCGGCCAAACTCGACTTTGCGAAATTTCAGGTATTCCCGCCGTCACCTGCGCTTGATATCGTAGGTTGTACGGGGTTGAACGAATTTCCAATTTAGCGTTTTTTAGAATGTCCATGCCTGTCAATGGCGAGTTGCGCCACCGGATCGAGCGTGCGTTGGCGCGGTTCTCTCCAAGCTGGGAGGGCAGGGATGCCGCGCGCCGTGCCGTGGCGCTGAAGATGCTGATCCTCTGCGAACTGGCCGGCGGCCGCCTGCGGGTCGTTGATGCGCTGGGCCTCAACGACAACACGCTCGACAACTACCGTCACGGCAAGACTGAGCCGCGCCACAGCACGCTCAACATGATGGCGGAACTCGCCGAAGTTCCGATCGAATATCTCGGCAACGACTGGTCGGTCGAGGATGGCGTCATCCATTTTTCACCTCCGGAAATCCCGCCGGCCGGGTTTTTCGAGCCGAGCCCGGTCTGGAATCTCGCCGATCGCATGGTGATCCCGGCTTATGAAGACGTTGTGCCCGGGCAGTCTTCCCTCGACACCACGTGGACGGCCATCCCCGGAGGTTTCTGGGCGAAGCTCTCGGTCGATCCGGAAAACTTGCGGGTCGTCTCCGCGAGCGGCGACAGCATGTCGCCGACGATCGTCGACGGTACGCCTATTTTCGTCGACATCAGCGACCGCAAGTTGGAGGACGGGAGCGTCTATCTGTTCGATGCCGGCGCGGAACTGATCGCCCGGCGGGTGCAGCGGTTTGCCGACGGCAGCCTCGAACTCCTGCCGGACAATCTGGAACGGTATCGTTCGCAGCATGTCCTCAAGGACGGTCTAGCAGAGCTGAAAGTCGTCGGGCGCGTCTGCGCCGCGAGCCGGATCCTCTAGGAACCTGTCCCGCGACCGGACGGTCCTATACCTCGATGCCGTGGGCGATCAGGTCCTGCCGCAGAGTCTCGGCATCCTTGAAATGCACCGCCTGCCAGCCGGCCGCGCGCGCACCTTCGACATTCGCATGGCTGTCGTCGATGAAGATCGAGGCTTCCGGGGTCAGGCCGAAGTCGCGGGCGTGCTTTTCGTAGATCGCCACGTCCGGCTTGATCAGGCCGATCTCACCCGACACGGTGACGCCCCGCGGCTTGTTGAGAAAGGGGAAGATCTGCCTAGCCTCGGCGAACGTGTCGGCGGCGAAATTGGTCAGCATCGTCACGTCGTGGCCCTTGTCGATCAGGCTTTCCATGATCTTGACCGAGCCGTCATAGGCATGCGGCACCATTTCGTGCCAGCATTTGCGGAAGGCGCGGATCTGTTCCTCGCGCTCCGGATATTGCTCGACCAGCAGCGCCTCGGCATCTTCCCACTTGCGGCCGCGATCCTGTTCCAGGTTCCATTCGTGGGTGCAGACGTTCTCAAAGAACCATCTGCGCTCCTCCTCGTCCGGAATGACGCGGGCATAGGGAAGGTTCGGATCGTAATGGATCAGCACCTTGCCGATATCGAAGACGATGTGGTCGATCTTGGCTGCCATGAACAGGTCCCGGGAATATCAGTTCGAGGATTTTTCGAAGGCCAGTGGAATGGCCTGGGTGATGGCTTTTTTCATCACCGTCGGCAAGGCCTGGGCCTCTAGATTTGTGACCGGCTCCCACCAGCCGTCGGCGGTGGTGACCTTCGCGGTCTTCGCCCGGAAGACCGCGAGCCTCAGTTCGAAATGGGTGAAGACGTGGGTGACGGTGCCGGATGCTTCCCATGCGGCGGGGAAGGGCGCGTGGTCCGTCGTGGTCCCGCCGTCGAGGCGCGACGTCCAGGCGGTGGTTGGCACTTCGGTCATGCCGCCGAGGAGCCCGCTGGCGATCCGCCGCCGCAACAGCACTTCGCCCTCCGGCGTCACGGCCACGAAGACGGCGCCGAACCGCACGGGCTTTTCCTTCTTCGCTGCCTTGACCGGAAACCGCTCCGGGTCGTGTTCTGCAAAGGCCAGACAGTCGTCGCGGAAGGGACAGAGCGCGCAGGCCGGCCGTTTCGGGGTGCAGATGGTCGCGCCGAGATCCATCATCGCCTGCGCGAAATCGCCGGGCCGCTCAGTCGGCGTCAGTTCAGCCACCCTCGCCTTCATCGCCGGCTTGGAGCCCGGAAGCGGCGCGTCGATGGCGTAAAGCCGCGAAATCACCCGCTCGACATTGCCGTCCATGACCGCGGACTGGCGGTTGAAGGCGATGGCGGAGACGGCGGCAGACGTATAGTCGCCGATGCCGGGAAGCGCTCGCAGGCCTTCCTCGGTGTCGGGAAACACACCGCCATGCTCGGCCGCAACCGCTTCGGCGCATTTTTTCAAGTTGCGGGCGCGGGCGTAATAACCGAGGCCCGCCCAGGCGGCCATCACGTCCTCGACCGGGGCGGCGGCAAGGTCGGTCACCTTGGGCCAGAGCGTCAGGAACTTGGCGAAATAGGGTTTCACCGCCTGCACGGTCGTCTGCTGCAGCATCACTTCCGAAAGCCAGACGTGGTAGGGATCGGCCCGTTTCCCGGCCTTTGCCGCAGCCGGGCTCACCCGCCATGGAAGCTCCCGATGGTGCCGGTCGTACCAGGTCAGCAGCTTCTGCGCATGGGTGGTGTGGATCGTCTGGAGCATTGTTTGCCGTAATGGGAAGAGATGGCGTATAGTTGTGGGAATAGTGCGCCGGCATCAAGGCCTGCCGGGGCCGCAATGGCGGGCGTCATGAGTTATCCCAAGAAACGCGAGCTGCAGATATCGGAGATCGCGAACGGCATCATCGATCCGGTGCTCGCCCGCCGCGCTGGCATATCGACGGCGCTGCTCGGCTCGTGGGACGAGATCGCCGGCGAGGACTTTGCCGATTGCACGCGGCCGGAAAAGATCGCCTGGCCGCGCCGCGACGAGGGCGCCGGTTCGGGCGGCGGTCATCAGGCGGGCGTGCTGACGATCGCCTGCGAAGGGGCGCGCGCTCTTTTCCTCACCCATGCCCAGGGCGAGTTGATCGCCCGCATCAACGCCTTTTTCGGTTTCCCGGCGGTGCGCCAGATCCGCATCGTCCAGAAACCGGTCTCCCAGACCTTCAAGCATCCCCGCAAGCCGCCGCCCTTGAAGGGTGAGGCCGCCAAGCGGCTGGAAACCATGATGGAAGGCATCGAAAGCGAGGCGCTCAAGAAGGCTGTGGCAAGACTCGGCACCGCCGTCCTGCAGCAGAAACGCAAGGTCTGAGAGATAAACCCGCCGATCCTCTTGATAGACCTCCGATTTGTCACAATTCTTTGAAGAGATTTGCCTATCGACAGCTTGTTCGCGCTGGGGCGCCGCGATACGGAATGTCACCTTTATTGAAGATCTCTCGCACACGGGTGTTCCATGCAGATGAACGAAATGACCATGACCAGGCGCGCGCTTCTCGGCGGAGTGGCCGTCACCGCTGTTTGCCTAGCCTTGCCGCTTGGTGCTTCCGAAGCTATCGCGCAGGAATTGCCGGAGTCCCAGGGCACCGTGGACATGGCCGCTGCACTGAAGCCGGGTCCGCTGCCGGAAATGGCGCTGGGCGACGAAAAGGCGAAGGTCATGATCATCGAATACATGTCGATGACCTGCCCGCACTGCGCGAATTTCCACAACAAGACTTTCGAGACGATCAAGACCAACTATATCGATACCGGCAAGGTGCGCTTCATCCTCCGCGAATTCCCGTTCGATCCGGTCGCGACCGCCGCTTTCATGCTTGCCCGCTGCAGCCCGCAGAACGCCGCCGAGCTTTCGACGCCCGCCCAGTATTTCCCGATGGTCTCGATGCTCTTCAAGCAGCAGCGCGGCTGGGCGGCGCCTGCGGACGGAAATGTGCGTAATGCGCTGCTCCAGGCGGTCAAACTCGCAGGTTACTCACAGCAGACTTTCGAGGCCTGCTTGACGAACCAGAAGCTTCTCGATGAAGTGAACGCCGTCGTTAAGAGGGGCGCGGACGAGTTTGGCGTCAATTCCACGCCGACCTTCCTGATTGGCGGCAAGAAGTATTCGGGAGATATGTCTGTTGAATCCATGTCCAAGCTCATCGACAGCCTGTTGTGAGCACGCCTTCCCTGACGGGAAGGTGAGGGGCGCGGCATGAAGTTCAACAAGCTGCGCGTTCTCGGATTCAAGTCTTTCGTCGAACCGACGGAATTTATCATCGAGCGCGGGCTGACCGGCGTGGTCGGCCCGAACGGCTGCGGCAAGTCGAACCTCGTCGAGGCGTTGCGCTGGGTGATGGGAGAAAACTCCTACAAGAACATGCGCGCGTCCGGCATGGACGACGTGATCTTCTCGGGCTCCGGCAACCGGCCGGCCCGCAACACCGCCGAAGTCGGCCTCTATCTCGACAATTCCGACCGCACGGCACCTGCCGCCTTCAACGATTCCGACGAAATCCAGGTGACCCGTCGCATCGAACGGGAGTCCGGCTCCGTCTACCGCATCAACGGCAAGGAAGCCCGCGCCAAGGACGTGCAGCTTCTGTTTGCCGATGCCTCGACCGGCGCCCGCTCGCCTTCCATGGTCGGGCAGGGCCGCATCGGCGAACTGATCCAGGCAAAACCCCAGGCGCGTCGCCAGTTGCTCGAAGAGGCGGCCGGCATTTCCGGCCTGCATTCGCGCCGCCACGAGGCGGAACTGCGGCTGCGCGCCGCCGAAGGCAATCTCGAACGTCTGGACGACGTGCTCTCGCAGCTCGAAAGCCAGATCGAGAGCCTCAAGCGTCAGGCCCGCCAGGCGAGCCGCTTCAAGACCCTGTCGGCCGATATCCGGGCCCGTGAGGCGATGCTCCTGCATATCCGCTGGGTGCAGGCCAAGGAGGCGGAAGGCGAGGCGGAAAGCGCGCTCAATCAGGTAACCAGCGTCGTTGCCGAAAAGGCGCAGGCGCAGATGGAGGCCGCCAAGCAACAGGCGATCGCCAGCCTCAAGCTGCCGGAGCTGCGCGAGGAGGAGGCGAAGGCCGGTGCCGCCCTGCAGCGCCTGCAGATCGCCCGCGGCCAGCTGGAGGAAGAGGCAAACCGCCTGCTGAAGCGCCGGGACGAACTGACCCGCCGGCTCGTCCAGCTCGGCGACGATATCGGCCGCGAAGAACGGCTCGCCGCCGACAATACCGCCTTCCTCGAAAAGCTCGGCGAGGAAGAGGCCGAACTCAACGACATGCTCGCCGATTCCGGCTCCGAAGCCGAAGAGATGCGCGAGACTTTCGAGGCTGCCGCGGCGTCGCTTGCGGCGAGCGAAGCGCTGTTTTCGGCAATCACCGCCGAGCGCGCCGAGGCAGCCGCCGGGCGTCACCAGCTCGAACGGCTGATCCGCGATCTCGCAGAGCGCCGCCAGCGCCTCGACCGGCAGCTTGGCGATGCCACGGGCGAGCTTGACGCCATCAACGAACGGCTATCCGCCCTCGACGATCCGGCCGAAAGGCGTGAAGCGGTCGAGGCGGCGGAAATCGCCGTCGAGGACGCGACGATCGCGGTCGAAGACGTGGAGGCGGCACTTTCCGCCGCCCGCTCGGCCGAATTGATGGCCCGCGGCCCGGTGGAGGCTGCACGCTCTGCGCTCAATGCGCTGGAGACCGAGGCCCGCACCATTTCGAAAATGCTCGCAGCCGGTGCCACGTCGGGGGATTTCGTCGCGGTCGCCGACATGATCCGCGTCGATCGTGGTTTCGAGGCGGCCCTCGGTGCAGCGCTTGGCGACGACCTCGAAAGCCCGGTCGATGCCTCGGCTCCGACCTACTGGTCGGTGAATGGCGACGGTTCCGGTGATCCCGGCCTGCCCCAGGGCGCCCAGCCGCTGATCGCGCATGTCACCGCGCCGCCGGAACTGTCGCGCAGCCTTGCCCAGATCGGCGTCGTGGCTTCGGCGGAGGGCCAGCGGATGATGCGCCTGCTGCGGCCCGGCCAGCGCCTGGTGACCCGCGAAGGCGCCGTCTATCGCTGGGACGGCCACGTGACCGGCTCCGAGGCGCCGGGTGCGGCTGCCTTGCGCCTATCCCAGAAGAACCGGCTCTCGGAACTGGAAGCCGAGATCGACGAAGCGCGCATCGTTCTGTCCGAAACTGAAGTGGCGCTCGCCGCCGCCGCATCCGAAATCACCTCCGCCGAACGGCGCCTCACCGTCGCCCGCGATCGCGCCCGTATCGGCGCGCGCCAGCTGTCCGAAGCCCGCGATGCGCTGGCCGCCGCCGAACGTGCAGCCGGCGACCTGATGCGCCGCCGCGACGTGGCCGGCGAGGCGGTGAACCAGGTGACGACGCAGATCGAGGATCTCGGCGTCCAGGAAGAAAACGCCCGCATCGAGCTCGAGGATGCACCCGATATTTCCGATCTCGACAACCGGCTGCGCGATCAGCAGGCGATTGTCGCGACCGATCGCGGCCTGCTCGCCGAAGCGCGCGCCCGTTACGAGGGCCTGAGCCGCGAGACCGAAGCTCGCAAGCGGCGCCTGGCAGCGATCGCCCAGGAGCGTGCCTCCTGGACGGCCCGGGCGGCGAGCGCCGCCGATCATATCGCCAGCCTCAGAGAGCGCGAGGAAGAGGCCCGCGAGGAGATCGCCGATCTCGAAGCTGCGCCCGAGGAGTTCGACGACAAGCGCCGCGCGCTGCTGACCGAGTTGCAGAAGGCGGAAGAGGCTCGCCGCGCCGCCGCCGACCGGTTGGCCGAAGCGGAAACCCATCAGCGCGAGGCTGACCGGATTGCCACCGTCGCGCTGTCCGAACTGGCCGAGGTGCGCGAAAAGCGGGGCCGTGCCGAGGAGCGTCTGGTTTCGGCTGCCGAGAAGCGCCATGAGAGCGAGAACCGCATCCGCGAGGCGCTCAATGTCGCGCCCCACGAGGTCCTGCGGCTGGCCGGCCTGAAGCCCGACTCGGCGCTGCCGGACGTCCGCGAGATCGAGCGCGAGATCGACCGCCTGCGCATGGAGCGCGAAAGGCTCGGTGCCGTCAACCTGCGCGCGGACGAAGAGCAGAAGGAGCTTTCCGACAAGCTCGACAACCTGATGCGCGAGCGCGCCGACGTGATCGACGCGATCCGCAAGCTGCGCGGTGCGATCCAGAGCCTCAACCGCGAAGGCCGGGAGCGGCTGCTGGCCGCCTTCGACGTGGTCAATGAGCAGTTCCAACGGCTCTTCACCCATCTCTTCGGCGGCGGCACGGCGGAACTGCAGCTGATCGAATCGGACGACCCGCTCGAGGCCGGTCTTGAAATCCTCGCCCGCCCGCCGGGCAAGAAGCCTCAGACCATGACGCTTTTGTCAGGCGGCGAGCAGGCGCTGACGGCGATGGCGTTGATCTTCGCCGTCTTCCTCACTAATCCGGCGCCGATCTGCGTGCTGGACGAGGTCGATGCGCCGCTCGACGATCACAATGTGGAACGTTATTGCAATCTGATGGACGAGATGGCGGCATCGACCGAGACCCGTTTCATCATCATCACCCATAATCCCATCACCATGGCCCGCATGAACCGCCTTTTCGGCGTGACGATGGGCGAACAGGGCGTTTCCCAGCTCGTTTCCGTCGATCTCCAGACCGCGGAGCTTCTGCGCGAGGCGAGCTGAATGGGTGCCGTTGTTGCGAGTTGCATTCTCTAGCGACGTGATTTACGTCAATTCATTGACTAGCATCAATTTTTAAAGCTGCATCCGGGGGTAAACTACCTGCGACCTACGTAGAATCACCCATATGGGGGATGTAATTTTCTGACTATTGTTATTTTGTGGACCGTGGAATTGGAACGCGCTTGAGCGTCCATACGCTTCGCAGTCCAGCTCAAAGTTTCCTACCCCCCGTCCGGGTTTCCTGTCCCGGGCGGAAAGCTTTGCGGGGCCGCCTGTGATCCGGCCCCGCAAAGCTTTGTTTTCCAGCGCTGCCAGGTCGATTTGACGCCTGTATCCGGCCGCTCTTGTTGCGACGCAACATATTCCTGCCTAGATCCGTTTCCAAACCGTCATAAAACTTGTAGTTATTGCGCAAAAGACTGCGACGGGTGGAGAGCAGCAATGTCGAAATGGGTCTATCGCTTCGGCGGTGGCGAGGCGGAGGGCCGCGCCACGGATGTCGAGCGGCTGGGTGGCAAGGGCGCCAATCTCGCCGAGATGGCAAGCCTTGGCCTGCCCGTTCCTCCAGGACTGACCATCGTTGCCGATGCCTGCGTTTTCTATTTCGAGAATGGCAGGACGCTTCCGGACGACCTGAAGGCGCAGGTCCTCGAAGGCATAACCGCGATCGAAGGGCTGACGGACCGCGTCTTCGGCGGCAAGACGAAGCCGCTGCTGCTTTCCGTGCGCTCCGGCGCCCGGGCATCCATGCCCGGCATGATGGATACCGTCCTCAACCTCGGTCTCAACGACGAAACGGTGCAGTCGCTCGGGCACGACGCCGGCGATGCGCGCTTTGCCTGGGACAGCTACCGCCGCTTCATCCAGATGTATGCCGATGTGGTCATGGGCCTCGACCACGAGATTTTCGAGGAGATACTCGAGGACGAGAAGGCCCGACTCGGCCACGACTACGATACCGATCTTTCCGCCGTCGAATGGCAGCACGTCGTCAGCCTCTACAAGAGGATGATCGAGGACGAGTTGGACACCAGCTTTCCGCAGGATCCGCATGTGCAGCTCTGGGGCGCCATCCGCGCCGTCTTTTCGAGCTGGATGAACCCGCGTGCCATGACCTATCGCATGCTCCACCGCATTCCGGAGGAATGGGGCACGGCCGTCAACGTCCAGACCATGGTGTTCGGCAATCTCGGTTCGTCCTCGGCGACCGGCGTCGCCTTCACCCGCAATCCCTCGACCGGCGACAAGGCGCTCTACGGCGAGTTTCTGGTCAATGCGCAAGGGGAAGATGTCGTCGCCGGCATCCGTACGCCGCAATCGATCACCGAGGAAGGGCGTATCGCTTCCGGCTCCGACAAGCCGTCGATGGAAAAGCTGATGCCGGAAACGTTCGCCGAGTTCAAGGCGATCTGCGACCGGCTGGAAGCCCATTACCGCGAAATGCAGGATCTCGAATTCACCGTCGAGCGCGGCAAGTTATGGATGCTGCAGACCCGCTCCGGCAAGCGCACCACCCGCGCGGCGATGAAGATCGCCGTCGACATGGTGGAGGAGGGCGTCATCACCGAAGAAGAGGCGGTCTGCCGCATCGAGCCGCCCTCGCTCGACCAGCTTCTCCACCCGACCATCGATCCGCGCGTCGAGCGCCACGTGGTCGGGTCCGGCCTGCCGGCTTCCCCGGGTGCCGCCACCGGCGAGATCGTCTTCACCGCCGAAGAGGCGGTCGAGGCGGAGCACGAAGGCCGCAAGGTCATCCTGGTGCGCATCGAGACCAGCCCTGAAGACATCCACGGCATGCACGCTGCCGAAGGCATTTTGACCACCCGCGGCGGCATGACCAGTCATGCCGCGGTCGTCGCCCGCGGCATGGGCATCCCCTGCGTCGTCGGTGCCGGCTCGATGAGGGTCGACCTGCGCAACGAACTCCTGATCGGCGCCGGCGTGACGCTGAAGCGCGGCGACACGGTTACGATAGACGGTTCCTCCGGGCAGGTGCTGAAGGGCGCGGTGCCGATGATCCAGCCCGCACTCTCCGGCGATTTCGGCAAGCTGATGGCCTGGGCCGACAAAACCCGCCGCATGACGGTGCGCACCAACGCCGATACGCCGCAGGACGCCCGCGCCGCCCGCTCCTTCGGCGCCGAAGGCATCGGCCTCTGCCGCACCGAGCACATGTTCTTCGAGGGCGACCGCATCCACGTCATGCGCGAGATGATTCTCGCCGAGGACGAGAAGGGCCGCCGCGAAGCGCTCGGAAAACTCCTGCCGATGCAGCGCTCGGATTTCATCGAGCTGTTCTCGATCATGCACGGCCTGCCGGTGACGATCCGCCTGCTCGATCCGCCGCTGCACGAGTTCCTGCCGAAGACGGAAGCCGAAATCGCCGAGGTCGCCAAGGCGATGGCGATGCCGCCGGCCTTCCTCGCCCGCCGCATCGACGCCATCCACGAGTTCAACCCGATGCTCGGCCATCGCGGCTGCCGGCTGGCGATCTCCTATCCCGAGATTGCCGAAATGCAGGCGCGCGCCATCTTCGAGGCGGCGGTGGAGGCCGGAAAGCTGACAGGCGAACCGGTCGAGCTGGAAATCATGGTGCCGCTCGTCAGCCTGCGCAAGGAACTGGACTATGTGAAGGGCGTCATCGACCGTGTCGCCGAGGATGTCGCGACGGAAACCGGCGTTCCGATCGCCTATCTCGCCGGCACGATGATCGAGCTGCCGCGCGCAGCCATCCGCGCCCATGTCATCGCCGAGACGGCCGAGTTCTTCTCCTTCGGCACCAACGACCTGACCCAGACCACCTTTGGCATGTCCCGCGACGATGCGGCGGCCTTCATCCCCACCTATCAGAGGAAGGGCATCATCGAGCACGACCCGTTCATCTCGCTCGATTTCGACGGCGTCGGCGAGCTTATCCAGATGGCCGCCGAGCGTGGCCGCCGGACCCGCAACGACCTCAAGCTCGGCATCTGCGGCGAACATGGAGGCGACCCCGCCTCGATCCGCTTCTGCGAGGATGCCGACCTCGACTACGTCTCCTGCTCACCCTTCCGCGTGCCCATCGCCCGCCTTGCCGCGGCCCAGGCGGCGATCGAAAGGAGGAAGGGATGAACCAGGTTACCGTTCTCGCCGTGCCCGTCTTCAGCACGCTCTGCAACGAGGGTTTCCGCCTTCGCCGCGAGGTCTTCATCGTCGAGCAGAACGTGCCGGCCGACATGGAATTCGATGCCGACGACCTGACCGCCTTCCACTTCGTGGCCGTCGTTTCGGGTGAAGTCTGCGGCACGCTGCGGGTCATTTACGCGGAAGACTGCGTCAAGATCGGCCGGGTCGCGGTCACCAGCCCGTGGCGCGGCAAGGGTGTCGCCAGCGCCATGATCCGCGCCGCCATGGAGGCCCACGGGCAAGCGCGGGACAACCGCTTTCATCTGGCGGCCCAGAGCGACAAGATCTCCATGTACGAACGTTTCGGCTTCAAGACCTATGGGGAAGAGTTCTTCGACGTCGGAATTCCCCATTACAACATGAAGAACTTCTGAAGCCGGCCATCTTCGTTTCTGCCGGTGAGGGTTAGGACAGCGGCTTGGCCATGCTATCTTCCCCGCCAAGAGCGACAGGGAGGAAAACATGCCGCGCCTGGACCATGTCAATATTCATACGCGCGACGCCGACGCGATGATCGCGCTCCTGGGCAGCGTGCTCGGGGCCGAGGAAGGCTACCGGCCGCCCTTTTCCGATCCGGGCCGCTGGCTTTATCTGGACGGCCATCCCTTCATTCACCTGAGCATGGTCACCCGTGACGAAGATTTTCCGCCCGGCATGTTCAACCATGTGGCTTTCGGCTTTTACGATCACGACGCGGCCGTCGAGAGGATCACGGCGACGGGTTACCGCTTCGAACACGACGCCATACCCGATACCGACATCGGCCAGATCTTCGTCTACGGCCCGGAAGGCGTGAAGATCGAGCTGCAATACCGCCGGTGATCGAGGGGAAGGGATGACCACCCGGCATGTCAGGCGATGGTGATCCGCAGCGCTGGGATTGTCTCCAATGGCTCAGCGCCGCTCGACGATCACCCGGCGCTCGACCACCATCGGCCGCCACATCATCGCATCGGCACGGGACTGCATCGAACGGCCTTCGGCGCGGCGGTCGAGTTCGATGTCGAGCATGCAGCGCGCCATCGCATCCGTGCCGCGCCTGAAGCCGTAGCTGGCGCAGGTGGTCTCGTCCGCCGCGCGGCGTTCCTCCGGGGTCATCGTCTGGCAGCCGGCCAGCAGGGCGCCCAGCGGGGCAATAAGCGAGGCGACGAGGAGAAGGCGGTGAGGGCGCATGACATGAACTCCTTTTCATTCGGCCGGGCTGCAACCTTGGGATTCCATTCCGGGCGAAGCTGTTTTACACAGGAGCAAGCGCTTTTGCCATGGAGCCTTTGCCGATCCCATGCCCGTCCGTTTTGTCCGGCCCGTTTCCCATTCGGCCTATACGGCCCGCAGGCTGGCCCTATCGGCGCTGGCGTTGTTCGTCATCGCCGCGCTGGGCCATCGTTTCGGCCCGCTCACAACCCCGGATTTCCTGGCGCTGCTGTTCCTCTCGGCGGCGATTGCCGCCGTTTCGGTGCCTCTGTCGCTGATTGGCCTGATCCGGCTCTGGCAGGTCGGCGCAACCGGTGGCGTCGCGGCGACGAAAGGGTTGATCTATGCCGGTGTCCCGCTTGCCGTGGTGGCGACCGGCGCCTTCTATTATTACACCCTGCCGCCGCTCTTCGACATTTCCACCGATATTGCCGACCCGCCGCCATGGGTAGCCGAGCCGAAGGCCGGCCAGAAATGGCTGCCGCGCTCGACGATCCTTACGCCTGCCGATCGGCGGGTGCAGTTCGCCGCCTATCCCGGCCTCACCGGCAGGCGTTACGAGGGCGCCCTCGACCGCGTCTATCAGGGTGTGCAGAAGGCGGTGCTTTCCGCCCGGATCGCGATCACCAAGAAGGAAGGCGTCGAACTGATCGCGCCGGACATCGCCCAGCGTCCCGCGCCGCAGGACGAACAGGCACCGGTGCCCGACGTGGCGCCGATCCCGCTGCCGCGCCCGGAACCCTCGCTCGCACCGGTTTTTGTCAATGCCGGCGATGTCCTGCTGCAGGGCGAGACCCGCACCCTGGTTTTCGGCCTGCGTTTCGACCTGGTGATCCGGCTGCGGGAAGACGCCGAGACGACTTCCGTCGATATCCGTGTCGCCTCGCGATACGGGCCGCATGACCTTGGAATGAGCGAAGCCATTGCCGAGGATTTCCTCGACCGGCTCGATACCGAACTTCTGGGGATAGCCGGGAACTAGGCCGGCCAGTAAGCACCCGCAAGCGACGGCGGGCCTTCGGTCAGCACACGGCCTTTCTCGACCAGGTCTTCCAGATGCGCGAGCACGGAAAGGGCAGCTGCCCCATGCAGGCGCGGGTCGGTGCTGGCATAGATCACCTTGACCATGTCGGGGATCAGCCGGTCGCCGGCCTTGATGCGCTCCAGCACGGCCCGTTCGCGCATGCGCCGATGGGTGCGAAGCCCCCGCAGGAACGAGCCCGGCTCCTTCACCGGACCGCCATGGCCCGGAAAGAAGATGCGGTCCTCGCGCGGCAGCAGCTTTTCGATCGAAGCCATGAAATCCGCCATCGACCCATCCGGCGGCGCGACGATCGTGGTTGCCCAGGCCATCACGTGATCGGCGGAAAACAGCACGCCGGTTCCTTCCAGCCCGAAGGCGGAATGGTTGGCCGTGTGACCGGGCGTATGCACGGCCGTCAACGCCCAGCCGTCCCCCTCGATCAATTGCCCGTCGGCAACCGCGATGTCGGGCACGAAACCGCTATCGGCGCTTTCCGCGAACGGGTTGACCTCGCCCGCATGCAGCGGCCGCGAGGCCCGGTGCGGCCCTTCGGCGACGGTGACCGCGCCGGTTTCTTCGCGCAGCCGGCGGGCGAGCGGGGAATGGTCGCGGTGCGTGTGGCTGACGAAGATGTGGGTGACCTCGCGCCCCTTCAGCGCCGCCATCAGCGCTTCGAAATGCGCCTCGTTCTCGGGCCCGGGGTCGATGACCGCGACCGAGGAACCGCCGACGATGTAGCTATTGGTGCCGTGAAAGGTGAACGGCGACGGATTGTTGACGGTCAGCCGCTGCACGCCTTCGGCAACACTGACCGGCACGCCATAGGAAGGGGTGAATTCCATGTCGAAGGTAATGTCTTCCGCCATGCCGTGCCTCTGCGCCTGATGCGATCTCGATGACGGCCGTCGCGGCATTGCCGTTCTGCGCCGGGCCTCTGATCGCGTCGTTTAAACTGTTCAAGGCGCTCGTGAGATCTAGCATCGCTTTCGCTGCGGTGCATTCGGAAATTGCCGCCGGCCCTTACCCTATCGGGCGGCGGCCGGCGGCTTTCATGACTTATGTCGTCCGCTTGCGCGGGCTGACGCGCCTCAGCTGGCGGTCAGCAGTTCCGTGCAATAGCTCGGGCCGTTGGCGCCCGGACGATCGGAGATGATGGTGATGTCGCGGATCACGTAGCTGGAGGAGACGGTGATCTTGGCGGTGCAGCTGACGCTGGCGGTGCGGCCGCCCTGCTGCTTGATGCGGTTATAGCCGCCACGCCAAGTATAGACGGTCGTGGAGCCCTCGTCGATATCGCTGATCGGCGGGCTGAATTTCGCGAAGAACTCGCCGGCCGAATGACCCACCCAGCGGGTCTCGATCGGATTGCTGGCAACGCTGACGGTGGTGCAGGCCGAAAGGGCGAGCGCGAAAAGGGCAGTCGATGCGATGACGCGGCGGCTCATGATCCTGAAAAATCCTTCATGTCTTCTGTTGTGCCTGGGAGGCAAGGTTTTCGAGACTGCACGTAACAGATTTTTGTCAGGCTTCGCGAGGCGATGAGCGCCCGCCGACATCAATTTTGTCCTGCGCCGCTTTTTTGCAACGCCCAGGTTTTCCGCCTTTCCGTAGCCGGGTTGCTGGCGATCGCAATGCTGTCGCATATTTTTCATGGGCGGCGCTTGTACAATGAAAAATGCTGGTCTATAGAGGCGCCGCTGGTCACGGAGTGTAGCGCAGTCTGGTAGCGCACCACGTTCGGGACGTGGGGGTCGAGTGTTCGAATCACTCCACTCCGACCAGCTTGATTTTGCTCGCTTTTTCCCGAATTTTTGCGAGTGCTTTTCTGCCCTAAATTGGCGGACCCGACAGAAATCCCGACAGTTATTTTTCGAGCTGTCGCGATGCTGCTTTCACCGATAACTTACGTTTCGATCGGACCTCAACTTTAGGTATGTGCCATGCGTGACATCAAAACATATTCGAAGTGGGTCACTTTTCAGCATCCGTTCAAACTTCCGAGCGTAGGTCGTGATCTTTTGCCGCCAGGCACGTACGAAATCACTGTCGAGGAGCGAACCGATTTCATTGCTGGACATCCCAGGGTGTCGAAGGTGAACCACATCAATTTTCCAGAGAACTTCTTCAAGGAAGGTCAACTCGATATCTCGGCCATGTTGAATAAAGGCGAGCTTGAAAAAGCGATTGCCGATGATGCGGCAGCTTGAAGTGTGGCGCGGAGGCTGGAATCGAACCAGCGCACTTAGCGGTGACTAATTGCTACCTTGCAGCGTCCGAGCAGTCACGCCGTTACCGCTATATCCAGGCCGTTCAGGCCTTCGCTCTACCAGACTGAGCTACCGTCCGCATAAATCAAGATTGGTCATGTCGTTGGTGTCAGACCCCGTAAGCAGCACTAAAAAACATCCTGCTGTTTACGGGCTCTGACACCTCGATACGCTCGACCCTGTTATCCATCTCGGAATCGAGCACCCGACCAGCGCAGAAGATGGAGGCGCTGGGACGACACTGAACGATGGTTGATCCGTCGGCGGAAATCTCAAGACGGTTTCAAAGCCGGGCTCTCAAAATCGTCAGAGCTGTAAAGGTATTCATCTCTGCCATCAGCGGTCGCACGGTCGCTCTTGTAGAGCAGCTCGTCCGTGATCCCGATTTCGCGCAGGACGGCAAGGGTTTCCGTGACTGCATCGACATCCGACGACCGGCAGTAAACACAGACGAGTTCATGGCCAATCTGCTTCCGTAGGTGAGGTGTCGATTTCTTGGCGGCGAGGAGCCTACCCTCGACTGCTGCGTCTTCGAGTTCCTCCCAAACGCGGCCGATGTCTGGGACAAAGATCGGCACCAGCCATTTGCCTGTCGACTGCTGATCGCTGTCGGCAATGACAGAGCGGAAATCATTTCTAGAGAGAGTGGGAAACCAGAGCATCGTGATCCTTGAAGACGTCGGGACGACCGATTGATTCTGGTGGTCTGCCGTGCATGATGCAACCGGGATAATGAGGGGGCACACATGAAGAATATTGCAGGAAATTTTGGCGTCTCCGTCTTCGGGATTGCGACGTTTTTGCTGACGGTCGTCGCGGTCGTTGCAGTCAACCATTTCACAGGCTTCAACTTCTTCACACTGAGCTTCTTCGTTGTAGTTCCAGCGGGCGCTCTTCTCTGCGGCGCGGCCGCTGCGAGTGGCTATTATTTTGGGGCATTGCTGTTTCACACGCGACCGACCGCGCTAATCCTGATCCAAATCCTGATCGTCGCTGCCCTGGCTCAGACAGCTATCTACTACGGCGAATATCGACTGCTCGACCTGGGCGATGGGCAGATGGCGTCGGATGTCGTCAGCTTCAGCGAGTACCTTGATGTCTATCTAAGCCACACAAGTCTGCGGATCGGCAGGGCGGGAACAAACACTGGAGATATTGGCGACTATGGTCGTATCCTGGCGTTTATTCAGTTCCTTGGATTTATCGTCGGCGGAGTGTTCGTGTGGCTTATGCTTCGCGTGTATCCCGTCTGCGAGAAGTGCGGACGATATCTCCGCACCCTGGCAAAGAAGCAGCAAATGTTTTCTTCCCAGGAAGACTTTTCCAAATACTACGACAACCTGTTTGAAGTCCCGGTCGATGGCCCGCACTTCGAGCAGCTGATGAAGTGGCAGCCCGGAAAAGGCGAGAAGATCGTCAAAGGGACGGTGCAGACTGAGACAACGTTGAGAGGCTGCCCTCATTGCCATACGCAACGCATCTCCCAGGATGTTAAGGTCCGAGGTGACAAAGAGTTTCGCGACGTTCCGCAGCTTACCAGGCACATCCGTATCCCTGACGGAATCGACCTTAAACCGATCCTGAAGGCAGTCTGATGAAAGGGCAAATGACACCTGAACAAGAACGCCTGCTGATACAAATCAACGAAGACTTCGACGAGCATCACGACGTTGTAAATCGAAATTTGCGGATTAAGCGCATGCCGACCGGACCGGGCTTCCGGCTCCGTGATCTCGATTTGTATGAGAAATTTCTTGACAGCACTGCGGCCGAGCAAACGGCATTTATGGAAGCCGCGCATCCGGACGAGATTGATTTTTATGAGCAGCTGCTGATAGCCCGGGCCGAATACGAGATCGCTGAGGAACGCGGTCATACGCCGCTGACCCAGGAGCGTATCGATAGGTATCCAGAGCGATATCGCTGGGAGCCGGAGAAATGATTCAGCGCCCCGACACACATCCACTGGTCCTCTATTTTAACGGACAGATTTCGTCCGCCGTTGCCGTTCGCTCGCTCAAAATCCGAGATCACGCTGCGCTGCTGGTCTACCTTGGCGATGCCGGGCTGCCGATACCGCTGCCGTCTGAAGCCGAAATCGAGGAGCAGGTGGCGACTTTTCCCAATGTTATGCCGGTCATGAGGCCGGAACAGGCATGACGGTCAACGAGGCGTCTTGACTCTCATCAAAATTAGAACAAAATAGGAACACATTCCGTTTAGACGGGAGTGTGAACCCTTTTATGAAACATCGCCGCAGCATTGACCTGACCCGCATGCCTGACCCGCCTGTGATCGTCGACAGGCCGAAGGAAGTCGCTCTCTTAGAAGACGTCGCTATCGGCCGTTTCGGAGATGTCCACTCCTGGGCCTTGGTCGGCGGCCGCTGCAGCCGATGCGAACGCGAGGGTTGGGTAGATCGTGATTGGCTTGAAGCTCGATATCCGTCGTCAGTGATCAGCACGCTGCTCCCAAGCTCAGGTGCCGGAAATGCGGCAGCAAAGGCGGTAATCGCTGGATCGTTGGAAAGCCACCGCGATAACGAATAAGTTCTCCAAAGGTCTAATTCCAGAACTCATCCATTATAGGCTTAACTCCAGGTAGCACTGTTACAAATCGGGGGCAGGAAGTTTGCCCCCGATTTGTAACAGTGCTATGATTTTATTTTGTTTTATTGTCAGAATTCCGGCGTTAGGTCATTGAGTTTAATAACGAAATTAATATGTTCTTCACCGCCGGGATTCATCCTGTGCGTGCAAACGATCAGGAGCCTGTCATGTCGAACATCTTTACTTCTCGCGATCCTGCTACCGCCGTCGTGGCGCAGACCGGTGCGATGTTCACGATGCTCGCAGCTGGTGCCGTCAACGCTCACATGAGTGGCATCCAGGCCATGCGGCAGGCTCGCGAAAGCAACAACAGTCACGTTCTCCGTAGTCAGCTCGACGCCGCTATCGCCTACTCCGAAACTCTGATGCAGCTGGCAGAAAACCAGGCAGCTGAAATCGTGCGCCTGAAAGCCGAGAACGAGCGTCTCAAAGTCACGGCCCGCACTCACTATGAATCGGCTCGCCGCTTGGCTGCAAAGGTTGCTGCATAATGGATATTATCGAAGCTATCGACTTGTGGATCACCCAGCGTTTATCGACGAAGGAGGTCTATATGATCACAGGCTTTCGGTCGGTGAAAGAACTGTCCGACGAAGTAAAATTTGATGCGCACGACCGTGAGAATGAACTGGAGATGGCCGACATGAGTGCTTTTCACGCTGCAGTCGAAGCGGACGAGCTGGAAGCCGAAGCTCGATACCGCTTTCACCATTTCCTGCAGGAGCATCCGGACCGCGTCGACGATTGCGTCCGAGCGCTGCGGCACGAAAAAAAGCGGCAACTGATCGAAATAGGCCGCCGCTTTTCTAAAGCTGCTTAACTTATTGTAGACCGTATGCGGGCGGGTGAGTTGGCGAGAGCTGGCTCGCCCGTTTTGCTGCCAAGCGATGAGCAAGGGTCGTCGCATCGTTTAGTTTTGGCTGACCGACAGACAGGATCGCCGTCAGCGATTGAGGCTTCCCAGTCAGCGCGTCAGCTACTCTCCGCTCGGAGGCCTCCGCAACGATCCGTAGTTGGTCTTCGTGCAAGCCGACCAACCAGTCGATCTGCTCCGGCCGTAGCAGTGACAGGTCTGCGAGGATGCGGTCGTCTTTGTCCATGCTCGCAAAAATCTGGGCTTGTTGCGCAGGGCTGCGTGTCATCAGATTGTCGACTGCTTTGACTTCGCCGACGGCTAAGTCCTCTGCCCGCTGGAGACGCTCGGGTTCTGGTAGTGCCATCTCCAGATTCGGGACGGGAGCGGCTGGAGCACCAGCGCCGCCTCCAGACAAACGACTAGCAAGCCAATCTAAAAAGGCGGTGCCTGCGCTCAAGCTTGCGGCCATAAACCGGATGACTGCTTGGATAAGTGCGAAAATAAATCTCATGTTGAAGGTCCCTGACTTCTCGTTATCTGAGAGCTTGATCATGATTTTCGGCGGTGAAATAAACAAATTGGCCGACTATCCCATAGGAAGACCGCACGATCTCGCCAGACAACTATTTCGCGGTCGCCGTCGAATGGGTAAAGCGCCGGTCAAAGTCGCAGCTGAAGCCAGCGTTTCTCGTGCTCGATGACAACGGCGACCAGCTATTCGAGTGCCAGTGGCTGTGGCAGGCGTCATGTCTCGCTGACGTTGAAGGCACATCCTGGGTCGCGACACGGACGGGCCGCTGGGCATTGTCTGATGGGTTCGATGACCGAGCACAACGTCGTTCGCGCCTGCGTAGACTGGTCCGGTCTGGGGTCGTCAGCAAGGATGAGATTTGTGACGTCTTCAACTTCGACCACCACAGCTTAGTCGATTATCAACTCGAAGGCGTGGACTGGCTGTCGACGCCTGACGATCTGAGGCTGAGACTCCTGGAGGCATACGCGGTCGAGCAGATGGGAGTAGCAGCTTGAACGGCTTGATCGAGCGCGAATACATTCCCTTCATCCTGCGCGGCGATTAGCTTGTTCGAGCACCGCTTTCGCAGCTCCATGAACTGGCCGAAAAACGGCAAGCTGTATGCATTGGCATCCGATGAGGAAGCAATCGAGCGGTGCAAGCAGATGGCTCTAAAGCCCCCCGACGAGCGAGCCGCTGAAAAGGCAGCCCGTGAAGCATACTGGGAGAAGATTAGGGTCAAGCAGACTGCGATGCCCGTGCTGGCTGTTGAGGAACCTACTCCGCCTGCACCACCGGTCCGAAGGTTTACGGTCCCACCGGCAAGACGTCGACCGCCGATGCCAGCTCCTCGGCGAAAAGCTTGAAACCCGAATAATCACCGTTATGTCTGCGCGACCTCGGAAATCTCCGGGGTCGTTCTTTTTTGTGAGGAGTAATGGAATGACGAAATTCAGTGTCAGCGACAAACGTCTCAAGAACCTCAATGAAGCGGCAGCGGCGTTTACTGCGGTATGCGGGAGTCAACACTACACGGATGCTATTAGGTTTACGCTGCGACAGCTGGTACATCGAGAAGAGCATTGGGATAGTCAGCTTCTCCTGGTCGATCTCGATCAGCGTCATCTTTCATCTATCTTTGAGATCGGACTGCGGCGATATGATTTTCTCGCCTACGTCGGCGACAGCTTCAAATTCGATCACAAGTTCCGGCACTATATCGAGCAGGTGTTGGAAATCTTGGCGCTGGAGCAGTTCTTCGTGCTGAAAGGTAAGTTGATCGCTGCCGAGGGAGATGCCTTCAGCGGTCAGCCGAATTAGTTCGGTTCGTTCGCGATCTTGAAAGCCGCGTCGTTCCTGGCTTTGCAGTTCTTCGCGTATGCAAACAGAGTGCCGCGAGCGTAGCCTTCGCAACAATCGACTGACCCTCGGCACGGACGTTCTCGACCAAACCGAGTATCTTCTCGATGGTGCTATGAGCATCATGACTGTCTAACAGCGGCATGCGTGGCACGCGGCTGTAATCCATATTGGCGGCTGGAAGCACCTCATCGGCGTCGACACACTCGACCAAACCAAATTCGTCCGGGAGAGCGCCGGGCTTAGGGACCCAGGTGCAAACCGGAGTTTCGGTTGTGACGGTGATATCGAACGTGCCCTCGGCCTCGTCAACGGACACAGGCTCACCGGCAAATGCGCGGCGCTGCAGGTCCATTGACCGAAGTCTGAGTTTTCCTTTGATCATGCATGCTCTCGAAAATCAGTATCGAGAACAGCATGCGCATCGGCGTCTGCGAGATTCGATGATAGGTCCCAGGAAAGTTACATGGCCGATAAAAGTTTCTGTGCGACCAATGAATTTGCGCCGAAAGCTTCACCATTTTTCAGGTCTGTGAAAGTGCCGATGATCTTGGGATCGGGTGAAAGCAGGCTGAAAGTGTCCAGCATAGGACCACCCGAGAGGCCGGAGGGTTGGGGTACAGCCTCCAGCCGATTGCCGGTGAAACTGCTTTTATTCCGACGCCTGGTGTATCTCACGGCGACAAAGCCCTGACCCTTGGACGCACCCATCCTGCTATCGGTATGTATCCGGACTGCGGGCTTGAGGGTGCTTCCGCTCCGTCTGAAGTCTCGGGCGAGGTATCCGGCGATGGTAACCAGAGGGATCGGTGTTTTCGGCAGCGCGACGATGCCCACGGGCAGCTGAGGTTTTGTAGCAAGTTCGTCTGCGAAGAACGAGGCCACGTCGAAATACGGTTCTTGGAAAATCTGCCGAGGAACAGAGTTGATGTAGTGAAGCTTCCCGTCCCAAAAGAAGCTCTTTTCACCAGGGTCTTCGGTCCCGCTCTCACCATAGAGCGTATGCTTTGCGGTGATGACGACGGGGCGATCCCGATGTCGTACGAGATATCCGGTTCCGACTTGGGAAACGATATCGGGGCTATGAGGGTGGTCTGCGTAGATGGCGACGAGGGATGGTTGAATTTTAAGGCGGAAGGCGGCGGCCAACTGGATGAACGGTGACATAGGAAATCAATCTGGTTGCGATCATCGAGACATACCGCAACCAGATTGAAAATTTCCCAATTCTATTCGACGCCAGCCGATATCGCTTCGGCCTGAGCGGGGTCGTTCGCCGGTTGATCGAAACCGCCGAAACTGCTGCCTTGCTTTCCAGGCTGGTTGAAATCGCCCCTTGTCAGATCAATAGCAGATGTATATATCATAGCTACGAATTAACGAGGGAAGGATAATCGCCGTGGACCACATCGATTTCGATCTGAAAGGCTTCACCTACGACCCGCAACATTTTCGCGAACTGCACGAGTCAGAACTCGGTCAGGCGATTTACGCTTTCATGACGCACCCGGTGAGCGTTGTCCGAATGCAGACCGCTACCGAGTTGGAACGTGTCGCTGTCGAGCCGCTCGGCAAGTATCTCGTCAAGGAATTCGGAGAAGACGTCGTCGATGACCGCGTGAAGCAGCATATCGGGCATATTGCGAGACAGATCATGGAATACATCGGTTATCAGCACGACCGCAAAGCACTCCAGATCACGAGGCCTGGCCTTTTCTCATCCGGCAGCACCTATCGGGCCGACGCGAAGCCTGAGATGCGGATCACGGCCGAACAGCGGGCGGCATGGTTGAAGAATACGGCGGCATCACCATTCAATAAGTGGCTGGACGGCCAGGTGAAAACCGATGGGAAGCTCGATCTCGACAAGCTGTATGCCGTCGCCAAGGAACATGGCGTCGAGAAACGGTACGATCACCTCAATCCCGGCCAGCAGCGTCTGAATATCGGCGTCCTTTTGCGCAAGAAGGTGAAGATCGAGGCTTGATGCGGTCGAGAGGTTGCATCGAAATCACTGGAAACCTCGCAGTCATCATGTAAATTTGCGATAGGGTTTGGGGATTACATGGACGACTATATCTCGCATGACACGCCACCGAAGCAAGCGAAGGCTGCGCCAGAGAACTCTGTGAGCGTCGGTTGGTGGAGAGGTTCAGGGCTCAAAATCAGGATTGAGGTCGGGGCAGCGGTCATCACAATTATCGGGGGACTTATCACACTCGTCCCTCCGATAAGGGACGCGGCAACATACTTATTTTCACAAAACCCCGCCCAATTGGTCACGGCCCCAGTTCCAACCCAACCGACTCCAACAATACCGGTGAAATCTGAGCCGAAAGACAAGGTCATCGCTTCTGAGTCTTCTGAAACCTCCACACAGGCAAACCGGGCAATATTCGGCGCGGCGTCGCTCAATTTAAAAACCGGAACGATCTACGTTATTGCCAACCAGATCGACCCGGCCGCCGCAACCAAAATCTCTATACGCATGTGTGGCGACGGCTGTCAGCCTATCACGACTTTTCAGAACCAGTGCTTGAGCGTGGCACGAAGGTCTGGTGAGGGCATCAAACCGGACAACTGGGTGTCCGCGATGGGCTCTTCTGCAGAAGAGGCGGACGAAGTCGCTTTGCAGGGATGTACCGAGAGGATGGGAAGCTGCAAAATTCGGTTAAACATTTGCTCGCCGGAAAGCATAAGAACGGGGAAGCAGTAGAAATTTCAGCACCAGAGGGGCCTGGTCAATGCTGACACTACGGAACCTCCTATAAAGCATGCAAAAGCCCACCAAAACCTTTGGCCTGGACGAGCCCGTCGACCTCTATCGAAAGCTGCTGTTCGATATCGAGCGGCTGCGTGTCGGTAGTAAGCGCTGTCCTGACCCCACCTTCCGGATCATCACTTGATCATTGATGTTCAGCCTCGAAAGAGGGCTTGGACATATGTCGATTTCAGAGCTTACGCTTAACTCCAAGGATGAGCCGGTCCACCG